>CAYIIH010000345.1:1201-9282 GCA_964363225.1 uncultured Verrucomicrobiota bacterium | reverse complement strand
CCGACCTGCGCGGCCAGCGCGTCGGAGAGATAATCGCCGTTGAGGTTCAGCGTGGCGATGACGTCAAAGTCCGTCGGGCGCGTCAAGACCTGCTGCAAGGTGATGTCGGCAATGGCGTCCTTGATGAGGAGGCCCGCGCCGCGCTGGCCTTCCGGGATTTTGCACCACGGTCCGCCGTCCAGTTCCACTGCGCCGTACTCGCGCTGGACGAGTTCGTAACCCCAGTCGCGGAACGCCCCCTCGGTGTATTTCATGATGTTCCCCTTATGGACGAAGGTGAGGCTCTTGCGCTTCTGGGTAATGGCAAATTCGACAGCCGCCCGGATGAGCCGCTCGGAACCCGGCTTGGAGACAGGCTTGATGCCGATGCCAATGGAGCTGGCCTCGGCCCCGAAGCGGACTTTCTTATACTCCTTGGGGAAATTCGCCTGGAGGAATTCGAGCGTCTTGACCGCCTGTTCGGAGCCGGCCTGGAAGTCAATGCCGGCGTAAATGTCCTCCGTATTCTCGCGGAAAATGATGATGTTGACTTTTTCGGGACGCTTCACCGGAGACGGCACGCCCTGGAAATATTGCACGGGCCGCAGGCACACGTAAAGGTCCAGCAACTGGCGCAAGGCGACATTCAACGACCGGATGCCGCCCCCCACCGGGGTGGTCAGCGGCCCTTTGATGCCCACCAGGAATTCCTTGAAAGCCTCGACCGTATCGTCCGGCAGCCAATTGTCGAATTTGTTCTTGGACGTCTCGCCGGCATAGACTTCAAACCAGGCCACCCTCCGCTTTCCACCGTAGGCCTTTTGCACTGCGGCATCAAACACGCGCTGGCTGGCCGCCCATATATCCGGACCGGTGCCGTCACCGCGAATAAAGGGAAGGATCGGTTCGTCCGGAACGATCAGCCTGCCGCCGTCATTGGTAATCTTGCCTCCCGCCGGTGGAGTAATGTCTTTGTAAGCCATCGATGAGTCAAAGGTTGAGTGTTGTGTGTTGAGTGTTAAGTGTTAAGAGGAGACTTGCAGAAATCAGGATGAAAGCGCTTCAAACGGCGGCGGCCAAACCAACGGCTCGCTCCGCGCCAAAATGTGCTTTCACCATCGCCACGGCGTGGGCAGCCGTCAGGCCGTACTTTTCGCGCAGGTACTCCACGTTCGAGGCATGCTCGATGAACTGATCGGGCCAGCCGATTCTGGCCACCGGGGTGGGAATTTGCTTTTCGCTGAACAATTCCAGAATGCTGCTGCCGTAGCCGCCCGTCAAAACGTGATCCTCGAACGTGACCACCAAGTCCGCCGCCCGGCCAAAAAACTCGGTCGTGCCCGCGTCCAGCGGTTTGGTAAACCGAGGATTGATCATGGCCACGTCAAATCCGCCGGCGGCCAACTGCCCGGCGGTGTCTCGAGCCATTTTCTGCATGTTGCCCAGCGGAAACAGAGCGACTTTTCGGTCGCCATTTTGAGAAAAATTTTGCAGCACTTCGGCCTTGCCAATCTCCAGCAGCTTCGGCTGGTCCTTGATCGGAACCCCTTCCGCCGCGCCGCGCGGATAGCGGATAAAAGCCGGGTGCTTCTGGTAAGTGGCCGTGAACATCATGTCCACCAGTTCATCTTCGTCCTTGGGCGCCATGGCGATGATGTTGGGCACGCAGCGCAGATACGCTATGTCAAAGAGCCCATGATGCGTCGGACCGTCATTGGCGGAGAGGCCGGCGCGGTCCATGCAAAAAATCACCGGCAAATCCTGCAAGGCCACATCGTGGACGATGCAGTCATAAGCCCGCTGCAAAAAGGTCGAGTAAATCGCGCAGACCGGATGAAAGCCCATCGTGGCCATCCCGGCCGCAAACAGCACCGCATGTTCCTCGGCAATGCCCACGTCGTAGTAACGGTTGGGCATGGCCTTTTCCAGCGCCTTCAGCCCGGTGCCGCTCGGCATGGCGGCGGTAATGCCGACGATGGAATTATCCTTCTGGCAGAGCCGCACCATGGCCTGGCCGAACACCTCATGGTAGTTGAGTGGAGCGCCCGGCTGGGCGGCGGGCGCGGCGCCCGTCTGCACGTCATACGGCCCGGTCCCGTGAAATTTCTCCGGCTGCTGGATCGCCACCTCGTAGCCTTTGCCCTTCTTGGTCAAAATATGCAGAACCACCGGCTGCGGGCAGTTCCTGGCAAATTCCAGGGAGCTGATGAGCAAGGACAAATCATGTCCGTCGATCGGGCCGAGATAGCGCAAGCCCATTTCCTCAAAGATCAAGCTGCTGCCATAGCCGCCGCGCCCGTCCGCTCCCAGAATGCCGGTGGCCGGTTCCAGTGAGACTTCCGTGACGGCCCCTTTGAGAGCTTCCTCGGCTTTGTGTCCGAGTCTCAAGGCGAGGTCTCCTTTGGGCACCCGCCGCATCCAGCGTTCAAAATCCTTTTGGAACCGGTTGTAGGAAGGGTGGGTGATCAGCTTGTTCAGATAGGTGGCGATGGCCCCCACGTTCTTGGCGATGCTCCATTCATTGTCGTTGAGAATGCCGATAAAGCGCCGGGTGGAATGCGCAATGTTGTTCAGCGCCTCAAACGAAATCCCGTTCGTCAACGCCGCGTCGCCAAAGATGGCGACCACATTTTCGTGACTGCCGCGTTGATCGCGGGCCACGGCCATGCCCAGAGCCGCCGAGAGAGCCGTGCCGGCGTGGCCGGCCCCGTAGCAATCGTGTTCACTTTCACTGCGGAGGGCGAAGCCGTTCAGACCGTCCGTGGTGCGCAGGGTGTGGAAGCGGTTCTTCCGGCCCGTCAGCAGTTTGTGGACATAAGTTTGGTGGCTGACATCCCAGACGAACTTGTCCTGCGGCGTCGAAAAGACGTAATGGAGCGAGAGGGTCAGCTCGACCACGCCCAGGTTCGGTCCCAGGTGCCCGCCATGCTTGGCCAATTGCGTGATCAGTTCCTGGCGGATTTCCTCGGCCAGTTGCAGCAATTGCGGCAAGGTCAATTTCTTGACGTGCGATGGATGGTCCACCATGTCCAGGTATCGGCTCATACGTTCAAGGGTCAATCTTAAGCGCCCTCTGATTTCAGATTTTCAGGCATGGGCAGCGTGGTTAGGCCTCAAGAGTTTCCAGAGGCGGCGCCAACGGCCTCAAAACCGGTTCGCCGGTGGCATCTTTTTCCAACTGTTGGATTTTCAATTCCGCTTCCGCCAGCTTGGCCTGGCAAATCTTCACCAGCCGCGAGCCTTCCTCAAACCGCGCCAGCAAGGTCTCCAAAGGGAGGTCCTCGCCTTCCATCGATTCCACAATCGACTCCAGCTTCTGCAACGCCGTTTCAAAGGGCAACTCCGCACCGGCGGCAGGCGGATTCCCGCCGGCGCCTTTCACTGCTTTCGACATAACCAGGAAATTAGTGGAAGCGCGCCCGCTCGTCTAGCGCTTAGTGGTTACGCTGTTTAGCCGATCATGTGAAGCTTCACATAAGCGGCTTAGCCGTATTCATTCAATGGACGGTAGCGCGAAGCTGCTGCTTCGCCCTGGAATTCCTGGTTATTCAAATGTAGAGAGTGGGCACGGTTCTGTCACTAAAAAGGGATTGAGCGGGTGCTCCCATCACCCGGCGGAAAACGGTGTAGAAACAAGGCGGCGCGGCAGCGCCGCCCTACCGGGACGGAAATGATACGGCTCAATGGTCACGCGCCCGAAGACAGGCGCATCGCAGTTTTTCGCAGCCGGACTGGCCGGCCCGAAGGGCCGGTGGTGGACCAGCCCGGCGTAGCGCCGCCCTTAAATGTTGTTTTCAATGCGTCTGACCAGAGTTGATTTCGGTGCCGATGGCTTGCCTTTTCAATTGGGCGCCTCGCGAGGCTCGCTGGCCCTGGGCTGGTGGACGCCAGCCTTTCCGGCTGGATCGGGTTGTCCCTCGCTCGGTCTTGCACTCCCAGGACCTGCAAGAAGCTGAGTTGCGCCCGGTTCCTCCATTTCCGACGGCCCGCAGGCGAATCGGACACGGAGGGGTGTTCATTTGCCGTGGGCCGGCGTCAATGCGGGATCATCCAGGTCGAGGCGATACAGAATCTGGTTGTAATCGTAGCGCGGTGTCGGCTGTTTGTTGTCGCTGAACTGCATGGTGTAAGTGCCTTCAAACAAGAGCAGCGGCGAGCCGCCGGGCGTGAATTCGGGGTGAAGGCGTGGATTGTAAAAGGTGTAATTCTCGTGGCTGAGAACTTTCACGGCGGGTCCCCAGGGACCCAGGGGCGAATCCGCTTCGGCATACCACGACTCGCCAAAGACGGACGGCTGGCCGAAGCTCTGCATGAAAACCGTCACCCAGCGCTTGCGCCACGGATGCCACGCAATCGAGCCGCTGTGCGGTTTGATGAAGGCGCCGTCGCCCGCGGCGGGAATGCTCTCCTGCGGCTTGAGCACTTCCCACGTAGTTGCGTCCTGCCACGCCTCGAACGTCGCCGGGCAGCGCAACGTCGGCAGGGGATTGCCAAACAACACCCACTCCTTGCCGGTCTCGTCTTTCCACAGGATGGGATGTCCCTCCGGCACGGGCGGCGGCTTCGGGGTGGCCTCGGACTTCGTCCAGACCACGCGCAGCGGCTCGAAGTTGCTCGTCTCATCGTTCCACACCGCGAGTCCCCATTGATAGGCTTCCATCGGCGGCTTGACTTTCATGTAAGCGCCGGCCAATCGCGGCCGGCCGGTTTTGTCCGTCAGGCTGACGTAACCAGTGACCCACGTCGGGCCGGTGCCCGGCAGCTTGGCAATGCCGCGCGGCGAGCCATTTTCGTCGGTGAAATAATCCAGCTTCAGCCGTAATGGCGGCTCGAAGGACGAAAGCGGCTGCACTGCGGTGGTGGCGCTGGTGCCATCGAAAATGCCGAGCGGATAGCGCGCGATCGTCGTATCACCCCACAACCAGAATAGGCGCCCGCGATGCACCGCGTTTTGCACGCTGTCGCAGCCAAGAATGCCCGAGTCACGCCAGTCGCGCGCTTGTCCGAACTTCTGGCTTTCGGCGAACAATCCGCCGCCGGTCAGGCGCCCGAGGCGCCGCGCGATGAGGCGCCGCTGCACCTCGACTTTCAGCGTGTGGCCTGGCTCCGGCTTCAGCCGCACGCCCCGGAAGCCGAAGCCGTCCTTCGGCACCTCGTAGCCGTGGCCGATGACGTCGAACCACGTTTCACGGCCCATCAATTCCGGAAGATCAAAAGCGATCACGCCCGCATTGTCCGTGACCAACCGCTCATGGTGCGTGGTGCGCAGTTCCACCAGCGGCACGGGCCAGCCGCTCCCTTTTTCCACCACTTCGATGCGGCACAACTCCGGCGCCGCGGAGGTCTCGGCCAGGGCTGCGCCGGAAAGTAACCGTGCCAGGATGCCGGCCCAAAGGAGCACGGGGAGGCATGGGTTGCGCATGAGTTTCATTTTGAGTCGCTGCATGAAGCTCGGATGTCGCTGGTGCTGAATCCCGTGTTCAACTGAGCCGTAGCGAGTGGGATTCTCAAGAATCGCCGCGACGCCTGCCTCGACTGCGTTCACGAAAGCCTAGCCTGTTCTGCCCAGGCTTCAAGCGTGGTTTTGAAATTAAAACGGGCCCGCGGCCTGCCGGTTTGCTTGACGCCGGATCGGGTCAAGCTCTACTCTCTGTGCGCGGTTCGTGACATCAAACACCATGTTTAAACTTCTGAAACGTCTGTTCGGCAAGGCCAGCCCCGGCCAAGTCCAGGAGCAAGCCAAGGACGACTCCGGAGTGGCCCACTTCCTGACCCGCAACGAGATCGGTGTCACCATCGACCGCGACGGTTTCGGGCCGGAAGCGAGGGAGGCCCTCAACCAGGAGGTCGTCCGGCGGGCGGGCCGTTCGTTGTTCCGAGGCACGATCGAACATGCCTACACCCAGCGCGCGGTGGGTGCCACGCTGCAATGCCCCCGCTGCCACGCCCCGACGCAACAGCATTGCGCCGAGTTCATCTACGCCACGAATCGCGGCCTGCGGGCTATGCTCGCGCCTGCCGGCTTTTTCTGCACCGCCTGCTCCACCGTCATCATTGATGAAGATTTGCTCGCCAAAGGCATGAAACCCGGTTTCCAGTTCCAAGGCGTCGTCGGCATCGACAATCCGGACACCAAGGAACCTAATCTTTTCCAGACGTGGAACGGGAAAAAGCCGGTGTACATCTTCGACGAGGACCAACAGTGTCTGGGCCTTGAGACCTTGGACGGCACTGGCGAACGGGCCGGAGACTGGAAAGATCAAGGATTCAGCCCGCCCCGTGCGGTCGATCACGGAAAGCTCAAGCGGAAGCGCAAGCTGGCCAAATTGGCGCGCAAACGCAACCGCCGCCCCTGATGGAACTCTCCATCCTCACTTGCGACGAACCCAGCCAGACGCACCTACTGCGATTGCAGTGCGGCCCGTGGGCGGACCGGGATTTTGTGACCGCCTGGCATATCTGCAAGAATCCGCTGTGCGCCTGCCAGACGATCACGCTGTTTTGCGCGGAAGACCGGCCTCAGCCCCTGGTTTCGGACCCGCCGCCTTTGGTGGTTTGCCTGGATGTAGTCCGTCGTCAACTCGCCCGGCCAACCGAGGTGAAGATGGATTCCCGCTCGCCGGCGTTCGCCAAAGCCGTCCGGACGGAACTTCAGCCCGACGACTGGGTGGAACTCTATCATCTGTGGTCCGCCACCAAACAGGACCAAGTCCGCCGGGCCGACCCGAACACGCTCGATGCCGTGTTTGCCCCGGGCGTGATGGCCGGCGAGGAAACGATGGTGGGTTTCTCCGAGCCATGAACTCAGGCAGCGCCACCGGACGTTGCGCATCCTTTACGAGCGCGCCTTGAAACGACAACGCGCGTTGGCGCGTGTGACATCCGATCGGCCCAAAGTGGGACGCAACGAACCGTGCCCGTGCGGCAGCGGCAAGAAAAACAAACACTGCAGCGGAAGGTCTGCCTGACGCCTATTCTGCGCTGAACGTGGGGCGGTGCATCCGTGGCAGACCTGAGCACAGATGTTCTTCCACGGCTTGGCCTTGCGGT
Source organism: uncultured Verrucomicrobiota bacterium (assembly GCA_964363225.1). GTDB lineage: Bacteria > Verrucomicrobiota > Verrucomicrobiia > Limisphaerales > CAYIIH01 > CAYIIH01. The sequence continues at coordinate 2,253 of CAYIIH010000345.1, read as the reverse complement.
GCCTCCTCACCGTTTCATCTTCGTCTCGCGACGCCACATATTGCCATCGAGCGAGGTGCGACGAACGCAGCGCGGCGGCGAATGCCGGTTGCGAAATCTCTGGGGGGAAGGCGGCGTGATGCTCTGCCGGGACGGCGGAAAGCCGGACAAGATGAATGGCTCGCTGTTGAAGTTCAGCACGGCGAAGGGCGAAAGCGTTGTCGTGGTGCGAGCCGGCACGACCCCGAATCAATTCAAGCGAACCGTTGTGGCGGAAACTTCCCGGTGAACCGGCGATGCTCGGTGCCCGCGTAAGAACGCGTCAACAGCGAACTCGTGCGCAGCCATCGGCATCTCCCTCTTGAGGCAAATCCACCTCTGGAATCCGCCGCCATGCTGATTGGCAACGAAGCCAGCAGCGGCGCGTGGCCGTTGTGACAGGATGACCTTGAGGAGAAGATAGGCGGCATTGTCCAATGAAGTGATTGCCATGCGATTTAGACTTGCTTAATCCTTGGATTGGAGCGATAAGCATAGCCGTTACTGCCTCCACGAGACGCTGACTCGCTTCATCAGCCGACGCCGCGCGTGCAGAGAACCCGGAATCGGGGTGACATGACAAGACCATTCAACGGCTGGCCCAGTTGGGGGATCGGATTTCTGAAATCTCCCCAAGGCGGGGTGAACTGCCTCTGGTTCCGAACCGCTGCCGTCCTTCCGCACCTCGTTTTCCAAAGAGCTGGATGATGAAGAGAAAGCAAATCCCATGAAAAAGATCAGCGCCAGATTGTTTACGAGTGTTTTATTGATTATCACCGTGGCTGTGGCCGGCACCCCGCTGGCAGGTCACGCCGCCTCTGAAGTCGCCGCGCGGGACTGGAATCTGTCCGGCCTGACGAATGTGCCCAGCGGGTTGAGTAACGTGGTGGCGGTCGCGGCGGGAGGGTTTCATAGCCTGGCGCTAACGGCCGAGGGCCGGGTGATGGCGTGGGGTAACAACGAGTACGGCAAGACAACGGTGCCCAGCGGGTTGAGTAACGTGGTGGCGGTCGCGGCGGGAGGGTTTCATAGCC
>CAYIIH010000345.1:0-1101 GCA_964363225.1 uncultured Verrucomicrobiota bacterium | reverse complement strand
TGGCGCTGACGACCGAGGGCCGGGTGGTGGCGTGGGGCGACAACGGGCCCGGCCAGACGACGGTGCCCAGCGGGTTGAGCAACGTGGTGGCGATTGCCGCGGGATATCGGCACAGTCTGGCGCTAACGGCCGAGGGCCGGGTGGTGGGGTGGGGTGAAAACTATTCCGGCCAGATGACAGTGCCCAGCGGGTTGAGCAACGTGGTGGCGATTGCGGCGGGAATGGATCACAGTCTGGCGCTGACGGCCGAGGGCCGGGTGGTGGCGTGGGGCAACAACGGGTCCGGCCAGACGACGGTGCCCAGCGGGTTGAGCAACGTGGTGGCGATTGCGGCGCAGTATGAACAGAGTCTGGCGCTGACGGCGGAGGGCCGGGTGGTGGGGTGGGGCATATACAGGTACGTCATGTACAACGAGACCGCCCCGGTCACAGTGCCCAGCGGGTTGAGCAACGTGGTGGCGATTGCGGCGGGATCGAATCGCAGTCTGGCGCTGACGGCCGAGGGCCGGGTGGTGGCGTGGGGCTACAACGGGCTCATTGGGGGGACGTATGTGCTCAGCGGGTTGAGCAACGTGGTGGCGATTGCGGCGGGAGGGTATCACAGTCTGACACTGAGCGGTTTGCCGCCCAGCGTGGCCGCGCCCGCCTGGGTTGGCCCGCAGTTTCTGATGGCCGTGGTGGACTGGCCCTTCCAGCACCGGATCATGGTCAAGAATGGTGCCGACGCTTACGGAGCCGCCGGCTTGCCGCCCGGCCTGGTGCTGGACCAGGGCACCGGCCTGATCACGGGCCAACCGGCGCAAGCCGGGAAGTATTCCGTGGTCCTTTCCGCGACCAACAGCGTGGGATCGTGCGCGTGGGCGGTGACGCTGTTTGTCAACGAACCAGCCGTCCCAGGGATCGGCAGCAGTGGGCTGGTGCAGGCCGGTTTGGGCAGTGGGTTCAGCTACGCCGTGGTGGCCTACAATGCGCCGGAGTGGTATGGGGCCAGCGGGCTGCCGGCGGGCCTGGTCATTGATGCGCAAACCGGGGTAATTTCCGGAGTTCCGGTGGCGGTGGGCGACTTTGTGGTGAGCCTGGTGGCCAGCAATCGCTACGGGC
>CAYIIH010000344.1:0-9291 GCA_964363225.1 uncultured Verrucomicrobiota bacterium | reverse complement strand
CCGCCAGCCAAAACCCCCTGCTGAAAAACCTACCCGTTCTATGCAGAATCAGCACTTTGGCTGAATCAGGTCAAGAACAACCCCAATCAGGTGGCCATCCTTGGCAACGCCGCCAACTTTTGCCTCTTGCACGACCGGACGATCGCGGAAGATTTTCTGAAGCGGGCGCAAGCCTTGGAGCCAAAGGACCCGGTCTGGTTGGCCAAGTTGGCGCACCTCTATGAGTTGGAGGCCAATTATCCCAAGCCGGGTGCGGGGAACGAAGCGGCCCAAAAGGCTTTGGAGCAGATGGAGAAAGCCCAGGCCAATACAACGGAGGCGAGTTCCCGATTCTCCAACCTGGACGCCCTCGCCAAAATGGCGTTCAACGCCGGCGAAATGGAGAAAGCCAGGACGTATGCCACGGAGTTTTTGCAGCAGGCGGAGCAAAACAAATCGAGCTGGGCCTATGGGAACGCCATTAACAAAGGAAACGTGGTCTTGGGCCGGATAGCGCTGCGCGAAGGCAAACTCGAGGCCGCCAAGAAACATCTCCTGGCGGCGGGTGCGAGCAAAGGTTCACCCCAGCTTGATAGTTTTGGTCCGAACATGGCCCTGGCCAAGGAACTCCTGGAGAAAGGGGAAAAGGAAACGGTCCTCGAATACTTCAAGTTGTGCGCCCGCTTCTGGAAAAGTGGCGCCGATAAACTGGATCGTTGGGCCAAGGAGGTCAACGCCGGCCTGGCTCCTGAGTTCGGTGGCAATCTGAATTATTGACCGTGGGGCGGGCCGTAAGAGCGTTCCAGGACGGAATCGGCTTTTTGTCTTTTGGGCCTTCGAGCGGCCTTTCAGCAGTGCGGCAAGTGGTTGGGGTTGCGGCGGATGACGGCCTGAAAACTTGACTTTAGATTTCGCGTCTGAATATAAAGTGAAGTATGTTTGACCGCTGGTATGCAGAGATTTTGCGCGAGAAGTTGGCGCGACCGTATGTCCACCTGATCTTCGGGGCGCGGCAAACCGGGAAGTCCACGCTCCTCCGGGCGCTGTTGCCGCCGGAAACGGTGCTGGTGGACTTGGCCGACCCGAAGGAGCGGACGCGGCATCTGGCTGATCCCGGAGCCTTCCTGGATGACTGCCGGAATTTGCCAGCGCAGAAACGCGACCAGTTCGTTTTCGTGGATGAAGCGCAGTCAGTGCCCTCAATTTTTGACGCGGTTCAACACCTGTATGATGGCGACAAAACGCGCTGGCGGTTTGTGCTGTGTGGCAGTTCGGCGCGGAAACTTCGGCGCATCGGGGCCAACCTGCTGCCGGGCTGGAGCTTCTATCATCGATTGCTTCCGCTGACGCTGGCGGAGCACCCGGCCAATCAGCCGCGCATCCCTTACGCAGTTTCGCCGTTGCCGTTCGCGTGGGAGGAGGGCCGGAAGCAGGAACGACCGTTCCCGGCGTCGGACTTATTGACGCGGTTGACCTTTGGCGAACTGCCGGGCGTGGTCGCAGCCCTGCAAACAGACCGGGCCGAATTGCTGAGAGCGTTTGCGTTCGTGCATTTGGAGGAGGAAATCCGGCGCGAAGCGCTGGTGAAGGATTGGGGCGCGTTCGTGCGCTTCATGCAACTGGCGGCGGCGGAATCGGGGCAGATCGTGAATTTTACGGCCATCTCGCAGGAAAGCGGGGTGTCGCAGCCGACCGTCAAGAGCTACTACCAGTTGCTGGAGGACATGTTTGTGGGCCTGCGGATCGAGGCGTTTTCCCGGAGTTCGAGAAAAGTCCTGCTCTCGACGCCGAAGTTCCTCTTCTTCGACCTGGGAGTGCGCCACGCGGCGGCGGGACTGACGGCGACACCCGACGTGGTGAAGGTGAATCCGGGCGGTTTTTTCGAGCAGTGGGTCGGCCTCGAATTGTGGAAGCGGCTCCAGTACCTCGGCGAGGGCAAGCTGTATCATTTGCGCACCAAAGACGGCGCGGAAGTTGATTTCATCATCGACCGGGGGGGAACGCTCACGCCCATCGAGGTGAAGTGGACCGAGAACCCGACTGTTCAGGATGCACGGCAGTTGCTGACCTTCCTGGGTGAACACCCGAAGCAGGCAAAACAAGGTTACATCGTGTGCCGCTGTCCGCGCCCCGCGCAACTCCACGAAAAGATCACGGCGTTGCCGTGGTTCTGCCTCTGAAAGCGAATCCAGCCGCAACGAGGCACAAAACGCGCAAGAAAGAGAAGTGCGGAAGTCCTTGGGCCTTCTGCGCCTTTTTGCGGCTCTTCCCCGCGTTCATTCCCGCATGATCTTCCTTGAGGCCGTCAAGTGTGGAATCGTGGCTGGCTGAACGGGCTTGAGAGAGCATCGCTCCTGTGGCTGAGTGACACAACCCTGACCGCTCTACAATCTCAATCTCCTGAAAAACTCCCCGCCTCTCGCCAAAATCCGTGTTGACCACTGACAAAACGAAAGAGCCGCCCGCGCTCTATTCGAGCCGTCGCAAATTCTTTTCCCCGATCAGTTTGTTCAAGGTTTCTTTCGTTTCCAGCTTCATGTTCCGCAACAGGACATCTCGTTGCTCGTCGGTTAACGAGGGGTCTTTGCTCACTTTCTCGGCTTCTTCTCGCAAGGCAACGTTAATGTCATAGACGCGAACGGCCGTTTCCTTTGGCAGATCGAGCTTTTCCGACAAACGTAACGCGTCCTGGAACTCCTCGCTTCTGGAACGTAGAAACTCCTCGTGCCGCTGGTCGCCGAGCCATTGACGCGCCTGCGCCAGATACTCCAGCTTGAACTGCCGGTTGAGATAATCCCGGTTCCGCTCGTCCAGGGTGTCCGGCAAAGCGGCCATTTGTTCCTCGAAAGCCTGCCGCACCTTGACCAGCGCTCGGAATTCCTGTTCGGTCGGCTCGAAACCCGCCAACTCTTTGCGCAGTTTGTTGGCCGTGGGCGAACTCCTTAACTCAAATTCTTCCAGTTCAGCCGGAGTCAGGATTTGACTCAACTCGGCTCGGTATTGCCCTTTCAGCTCGGCCAGTTTCTTCTTTGTTTCCGAGTTGCCGCCTCGCTCCGCCTCCTCGGAAAGCGAGGTCATGGCCTCCTTAAACTTGTCTTGCAGTTCCTTGACCTGGCTTTGCTTTTCCGAAGGGAGAAAGGCCCAGGCCCGCTCTTGTTTGTCCGCTTCCAAGTCGAGAGCGTATTTGCGCATTTCCTTTTCCAGATCGACACCCAGCAATTCGCCGATCAGGTTGCGCATCTCCTTTTCCAAAGCATGCCGCTCGATTTTCCGCTCGCGGTCCTTCTTGGCGTGCTTGTCTTCTGTCTCCCAAAACTTCCAGTCCCGGTCTGGGGAATGTGCCGCCTTCCAACGCGCCGCGTAGAGCTTGGTCACATCGGCAATGATGATGTCGCGGATGGTTTCTTCCGGACAGCCAAAGGCGCGCAGGTTGCGAATGTAAGTCCGGTAATCTTCAGATTCGATCGAGCGCCAATCTCTGCGTGGGACCGCGGGCGCGGAGAGCAGGACGGACCTGCCGGCAATCTTTCGAGTAACAAGGTTAGTGATGACCTGGGGCGCGGCTGTGGATAGCCGGCCCTCCGGAGGTGTCTTGGCCTTCCAAGCCAACACTCCCAGCAGGACAACGTTCAGCGCCAGCGAAGCGCCCAGCAGAGCGGCTTTTCTCATAAACTCGATTCGGAATCGCGTCGTACTTTGGGAAATGATACCAGCGTTTTGATCTTCGCGCAACGCTCAAACCGATCCGCTCCGACCGATCAGTGAATCCCCAGCTTGTCGGTGCCCTTGGGGTGCCTTCCGCAATTTGCAGCGCGTGGAATGCGCCGCGCCTGCCGCGTCCAGTCCGCCCACGGAAACCGGCGGCGCAGCCCAACGGTCAGAGCACACTTTTAAAAGTGTGCTCTGACCGAAAGCCGGTCGCGGCATCGACAACTTGGGACGCATCGCCGACCGAAAACCGTTCCGCCGTGTCGGGCCAAACGCTGCTTCCTCATTGTCAACCCGCCGGGCCGCCGATAGTTTGAAACCGCGCAATGACCCTGGTTCAGCAGCAAAAGACGATCGCGGCGGCGGATTGCGAAGTCGCTTTTGACAATCTGACGCGGCAACTGTACGCGACCGACGCCTCAATATACCGGATCGAGCCGATGGGCGTGGCCTTCCCGCGCCAGGCGCGCCAAGCCGGCTCCATCATTCAGGCCGCCGTGCAAGCTGGTGTCGCCGTCGTCCCGCGGGGCGCCGGCACAGGATTGGTGGGCGGCGCGATTGGGGACGGTTTGATTGTCGATTTTGCGCGGCATAACCGCCAGATTACCGATCTGAATCTGGAAAAACGCACGGTGCGAGTGGGCGCCGGCGTGGTGCTCGACCAGCTCAACTCGTTCCTGAAGCCGCACGGCTTTTGCTTCGGCCCGGACGTGGCGACCAGTTCCCGCGCGACTCTGGGCGGGATGATTGCCAATAACTCATCGGGCGCGCGCGTCCCGGTGCACGGCACCACCGCCGATCATGTGCGCGCGTTGGAGCTTGTTCTGTCGGATGGGCGCATCGAAACCATCGGGCCGGGGCACGACACGCTGCGTCCGCAACGGCAATTGATTGCGCGTCTGGTCCGGCAACACGCCCCGCAGATAGCCGAGCGCATGCCAGCCGGCTTGTTGAAACGCTGGCCCGGTTACGCCCTCGACCGCTGGCTGCGCGAGCCGGACAACCTCAATCACATTCTTTCCGGCAGCGAAGGCACGCTGGCCGCAATCATGTCGGCGGAATTGAAGATCGTGCCGTTGCCCTGTCAAAAGGGCCTCGGCCTTGTCTTTTTTGCTTCGGTGGCGGAAGCGATGCAAGCCACAGTCGAGTTGCTCCATCTTAACCCGGCGGCGATTGAACACATCGACCGGGTGCTGTTTGATCAAACCAAAGGCCAGCGGGCGTTTCAGGCCGCGCGTGCGCTGCTCGAACTCGACAGCAAGCCGTGCGAAGCGATCTTGCTGGTTGAGTTTTACGACGACGTGGCGGACCGTTTGGCCGCGCTGGCCGGCAAGCGCCTTGGCCTGCGCACGACCCTTCTCAGGAATCATGCGGAAATGAATCTGGTTTGGTCTTTGCGCAAGGCCGGGCTTTCGCTGCTGACGGGACGCCCAGGCGACGCCAAACCTGTCACCGGTCTCGAGGACACGGCGGTGCGGCCGGAGCGATTGCCGGCTTACGTGACGAGCCTGGCATCCCTGATGAAGCCGCTGGGCTTGCAGGCCTGCTATTACGGCCATGCCGCCGCCGGGCTGTTGCACGTCCGACCAGTCCTGGATTTGCACAGCGCCGATGATCTGAGGAAATTCCGGCAACTGACGGACGAAGTTTCGGCGCTGGTCCGCCAATTCAAAGGATCACTCGCGGCCGAACACGGCGTCGGCATCGCCCGCACCGAGTATTTGCCGGCGCATCTGGGCGAGGATTTGCTGGGTGTGTTGCGGGAAATCAAGGCTGCGTTCGATCCACACAATCGGTTTAACCCCGGCAAAATCATCAGCGACGGTCGGTTCAAAATCGACACGCATTTGCGGCTGGGAGCGGGCTATGAACTGAAGCTGCCCTTCACACCGATGCTGGCGTTCGCGGCCAAGGACGGCTCGTTCATTCGCAATCTCGAGCAATGCAACGGCTGCGGCGGCTGCCGCAAAGAAGCGCCGACCATGTGCCCCACGTTCCAGGCGACCGGCGAGGAGATCATGTCCACCCGCGGGCGGGCCAATGCCATCCGCGCCGCGCTAGAGTTGCGGCACGCCGAGAGTGGCGACGCGCTGCGCTCGGCGGAACTGGAGGCCGCTTTGAGCAACTGCCTCGCCTGCAAAGCCTGCACCGCTGAATGCCCCTCGAACGTCAACCTGGCCCTGCTCAAAGCTGAGTTGCTGCACGCCCGGCACCGGCGGGACGGTTTGCCCTTGCGCGAGCGTCTGCTCAGCTCGGTTGATTTGCTCGGCCAACTGGGTTGCCTGATGCCGGCCTTGGCCAACGCCAGCCTGCATTGGCCGTGGCTGCGGCGCCTAATGTCCATGTTCCTTGGCATTACCGTTAAGCGTCCGCTTCCCCCGTACGCATCGGAACGCTTTGACCATTGGTTCGCCCGGCGTCGCGCTGCACAAGCCTCTGAAGCTCATCGCGGAACGGTGATCCTATGGGACGACACGTTCGTGCGGTATCACGAGCCGCAGATTGGCCGAGCGGCCGTCGCAGTCCTGGAGGCGGCTGGATTTGACGTCAGATTGGAGCAGCAACGGAAATGCTGCGGCCGTCCGGCTTTTAGCCAGGGGAACCTGGATAAAGCGGCCCGCTTGGGGCACCATAATCTGTCCTTGCTGCAGACTGTGGCGCGGGATGAGAAGGAAACTCCCATCCTTTTTCTGGAGCCTTCGTGCTATTCCATGTTTGTGGAAGATTACCGTGAGTTGAACTTGCCTGGAGCCGAGCGCGTGGCGAAGCGCTGTTTTCTTTTTGAGCAATTTATGGAGGACTTGCTGAGCCGCGAGCCCGATGCCCTGCGATTCAAAGCCGCGGCGGCCAACGTTGTGATTCATGCTCATTGCCACGCCAAATCGCTCCTGGACCCGGTCTTTATGGTGCGGCTGGCACAGCGTTTGCCGGGGCGAAATGTGACGTTGCTGGAGACGGGCTGCTGCGGCATGGCCGGGGCCTTCGGCGTCCTCAAAACCAAATACGATCTGTCGCTAAAAGTCGCTGAACCGTTGGTAGAAAAGATTCGAGCACAACCTGACGGGACAATCGTCGTGGCCTCCGGCACCAGTTGCCGCCACCAAATCCAGCACTTGACGCCCGTGCAACCGAAGCATCCAGCCGAGCTGTTGTCTGAGGCGCTGGACGGCATTTCTCAACCGGCTGCGAAGCCGAAATAAAGAGAACATCACGGCCCTCGTTCTGCTCGTTATCCCCCTCAACCGTATCCATTCAGGGCGAGAAAAGAAATCGCCGCTTCAGGCGGTCCATCCGTTCGGGCATCATTTTTCCCGGGCTTTCACCCGCAAGCCGGTTTTTTCGGACGCAGGGGCGAAGGAGATCATTCCTTTTTCCGCAGTCGCTCCCAGGTAGGGATCGTTGGAGATAAGCAGGTTGCCGTCGATATCGAGGTAATCGGTCAATTCCGCCAAGTGCGCGGCCGCGGTGATCAAGACGCTCGATTCGATCATGCAGCCAATCATCGTCTTGAGGCCGGCTTGGCGGGCGGCTTGCAGGGCGGCGTAGGCGCCGCTGATACCGCCGGTTTTGACCAGCTTGACGTTCACAGCGTGATAGCACTCGGCACAGCGGGAAATATCTTCTGCGGAGAGATAGGCTTCATCGGCCATGATGGGCAACGGGGCGCGGCTCTTCAGCCAGATCAAGTCTTTGGGATCGGTCCTGGCTGGCATCGGTTGCTCGACAAACTGAATATGACCGTCTGCCGCCAGCCACTCGATCTGTTGCAGCGCTTCTTTCTTGGTTTTCCAGGCTTCGTTGGCATCGACGCGGACGGCTTTTGTCGGCGCGGCCTCGCGCAAGGCGGCCAGGTTCTGTTGGTCGGTCGGGCTGCCCACCTTGAGTTTGAGCACCGGGTAGGAGGCGGCTTCGAGCACCTTTTCACGGATGACCTCCGGTTTATCAAGGCCAATGCTGAACGAGGTCACGTGTTTGTTTTCCCTGAAGCCGAGCTTGAGGAAATCATAAATCGGCTGGCCGGCCCGGCGCGCGGCGCCATCGAGCAACGCGATATTGAGGGCGCCTTTGGGGGCAAAGTTCTTTGGGGCAATGCCATCGAGGTACTTCATGCTGCCGGGCACGTCGTCAAAGGAAAGCCGGCTGGCATCGACATGTTCCAGAAAGGCCAGCGAAGAATCGACGTTTTCCTGGTAGCGGGACGAAGGGGCGGCTTCGCCAATTCCGACCAGGCCGTCCGGGCCGGTCAGTTCCACAAAAACCACTTTAAAAAGGTCCGTGCCGCCTCCGCCGCCGGGTTCCAGACCTCTGGAAATGGTCCACCGGTGAGTCAGCTTCAGATCGAAACGCCAAAATTTAATTTTCACACCGAAAACAAAACCGTAAAAACGGTTCGGAAGCAATCTGTTGTTTTTTTCATTTGGGGAGCGCGACCGTCCCGGTCGCACCAGTCGGCGTCCCGCCGACTGGTTCCACTGTGGTGGCCGTGTCGCCAAACAGTGTTCGATATCGGCGGTGGAATGTTTTCGGCGGGACGCCGAAAACTGCGGGCGCGACACCCGCGCTCCCCTTTCTAATTGCATAGCATGTCTAAGGGCAGCAGGAGGCCTGGCCGTGGCTGCCGGCCAGATCGGGGCTGAGGAAGGGGATTCCCAGAGACAGGCCGCGCAAAATAAGGAGCAAGGCCATCACCAGCAGACAGACCGGGATGAGTTTCTGAAATTTCAATCTGAGCGGGGCGCGCACTGTTCTTCCCAGGAGAGAAATGGCGAGCATCATGGGCCACGTGCCCAGGCCGAATAACAGCATGTACTCGACTCCGGAAAGCAGTCCGCCGGTCGTGGTCGCGCCGGCGCAGGCCACATAGACCAAGCCGCACGGGAGCAGCCCATTCAAGCAGCCCAAGAGCAGCAGTGAAGCGACGCTCTTGTACCGGAGCAGACTGGCCAGACCGGATTTCAACCAGGCAACAATCCCACACAGCGGCGCCGTCAAGGCGTGCTGCGGAGAGGCGATCAGGCTCATCAGAATGACAACTCCCGCGCCAATGGAAACCCAGCGTTGCGCTCCAGCCAGGACCAGATTCTTGCCCACCAAGCCAAAGGCCACGCCCAGCAGACAATACGCAGCCAGACGGCCCAGATTGTAGGCCACGCGCCCCAACGCATACGAACTGAAACCATGGCCCGTCATCGGCAGCGCCAGCGCGATGGGACCGCACATGCCCGCGCAGTGCAAACTCCCCGCCAAACCCAGAATAAATGCTGTCCAAAGTTCCATGGAGGTAACGAGTTAAGGCGCGAGCACGCGGTCGAAGCAAACCCTCACCCCAATCCACTCCCTTTGAGTAAGGGAGTGGGAATCATGTCGGCCGCGCCTTGAACCCCTGAACCGTAGCAGCCGACGTGAGTCGGCTCTGACTTTGCGGAATTTCAGTTGGAGCGGACTCACGTCCGCTGCTTCAATGTTCATGGAGAGCTTCCACAGCTTTAGGCCGCGCATTGTGCGCAGGAACCGGGTTGGCGATAGGAACGCAGCCTTCAGGCTGCAGTGCGTTGAAGTGCCGATGGTTCTGCAGCCTGAAGGCCGCGTTCCTGAATCGAGGTT
>CAYIIH010000343.1:0-9302 GCA_964363225.1 uncultured Verrucomicrobiota bacterium | reverse complement strand
AACTTCCAGCAAGGCTTGAGCCGCCTGGGCGTGGATTGGTTCACCGGCATTGAAGCTGCGCTCGGGCAGGAGGCCGACATCCTCCGCGAACATGCAGAAGAGGCAGCGGGTGAGGAACTGGGCAACGACGTCGGGTTCGTGGCCGGATTCTTCGAGGGACTTGGCCAGCTCGGCGAGGTGGGTGGAGACTTCGCGGGTGACATCGGAGCACTGGCGGGCGGGATCGAGCGCGGCGGGGTCTGTCCAGATGGCGCGGAGGCGGGCGCGGATCTTCTCTCGACGAGGTCCCGGAGGCGGAGGCGGAAGGAGCGCGGGTCGGGGAACGGGAGATAGGCTTTGCCCGCTTGCCAGAAGTCGGCGAACAACTCGAAGCTGTGGCCCACATCGACGGTGAGGATGAAGGGGGGATTGGGTTCGTCCGCCGGCAAGGCGCGCACCTAGCGCTCGGCCTGGCCGCGGGCTTTGATCATGGCCTCATCCAAGCCTCCGTGCCGCGCACGGGCTTGGTGGATTTCTTCTTCGTGAATACGCCGGCTTCCTCGGCGGCGAGTTCAAGCTGGGTGGCTTCGGCTTTGGCTTCCTGAAATTGTTTGGATTCCAGGACGAAGCAGGCGCGTTTGTAGAGGTCGATGCGGCCCTGGCTGGTGGAGCCGTCGGGGTGGTGTTCGGTGACGGGATGTTCGAAGGCGTACCCGGAATCGGGCCGGGGGTCCGGGCGGGGTGTTTCGAGGACGTCGCAGAGTTCCGCGAGGAAAAGCTGGCTGTTGGCGCGCTCGGAGGGACTCGCAGCGGATCAACGCGAAATGAAAGCCTCGATTTCCTGGCTCGGCATGGCGGAGTTTTACACGAGCCGCACCGGCAGGGTAATTCCGAGTTGCGGGAGCTATTCCATCGCCGCCAGCACCGCCTCGAGCGACAGGGTGGCGAAGGTGCTGGCGTAGTCGGACATTGCGTAGGGAATGATGAGCTGCCGTCCGTGCAGAAGGCTGCCGCAGGAATAGACCACGTTCGGCACGTAGCCTTCCCGTTCGTTCTCGTTCGGTGTGATCAGCGGTTCCCGGAGGCGGCCCAGAACCCGGGTCGGATCGTCCCGGTCGAGCAGAAACGCGCCGATGCAGTACTTCCGCATCGCGCCCACGCCGTGGCTGAGCACGAGCCAGCCGGCTTCGGTTTCAATCGGCGAGCCGCAGTTGCCCAACTGGATGAATTCCCAGGGATACTTTGGCTGCAGGAGGAGCTGCGCGTCGTGCCAGAAATGGAGATGGTCGGAGAACATCACGTAGATGTTTTCCTGGTCCTGGCGGCTGAGCATTGCGTAGTGGCCTTGGACTTTTCGCGGGAAGAGCGCCATGCCTTTGTTCTGCACGGCCGGACCGTTCAGAGTGATGAACTTGAAATGCAGGAAGTCGGACGTCTCGATGAATTGCGGCAGGACCATCTTGCCGTCGTAGGCGGTGTAGGTCGCGTAATAGGTCCACGTGCCGTCGTCATTTTGGAACCGAACAAACCGGGCGTCCTCGATGCCGTTGCTCTGCGAGGGCGTGACGGGAAACAACACGCGCTCGGACAGGCGCGAGTCCGGCGCGAACTGCACTTCGTAATTCGATTGGGCCAGCATCAGGGTCTTGCGGGCCACCGCTTCGGTTTGCCGATCGCGAGCGCCCAGGTGTTCCGCGGCGCGACTGACGGCGGCGTGTAATTGCTCCAGGGTGAAGGTTTCACCCAGGTGCTGGAGCGTCTGTCGCGTGAAGTCCCCCACCAGCCCAAGCTCTCGGAGCTTGCGTTCGAAAAGGTTCTTCTCGAACGACACATTGGGCACTTGCGCCGGCTCCAGGCAGTAGCGGGTGGGCGCGTTGATCGTAATGTTGCATTGGGCGTCCAGGAAGCCGGTGCGAAAGGTGATCGAGGAAATGTGTCCTTCGCCGGTGGCCCGCAGGCTCAGAATGAAACGCAGCGTTCCCGGTAGGAGGTCCGATTGGTCCGGGTGCGGCACGATGGAGGGATTGAACAGCGCCGCCGCTTCGAGCGAATACTCGTGACTGAAATAGGCGCCGAGCAACAACTCCCGTTCTTGGGAGAGCTTCTCGTCGGAGCCTAAACAGGGGCGAGCCTGCTCGAACCGCCGTCGGAGGAACTCGCGGGTCTTGGCGTGGCGTTCGCCGAACTCGGCTTGCACTCGCTCCCAGAGCGTGTGGACTTCGCTTTCGGGAAGGGCCATGACCTGCGCGCAGATCTTCCGGGCGCGCGGCTCGTTCGGGAGTAGAAACGGCCGGAGCAGCACGCGGGTACGGTCGGGATGCAACGTGACGTTGGTGCGTTGAACAGTGGCGGCGTTCATGGGTGGCTTCGGCATCCGACTTCAGACGCGCATCGGGGACATGGACCGCCCCTCCCCCTCAACCGCCCTTTGGGCACCTTCTCCCCCAGTGGGGGAGAAGGATGGGATGAGGGGGTGTGTTTCATGGGTTGATCGGGGCTACGACACCGGCGAGTTGAACACCGTGACGGCGTTTTGCATGAGTTGCATCTCCGCCAGCGAGAGCAGGAAGGCGAGCGTCGATTCCGCTCCCTGGTTCTGGTTGACCCGATCCACGTGCAGCGCATCGCGGCAGCCGCCAGTGGTCGAGGCGTAAAGCTCCAGGCCGAGATCGTTCCAGCCGAGAAACCAGTCAAAGGCGCGCTGGGCATGCTCGTACCACCACGCGTCCGAAGTGGCGCGGTAGGCTTCGAGACAGGCCGAGACCATCGAGTGCGCCTCGATGGGCTGTTGATCGAAGTTCGCGCGGGCGCCGCCGCGCGGGTAAAATCCGTTGCTGCCGATGGTCCGGAAATCGCCGCTCTCGGCCGTTTGCACTTCCACCAGCCAGTGTAGCGCCTGCAGTCCGCGCTCAAACACCGCCGCCTGCCCGGTCGCCCGCCCGCTCTGGATCAAGGCATGGGCCAGCTTGGCGTTGTCGTAGGAGAGCACGTCTTCGAACCAAGGCCAGTCCGGCTGGGCCGTCCGGCCAAACAGTTCCATGAGCCGCGTCAGGAGCGAGTCCCGCATCTGGTGGGCGAACCGATCCCCGTTCAGACGCTGCAGGTACTCATGAATGCCCAGCAGGCTGTAGGCCCACGCGCGCGGCGACCTGAACTCCGTCACCGCCGGCAGCGCCTGCGCGAAGATCTGTCCGGACATGATTTGGAAACTGCGATACGGGGAGCGCCCCACGCCCAGGCCCAAGGCCCAGAGCGCCCGGCCATGAGAGTCCTCCGATCCCTGCTCATCGAGCCAGCGCCGGTCGAAGCTGAGGTGGTTGTGGAACCGTTTGGTTCCCGGATTGAACGCGTGATGCAGAAACGCCGCATACGTCGTCGCCAGCGTCCGCACCTTCTCCGGTTCTTCCTCCAATTCGTCGAGCAGCACGGCGAGGATGAAGGCGCGGGCGTTGTCGTCGGTGCAGTAACCCTCGGAGAAATTCGGCACGGTGAAAATGGCGTGCTGGAACAGGCCGGTCGAGTCGGTCATCCGCGAAAGATGGTCCAATCTCAGGTCCGGCAGCTCCCGCGGCGCCTGGTCCAGGGTTTTCACGGCGAACGATTTTCGCGACCAGACCGCCCCCTCGATCCGCGCCCGCTCGAAGGATCGCAGGTAGAGCCGGGCCGTGCTGCTCCACACCATCTCGCGGCCCAGCTTGTAGGCGTTCTTGCGCATGGCGTGCCGGCGGGTCTCGTCGTGCAGCAAGCCGATGACTTCCCGCGCGATGGCTTGGCTGTCGCGGAACGGCACGAGCACGCCGCGGCCGTCCGCGAGCAATTCGGCCGCGTGCCAGTAGGGCGTCGAGATCACCGCTTTGCCTGCGCCGAACGCGTAGGCCAGCGTGCCGGAAGTGATCTGCGCTTCGTTCAGATACGGCGTGAGGTAAAGGTCCGCCGCGCCGATGAATTCCTTCAGCTCTTCGATCTCGACGAAACGGTTGTAGAAAATGACGTGCTTCTGGACCTTGTTCTTCGTCGCGAGCCGTTCGAGACTCAAGCGATAGGATTCCCCGTGCTCGCGCACCAGATTGGGATGCGTCGCGCCCAGCACGATATAGACGACATTGGGGAACTCGGCCAGGATCTCCGGCAGCGCGTTGAGCGCGTGCTCGACGCCCTTGTTGGGGGAAAGCAGTCCGAACGTGAGGAGCACAAGCCGGCCTTCCACGCCGAACTGGTCCTTGTAATAGTTGGGATCGACGAACGGCATGTCGGGAATGCCGTGCGGAATGAGATCGATCCGGGCCTCGGGCGCCTGGTAAATCTCCTGCAGCATCTGCCGTCCCCGCTCGGTCATCACCACCAGCCGCGTCGAGCGCGCGATCAACTCCTGCATCACGCGCCGCTGCTCGGCGTTGGGTTCGCGCAAGACCGTATGCAGCGTGGTCACGACGGGCATCCGCAATTCGCGCAGCAGCGCCAGCAGATGGCCGCCGGCCAGCCCGCCGTAGATGCCGAACTCGTGCTGCACACAGGCGATGTCCGCGTTGCCGATGTTGAGGAAGTCCGCCGCGCGCTGATAGGACGGCAGATCCTGTTCCTCGATCTCGAAGCGAACCACGCCCGGATACTCGTAGCCGCCCGGGATGTCGTTGACCGGCACCGCAAAGCACTGGCTCCCGGGGTGCTCCACCGCCACGGCGGAAAGCACGTCGGACGTGAACGTGGCGATCCCGCATTTGCGCGGCAAGTAGTTGCCGAGGAATGCGATCTTTCGAATGTCGGATGCTCGTTCCATTATTTCGTCCACATCAGTCTCCGGGATGCGCCGATTCTCGTCTATGGGGTGAAACCCTACCTCCTGCCCCAGCCACACGCTGCGTTCGGCAGGTAGGGTTTTACCCCATAGACGAATGGAAGCCAGCGTTTGATAGTGGCGCTGGTTCGGTGGCGTGGCGAGAGCGAGCCAGCAGCCCCCAACGGCGGGACACGACAACCCCGGCCTCCGGAAGGGCAAAGCGCGAATTCGGAAATTCAATGAAAGACAAATTGAACAGATTGTCAGAGCAATATCTGGCAGCCCTGCGCAAGCATCTGAAGCCAGGCCCCAAGGCCAGCGCGCAGCCAGCCATCCGACTGGGCCGCCAGGCGGCAGCCCTCGGGCTGGAGACGATGGAATTGGCCAGGATTCACGAGCAGGCCCTCACCACCCTGGCAGCGCCGGGCGGCTCAGCCAGGACGAGAGAGAGGACCCTCCAGCGCGCAAAGACGTTCTTAGCCGAGGCCATCGCGCCGATCGAGCAAACGCATCGCGCTGCCCTGGTGGCGGACGACCGTATGAATCAACTCAACCAAACGCTGTGCCAGCGCACGGTGGAATTGACAGCCTCCACCCAGCACCTGCAACAAGACATCATCCAGCACCAGGCGGCGGAGAAAGCCCTCCAGAAAAGCGGGAAACACCGCACCCAGCTCTTGGCGGAGTCACACCGCCTGCAAGAGCATTTGCGGCATCTGACGCACAAGATTCTGTCGGCGCAGGAGCAGGAACGGGAGACGATCAGCCACCAGCTCCAGGATGAAATCGTCCAAATCTTGCTGGGCATCAATGTCCGGCTGTTGGCCTTGAAAACGGCGGCCAAGGGAAACACGGCCAACCTGAAAAAAGAAATTGCCAGCACGCAACGGCTGGTGGAAGAATCCGTCCAGTCGATCGATCGGTTCGCGCGTGAACTCGACATCCACCAGCCACCGTAAAGCGATCAGTCCGTCACGGCGTGATCCGGCGTTGTGGCGCCCAATTCCCGCCTTGCTGCGGGCGCTGGAAATTCGCATTCTTTACCAATGGACGCCGTTTTTCATTAACACCGCGGCTTCAGCCCGGTGTCTCAGTGCGACGACTGATGATAGCCGTTTCAACGGCTTTGGGCAGGGTGGAAAGCCGTTGAAACGGCTCTCGAGGTCTAACGCCGCACCACACCGGGCTGAAGCCGCGGTGTCAATGAAAGGCTGCCGCGCCGCTGAAGACTTGACGCTAATAGGATCATGAAGACGAAATCCAAACCGGAACGCCGACGCAAAAAGCCGGCCAGAGTTGCTCCCCCGGAAAACCCCGCCTTGCCCACGAATGTTGCGTTTCCTATCGTCGGCATCGGCGCCTCCGCGGGAGGACTGGAGGCCTTGGAGCAGTTTCTGAGGCATGTGCCGGCGGCCAGCGGCCTGGCGTTTGTCATCGTCCAGCACCTGGACCCGACGCATAAGGGGATCATGCCCGAACTGCTGCAGCGCGCCACCGGCATGAAAGTCATCCAGGTCAAGGATCGCACCAAGGTGCGGCCGGACTGCGTCTATGTGATCCCGCCGAACAAAGACATGTCCATCCTGCACGGGGTCCTGCACTTGCTGGAGCCGGCGGCGCCGCGGGGGCTGCGCCTGCCGATTGATTTCTTCCTCCGCTCCCTGGCGCAGGACAGGCAGGAGCACAGCATCGGCGTGATTCTTTCGGGCATGGGCTCCGACGGTACGCTGGACCTGCGCGCCATCAAGGAGAACGCAGGCGTGGTGCTGGTGCAGGAGCCGGCCACGGCCAAATTCGACGGTATGCCGCGCAGCGCGATTGACGCCGGCCTGGCGGACATCGTGGCCCCGGTGGACAAGCTGCCAGGGAAGATCCTCGCCTTTCTGCAGCGCACGCCGCTCCTCGCCCGGCCTGAAGTGGCTCTGGAAGACAAGACGCAGAGCGCCCTGGAAAAGGCGATCATCCTGCTGCGCGCCCACACCGGCCACGATTTTTCCCACTACAAAAGGAACACCTTCTATCGCCGGATTGAGCGCCGCATGGGCATTCACCAGATCAGCAAGATGGCCACCTACATCCGCTACTTGCAGGAGAACTTGCAGGAGTTGGAACTGCTCTTCAAGGAGTTGTTGATCGGGGTGACGAACTTCTTCCGCGACCCCGCCGTCTGGAAGCAATTGCGCGAACAGGCCATTCCGCCGCTCCTCGCGAGCCGCTCGCCCGGCCAGGTCCTGCGCGCGTGGGTGCCCGGCTGCTCCACCGGGGAAGAGGCTTATTCCCTGACCATCGTGCTCAAGGAGGCGGTCGAGGAGATCAAACCCAAGAAGCAGTTTACGATTCAAGTCTTCGCCACCGACCTGGACCGGGATGCGATTGACAAGGCCCGCCATGGTGTCTTTCCGGCCAATATCGCCGCCGACGTTTCGCCGGAGCGGCTGAGACGATTCTTCGACAAAGACGACCATGGCTACCGGGTGCACAAAGAGATTCGCGAGATGGTGATCTTTGCCCCGCAGAATCTCATCATGGATCCGCCCTTTACCAAGCTGGACATCCTGAGCTGCCGCAACCTGCTGATCTATCTGACCGCGGAGGTGCAGAAGAAACTGATTCCGCTGTTTCACTACAGCCTCAGTCCCGGCGGCATTTTGTTACTCGGCAGTGCGGAGACGATTGGCGATGGCACCGACCTTTTTGCACCGCTCAGCGGCAAATCGCGGCTCTTCCGGCGGACGGAATCCGTCCTGCGACCGGAGCAGGTCGTCTTTCCATCGTCCTTTAACGCGGTCCTGCCCACCGGGCCCGAGGCACGTCCGGCGCCCAAACCGCCGGTCAGTCTCCAGTCCCTGGCGGATCAGTTGGTTCTGCAACGTTACGCCCCGCCGGCCGTGCTCACCAATGACAAGGGGGACATCTTGTACGTCAGCGGCCGGACGGGCAAATACCTGGAACCGGCCGCCGGCAAGGCCAACTGGAACCTTTTTGCCATGGCCCGCGAAGGCCTGCGCTACGAACTGGCCGACGTCTTCCAGAAAGCGCTCCGGAAAAAAGGAAGCGTGGCGCTTCACGGACTCAAGGTTGGGACCAACGGCGGCGAGCAGTGCGTGGATGTGACCCTCCAGCGACTCGATGAACCTGGGTCGCTGCAGGGGTTGGTGATGATCGTTTTCACCGACGTGACCGCGCCTGTGACCGCCCAAGCGGCGGGTCGGCTGCCGAAGCCTCACGCCCGCGGTGTGCGGATGATGGAGCTGGAGCAGGAACTCCTCCAGGTCCGCGGCGAGGCGCGGGCCACCCACGAAGAGATGCAGACCTCGCAGGAAGAACTCCGGTCCACCAACGAAGAACTGCAATCCACCAATGAAGAACTGCAGTCCACCAACGAGGAACTCATGACCTCGAAGGAGGAGATGCAGTCGCTGAACGAGGAACTCCAAACGGTCAACACCGAGTTGCAGGCCAAGATGGACGAGCTGTCGCGGGCCAGCAACGATATGAAGAATCTGCTCAACAGCACGGATATTGCCACCCTGTTTCTGGACAACGATCTCCACGTGCGGCGGTTCACCCCCCAGGCGACGAAAATCATCAAGCTCATCCCGGCCGACGTGGGCCGGCCCATCACCGACCTGGCCTCGGAGCTGCGCTACCCGGAACTGGCCGAGGATGCGCGCGAGGTGCTGCGGACACTGGCCTCCGCGGAAAAACCGATTGGCGCGCGCGACGGCCGCTGGTTTACCGTGCGCATCATGCCCTACCGCACGCTGGACGACCGGATTGACGGCGTCGTGATCACCTTCGCAGACATCACCGCGTCCAAGACGCTGGAGACGAAGTTGCGGGCGAAGCAGGCCGGTTTGCAGAAGCGGGTCGTGGACGAAGCCGCGAAGCGGGGGAGGAGGAGGGGGGCAAGTGGAGGAGTGATCAGTGATCAGTAATCAGTGATCAGTAATCAGTAATCAGTGATCAGTAATCAGTGATCAGTAATCAGTGATCAGTAATCAGTAATCAGTGATCAGTGATCAGTGATCAGTGATCAGTGATCAGTGATCAGTAATCAGTGACTGAAAACAAGAAAGAGAGCGAGACGATGAGCCAATTGCAGCATGCGCGCAGCTTCCGGGACTTGATTGTTTATCAGAAGGCAGGAGTCGTGGCGAAACGCATTTTCGAGGTTACCAGGAGATTCCCCAGAGAAGAGATGTATTCGCTGACGGATCAGGCGAGACGATCCTCCCGGTCGGTGGGAGCGCAGATCGCGGAAGCCTGGGCGAAACGGCGTTACGAAAGACATTTCGTCAGCAAACTCACGGACGCAGATGGCGAGCAGCAAGAAACCCAACACTGGATTGACACCGCGGCGGTCTGTGGGTATCTGACAGAGGAAGATGTCAGAACCCTCAACAGTGAACTGGCCGAGATCGGACGGATGCTGAACTCCATGATCGAAAAAGCCGCCGCCTTTTGTGGCGAACCTCCGTTCACGCTCCGTGAATCCGCCGTTGATTACTTCACCCCAGCCGACTCCTCCTCCATTATGCAACGA
>CAYIIH010000342.1:0-9331 GCA_964363225.1 uncultured Verrucomicrobiota bacterium | reverse complement strand
ACGGGATAATTGATGCCCGTTTTGTCCATGAACGGCTGCACCTCGGCCGCGCCGTTCCGGTCCAGGGAAACGCCGATCACCACCAAACCTTGGTCTTCATACTGCCGCTGCAGCTCGATGAAACTGGAAATCTCCATGCGGCATGGCCCGCACCACGTTGCCCAGAAATCAAGAATCACCACTTTGCCGGCGAAGTCGGAAGATCTCACCGGCTTGCCGTCCACGTCCTTGAGTTCCCAACTTGGCGCGAGCGTTGAGACGCCAGCCGCGTTCGAAGTGCTTCCGCCAGATTTGGCCACGCGGAACAGCATGACGCCAGCGCAGGCAGCGAGAACAGAAACAACCATGCCGGCTAGTCTCAGATTTTTCATTCACAAGTAGGAACAACCGGGCGGCGGATTTATTCCGGCTCAGTCCAGACCGGGCGAAACAGGAAATCGTCCGGTGGCGCGCCCGCAGGACTTGCGCTGTCCAACCGACCTCGGCTTTGAATTCAATTGCAGGATGAACACTCATCGTAGCGGTGAGGAGATGCCAGAGGTCGCCACAAGCATCCGTTACCGGTCTCGGTTGTGTGACAGTTGCCGGGGCTGGATTATGCCGCTTCGGGCGCCCAAGAGCGCGCTGAGCATAGTTTTGCGGAATAGAGCGTGAGTTTCAATCCCGAGCAGAAAAAGTCTTCATCAACTCGACCGGCGCGGTTATTCCCCTCTGAATTTGGTCCTTTCAGCACCTTGGCTGCGCCCATTGGAGAATGACCGGAGTGCTTGCCCGAATGTTTTTGTAATAATTTCCCCAGCGGTTGGGTTAGACTTAGTGGAAACCGTCATGAACGAAGACCGGACAGATTTGACCGACAACTTTTTGACCCTGCTGCGCCCCCTGCGGCGTGAGTTGGAAATATATTGTCGGCGGCTGATCTGGAACAAGGACGATGCGCCGGATGCTCTCCAGAACGCGGCGATGAATGCGTTCAAGGCTTTCGACCGCTACCATGAGGACAGCAATTTCCGGGGCTGGATGTTCAAGATTCTGACGAACGAGGTCTTCAAGCTGAACCGCAAACACAGCCGCTTGGCCCAATTTGAGTATCAGGTGGAACCCGAAGAACTGCAGGCCCTGCCCGCCTTGGAGGGCAATCCCGAAGACCGGGATTTGCTCAGGGCTCATGACGCCTTGGCGGAGACCCTGGATCAAGAACTCCTCGCGGCCTTGAAGACGCTGACGGAAGCCGAGCGCGCCGTGCTGCTCATGCGCGCCATCGGCGAGTTCCGCTACCGGGAAATCGCGGCAGCTCTGGACATTCCTTTGGGCAGCGTGATGGGAAACCTCGCCCGAGCGCGACGGAAAATGCAGGAAGCGCTGCGGCGCTCGCAACGGAGGTCGGTGTTATGAAGTGCCACGAAATTCGCAATTTAGTGCTGGCTTATCTGGACTCCGAGCTGGATGCAAAAACGAGCCAGGAGATTCAACTCCACCTGCAATCGTGTGCCGAGTGTGCGGAACTTTTTACGCGGGAGGAAAAATTCAACGAGCGCGTGTTCCGGGTCTTGCGCGTTGGGCAGTCCACTCCCGCCCTTTGGGAGAAAGTGGAGTCACGATTACGCCCGGCTCGCACCGGCGGCTGGCTTCTCCGGCACTGGAAAAGAGCGGCGCTTGGGAGCGTGGCCGCGCTGGCCATCGCCGGTATCGCGGTATTCATCGCGCCCCGCCTGACCGGAAGCTCGCTGGATTTGGCGCGGGCGGTCGGAAAAGACCACGGCGAATTCGTCGCGGGGGAGATGCGTTCCGAGTTTGTCGGGAGCGTGCCGGATGAAATTGCCCAAAAGTTTCAGGGACGACTGGACGTTGATGCGTTTACAGCCCGGCCCGTTGCGGACGGTTTTCACTACGAAGGTGCGCGGCTTTGCCATCTGTCCGGCGTGCCGGTCGCCTGGACGCTGGGTCGGATTCAAGACACGCCGGTTTCGCTGGTCGTTTTCAAGCGAGGCGAGTTGGCGCATTTCCCGAAAGCGAAGGAGCGGCTGGATTCCGGCGACCCGGTGGTCTGCTCGAAAGTGGGGCGCTATCAGTTCGCCGTTCGCTATGTGAACGGCTACGTCGTGTGTCTGATCGGCGATATGAAACGAACCGAACTGGAGGCGGTGCTGAAAACCGTCCACCCGCCCACGGGCTAACGACAGCCTCTCTCAAAATCATGGTCAAAGCCGCGCTCCAAAATCCTTACGCCGTCGTCGTGCTCGCGCTGGCGATTCTCGTCGTCGGCATCACAGCCATCACGCGGCTGCCGACCGACTTGTTGCCCACGTTCAAAACGCCTGCGGTGCAAGTCCTCACGCTTTATCCCGGCATGCCCGCCGAGGTCATGGAGAAGGACCTCACCTCACGCATTGAGCGCTGGACCGGCCAGGCCAACGGCATCGCGCGCCAGGAATCCAAATCCATGGTCGGCGTGAGTATCGTGCGCGATTTCTTTCGCGAGGACGTTGATCCGAACACCGCAATGTCACAGATCACGTCGCTGGCGATGAGCGACCTTTATTACCTGCCGCCCGGCACGATCCCGCCGATGGTGATGCCATTCGACCCGACGGCGTCCATTCCGCTTTGCCTCGTGGGCGTGTCGAGCCCGACCTTCGACGAGACGAAACTTTACGACGTGGCCTACTTCGATTTGCGCAACCGGCTGCAAGGCATCACGGGCGTCATCGCACCGGCGGTCTATGGAGGCAAGTTGCGCCGCATCCTCGCTTACGTGGATCCAGGCAAGGCGCAGTCGCGCGGGCTGGCACCGCTCGATGTCATCAACGCCATCCGCGACTTCAACGTCATGATCCCGACCGGCAACGCGAAGTTCGGCGACTACGATTACCAGATCAACGCCAACGGCATGGTGGAAAAAGTGGCAGACATGAACCGTATTCCGATCCGGCTGGGCAATCGGCCGCCCATCTACGTCGGCGACGTGGCGCAGGTCGAGGACTCGAACCAGATTCAGCAGAACATCGTGCATGTGGACGGCAAGCGGCAGGTCTATATCCCCATCTACCGTCAACCCGGCGCGAACACCATCGCGGTGGTCGAAGGCATTCGTGCGTCGCTCAAGCCGATCCTCGAACGCATCAAGGGCATCAACCTCGACGTGGTGATGGACCAGTCGGTCTATGTGCGGCAGGCGATTCGCAGCCTGACGCACGAGGCGCTCATCGGCTTCGGCCTCGCCGCGGTGATGGTGCTCGTGTTCCTCGGCAGCGTGCGCCCCACGTTCGTCGTGTTGATCGCGCTGCCGCTGGCGGTGCTGGGGGCGTTCATCGGCCTCTACTTCACGCACCAGACCATCAACATCATGACCCTCGGCGGCCTGGCGCTGGTGATCGGGCTGCTGATTGATGAATCCATCGTCGTGCTCGAAAATACGCAACGTCACCTCGCGATGGGCAAGTCGCCCTATCAAGCCGCGCTCGACGGCGCGGGCGAAGTGACCCGCCCGCTCACCATCGTCACGGTGACGATCTGCGTGGTGTTTTGCCCCATCATCTTCCTCTCCGGCATGGGGAAATTTCTGTTCACCCCGCTGGCGATGACGGTGATCTTCGCCATCTGTACGAGCCGCCTCCTGGCCACGACGCTGGTGCCGGTGTGCGCGGCGAAGTTTTTTCGCTCCCGGAGCGCGGCTGTCCCCAGCCGCAGCAGCTCCGAAACGCCAACGCCGCCAGAAATTCCGCAGGACTCAGTGGTCATCGCGGACGCTGCGGCTGAGGACAGCCACGCTCCGAAACCGCATCACGACGGCTGGTTCTCGCATGTCCGACGCCACTACGAGCGTGTATTGACAATCGCCCTGCGCCGCCGCTGGCTTGTCCTCCTCGTCGTGGCCGTGCTGTTCGGTGGCTCGCTCTTCCTCTTCAAATTCGTTGGCACGGAACTTTTCCCGCGGACGGATGCCGGTCAGTTCACGATCCTGATGCGCGCGCCGACCGGTCTGCGGATTGAGAGGACCGAGGAACTCACCAAGCGGGTCGAGGAAATCGTTGGCGAGACCATCCCGGACACCGACCGCAAGATCGTCATCGCGAACATGGGCGTGCTCTTCGACTGGCCCGCCGCCTACACCCCCAACTCCGGTTCGCAGGACGCGTTCGTGCTCGTGCAACTCACCGAGGGCCACAGGCGTTCGAGCTTTGATTACGTCAACGAACTGCGCGAGCGGTTGCCCCGCGACTTGCCGAGCGTGGAGTTCAGCTTCGACACCGGCGGCCTGCTCACCGCCGCGCTCAACTTCGGCCTGCCGTCGCCCATCAATATCCAGGTCGAGGGCAACAACCTCGAACAGGCCCGCGCTATTGCGGAGAAGATCGCCGCGCACGCCAGGACCGTTCCCGGTACCGTGGACGTGCGCATCCAGCAGCGCTTGGACTCGCCGCAACTCAAGGTGGACGTGGACCGCATCAAGGCCGCGCAACTCGGGATTACGCAGGAGGGCATCGTCAAGAACATCGTCACCGCGTTCAACAGTTCGATCAACTTCGCGCCGTCCTTTTGGATTGATGAACGCAACGGCAACCACTACTTCATCGGCGCGCAATACCGCGAGGCCGACATGAAGTCCATAGACACATTACTCGACGTGCCCATTACCGGCCCGGCGCAGCCCGTGCCGATCATGCTGCGCAACGTCGCCAAGGTCAGCCACGCCGCCGCGCCGACCGAGATCAACCACCACAATATCACGCGCGTCATTGATGTTTACGTCAACGTCCAGGACCGCGACGTCGGCTCCGTGGCCGCTGACATTGAGAATTACCTCGACCAAATCCGCCACGACCGCGCGCTGGTGCCCGAGGGGTACTTCATCCAGATGCGCGGCGAGGTAAAGGCGATGCGCGAATCGTTCCAGTCGCTAGGCTTCGGCTTCGTGCTGGCCGTGGTGCTCGTCTATCTCGTGATGGTCTTGCAGTTCAAATCATTCCTCGACCCGTTCATTGTGATGTTCGCCGTGCCGCTGGGTTTGATGGGCGTGGCCCTAATCCTTTTCCTGACCGGCACGAGCCTCAACATTCAGTCGTTGATGGGAACGATCATGATGGTTGGCATCGTAGTGAGTTTCAGCGTGCTGCTCGTCGAGTTCGCCAACCGCCGCTGCGAAGAGGTGCTAGCGGCGGGCGGGACGAAATCGCTCCACGACACCCTCATCGAAGCCGCCGGCATTCGGTTGCGCCCGATTCTGATGACTTCCCTGGCCGCGATCCTCGGCCTCACGCCGATGGCCGTTGCCGGTGACGCGAACATACCGCTGGCTCGCGCGGTGGTCGGTGGCGTCGCGGCGGCCACTCTGCTCGTGCTTTTTGTCGTTCCGATCTTGTATCTCCTGCTCAAGGGTGATACCAAACGTCCATCAGTTTGAGCGCAAACACGAAACCACCATGACGAAAAACCTTTGCCACTTTGCCCGCACGGTGCTCACCGCGGCCGTCGCCAGCCTGCCGTTGCTCTGTGGCTGCCGGCCTGGCACCGCCACGCCGCCCTCACCAAAATCCGAGCCGCCGCTTGAGGTTAAAGCCATCCATCCGTTCCGGGGTGAAATCACCCGCAGCGTTACCTTGCCGGGCGAAATTAAACCCTATCAGCAAGCCACTCTTTACGCCAAAGTCACCGGATACTTAAAAACGATCACGGTGGACAAAGGCGACCCGGTCCAGGAGGGCGCGCTGCTGGCGGAAATCGAAGTTCCCGAGCTGCTGGCCGACGCTGCCAGATACAAGGCGGAAGTTGAAGTTGCCGATATTGATTACAGGCGCGTCAGCGAAGCGCAAAAGAAAGCGCCCGATTTGGTGGTGCCGCTGAGCGTGGATGCGGCCAAGGGCAGATACGAAGTGGCCAAAGCCAATCTGGAGCGAGCGGCCACTTTGCTCAAATTCACGAAGATCATCGCGCCGTTTTCCGGCGTGATCACCCGGCGCATGGTCGATGTCGGCGCGTTCATTCCCGCCGCGACGGCCGGCAGTCCGCAGAATGCCGCCCTCGTGACCCTGGCGGATTTTCACACCGTTCGCGTCCAGGTGGCCGTCCCGGAGCTGGAAGCTTCCCTGGTGGCAAAAGACCAGCCGGTCAAGGTGAGCGTGGACGCGATTCCAGGCCGCAGCTTCGACGGCAAGGTCACCCGGTTTGCCTACGCGTTAGACGAAGCGACCAAAACCATGCTGGCGGAAATCGAGTTGCCCAACCCAAAACAGGAACTTCGCCCCGGCATGTATGCCATCGTGCGCATTGGCCTTGAGCGAAGAGAAAGCACGCTGCTGGTGCCGGTCGAAGCCCTGGCTATGGAGAAAGCCAACGCGTTTGTTTATACAGTGGCTGACAACAAGGCAAAAAAAGTCCCGATTAAAACCGGCTTTAACGACGGTGCTAACGTTGAAATTGTGAGTGGAATCAAACCGGAAGAGCCCGTGATTCTCTCCGGCAAGCGGGCCTTGAACGACGGCCAAAACGTCAAAGTGACCGAGATCAAATGAACCAACGACAGCCCAAGCTTACACTTCTGCTTGTGATCCTCGTAGCAGTCGACGTCAGGAGAGTCGGAGCAACCGCCGACGGTGCCTGCATCGGGCCAAGGAACGCGCGGGTAGGGACGCGTTCCACCGCGTCCCTGTTTACGACCAAGAAATCAGGGACGGAGTGGAATCCGTCCCTACCGTTCCTTGGCAGGCTCACTGCAAATCCGCAATCCGCAATCCGCAATCCGCAATCAATCAGAGCCTCCTTACGTCGGCTGCTACGGTTCACGGGCGCAATGCTGCTGGCCGCTTTTCTCATCAAGCTGAATGCGGCAGAACCACCGGCCGACTCCGCGCAGCCGGGCTTGCCGCAAACCAATCACCTCCATCTTATCGATTTGCCGACAGCCCTGCGCTTGGCTGGGGCGCAGAATCTCGACGTGCAATTGGCCCGTGAAAAGCTGGCGGAAGCCAAAGCCAACCGCGATTTGGCCGTGGCCCAGTTTTTCCCTTGGCTCTCGCCGGGCATTACTTATCGGCGCCACGACAATCTCATTCAGGACGTGGCGGGAAATATCATCGACGTGCATAAACAGTCCTATGCGCCGGGAGCCACTCTGGGCAGCCAACTGGACCTGGGCGACGCGATCTACAAATCGCTGGCCGCCAGACAACTGGCCAAAGCGGCCGGCCAGGCGCTGGAAGCACAGCGGCAGGAAACCACGCTGGCTGCCGCCCAAGGCTACTTCGACCTTCTCATGACCCAAGCCGGCGTGGGCGTGGCGCAGGAAGCCGTTGGAATTGCGGCAAATTACGAGCAACAAGTCCAGCATGCGGTCGCTGCGGGCATCGCGTTCAAAGGCGATCAACTCCGGGTTAAAGTGCAAGCCGAGCGCAACCGGCTCTTGCTGCGCCAAGCCGCCGAGCAACAGCGCACCGCCGCGGCGCGCCTGGCCCAAACGTTGCGTCTGGACCCGGCTGTTGAACTGGCCGCTGCCGAGGCCGATTTGACGCCGCTGACACTGGTGGAGCCGAACCAGGCGCTGGATTCGCTGGTGCAGCAAGCCCTCCTCTCGCGGCCCGAACTGCGGCAGAATCGATCGTTGGTTGAGGCCGCCCGCCAGGCGAAAAAGGGCGCCGTTTACGGACCGCTCGTCCCTTCGCTGGGAGCGCAGGCGTTCTTCGGCGGATTGGGCGGAGGCAAACGCGGCAGCCCTGACCGCCTGGGCGAGCAGGAGGATTACGCCATCGGCTTAGCCTGGCGGATTGGCCCCGGCGGCCTGTTCGATTCCGGACGCATTCGCGCCACGGACGCGCGCTGGCACGCCGCGCAGGTTCAAGCCGATAAAACGCGCGACGACATCACCCGGCAGGTGGTCGAAGCGTTCACCCGGCTCCACTCGCTGGCCGATCAGATGGACATTGCCAAACAGGCTCTGACGGCCGCTGAAGAAGGCTTGCGTTTAGCGCAGGCTCGAAAGGAATTTGCCGTCGGTATCGTCCTGGAAAACATCCAAGCCGAGCAAGACTTGACTCGCGCCCGCCTCGATTATTTGAAAGCCATCGTCGAATTCAACAAAGCCCAGTACGCCCTCAGCCGAGCCGTCGGAAAACTGTAGGTCGCCATTCTTTGGACAGGCTCCTGACCCGAAGATTTCGCAGCGCAGCGAAACCGCAGGCAAAAGATGCGACGGCGGATGAATGAATTCCTTTGCGAAAGGAGCGCCGGTTTTCAACCGGCTTTCGGACCGCGAAAACTGACAAGCCGGCTGGAAGCCAGCGCTCCGCCCGCCTTGACTGACCCATTGCGCGGGGCATCCCTGCAGGCCGGCTATTTCGCCTGCAACGTGCCGGCAAACGCTGCAAATCCTCGCTGCACGGCCGGCGACGCGTTCTCAAGCAGCCGGTTGAACTCGGGACTCCGAATATCACATCCCTCGGCCTGGCAAAGGCTGGCGGCCTGCGCTGCTACCGCTTCATCGTGCGAGGCCAGAGCAGGCAGCACTTGAGCGGGATCAGCGCCCGTTCGCTGCAGAAGAGTTTTCGCATAATCACGCGCTGGCGTGAATTTCCCGTCGCCATCGGCATCGACCCATATCGGATTCGTCAAGCCGATCACACGCGGTTTCCAGACGGGTGAACTCGGCTGGTAAGGCCGCGCAATCGCCCAGTACGGCGCCGTCACGGCGGGTCCCGAAGCGAGGGCCACGAAGTGCGCATCGTGGGCGGGCCGGTCGATTTCCCAGATAATCCGGGCCTTTTCATGGGCAGCGCGTGACAGACCTTTGGCCTCCTGTGGCGAAGGAATCTGCTGCTCACGAATCTTCAACCCGTTGGCAAACAATTCCACGCGGTCGGCGCTGGTCCACAAGGGGCCAGATACAGTCGCCTCCACCTGAATCTTGTCGCCGAGGCCCGTGGCCAGGTCCCCCACGCAGAATCGTCCGTTCACCGTCATCTGCGTGAGCAATCCCAGGCTGACCAGCACGCGGCCTTTCAGAAAGCTCTGGCACGCTTCTTCGACATTGATTTTAGCCGGATCAGAGTCGTTGCAGGCCACATAGCTGCGGCCTTGCCCAATGATATAGCGGTTCACGTCATGGCAATCGCTCGATCCGACGGCGGTGACACGGTAACCGTAATTCAAGAGCGCAAACCAATCACGCCAGCCTAGCGTCGAATCGGACTGCAACGCCGAGGAATTGACGGCCTCGATGGCATCGAAACTGAATTCGAAGCCGCGCCGGTTTTCGCCGGTGATCGCATTGAAGTTCGTCGCGGCAAACGGCTGGAAATTGCTGTGGATATTGCGGGGATGATTCAGAATGACCACGCGC
>CAYIIH010000341.1:2338-9348 GCA_964363225.1 uncultured Verrucomicrobiota bacterium | reverse complement strand
GTCATCGCCACCGGCCAGCTTCCGTTCAAGTCGGCCGAGTTCGGCCACGATGACGACGTGGTACAGACCGTCGAGGCGATGTTCGGGCCAACGAAGCCGGAGGCCAACGCAGCGGCGGGTTTTGACCTTCGCCGCAACCCTCGTGGCGGCTGTGCGATTCGCCTGCACGCTCTGAGCGCTGATGCTTTGCGTGAGGCCCTGGATGTCGCCCGGCCTCATTACGATGTGACCTTCGAACCGGGCGCGGCCCTGCGCTATATCCACAAGACCCGGAACAGCCAGCACGTCTATCTCTTTGCCAATCTCAACCCGAAGCTTGCCAAGAGTGCCGTCACTCTGCGCGGACGACACGATCTGGAGGCCTGGGATCCGCACACGGGAGCGATCGGGCCGGTTCCCTTCATTCACTCCACTCGAATGGGATCTGATTTCACCAACCTCCGGCTCAAGTTGGCTCACCTCAAATCGGTTTTTCTGATTTCCGCGCCCGATCGTGCTGATCCAGCGAAAGAGCGTGCTCCGCGCCCAGGAAAGCAGCCGATGAGCTTGACGATGTGGAGTTGTTTGCCGTTGGCGTCGAGTTCGTGGACGAGTGCAGCGGCGATGGCTCTTCATCATGTCGTCCATTTGGATGTTGGCGACAGGTTGTCACCAAATTGGAGCCTGGCCGGTGTCCCAATAAAGCAGGATCAGGTCAATATTCGGCTTCTGCCCTTCGCGGTCGTGGCCGCAGCTCTTGGTGTAGGCGGGGCGGACGGCGTCGCTGTTTTCTACACAGTAAGCCCAAACACGAGATAATCTTTGGCCTGGCTTGCCAGAGCGTCTTTGCGCTTCTGCCAGTCAGGCATGGCCCGGGCCAGAGCTTCCCAGAAGGCTGGACTGTGGTGGCGTTCCCCAAGGTGAACGAGTTCGTGGGCCATGATGTAGTCCACCAGTTGCACCGGGAGTTGGAGAACCTTCCAGTTGAAAAACAGCACCCCGTTCTTGCCGCACGAGCCCCAGCGGAATCCCAAATCTCGAACTTGAACCCGTGCCGGCTTGGTCTCCGTCCGGAGTGAGAGCGTATCGGCTCTGCGCCGAAGCCAAGGCGTTCCGACCTGGAGATACCATTGCCGGAAATGGGGCTCGGCGGGTTGTGCATCACGCCGGAGGGTGAATCGCGAGCCATCAAATTGAAGCGGTTGCTTCTGTAGTTCCACGATCTTGAGCCGGTAGCGCCGGCCCAAATAACAAAAAGCTTCGCCGGTAACGTATTCCGGGCCGCGCATCCTGGGAGCAGCCTCCTGTTTTAGTGCGAGCTTCCGATGGGCCCAGAGGAGCTTCTTGCTGATCCAGCGGGAAAGTTCGTCAGCCGAAGTCGCCGCCGGAGCATGGGCGACCAATTCGCCGGCACGATCCACCGTGAGACCTAAAGTCTTGCGGCGTTCACTGCGGCGCACCTCAAACCTCAAACCGCCCACTTGAAGTGTCTCCGTCATGTGCGGGTCAGGTTCTCGTGGTTTTCTTTCGCCAGTGAGACTAATCGCTGGGCCAAGCCGCGCTCGCCTCCGGCACGGCAGATGCTCGCCCGGTCGAGGTCGCGAACGAGCGTCTTGGTCAGTAACTCACGCATCGCCTCGTTCTTCCAAAAGCCCACTTTGCGAACTTCCTGGCGGATACGTTCCACCATTTCGAGCGTCGCGGAAAGGGCGATCCTGCGTTGGTTCTCATTCAACTCACGGCCTTTGCTGCACTCCTCCAATACCAATCTCACGAATGGCACTTGCACCTTGGCATCGAGGTCCGGGAAATCATTCCGGTCGCCCTGGCGCAGTTCATCAATGAATTTCTTCAACTCCCGCTCCAGCGCGTTCCAATCGTCTTTGAACCGCTGGAGAATCTCCTCGAGCTTCTCGCTCATCTTCCGGGCAAAGGCCGGGTTCTGGTTGGAGAAGCCGATGATGTGATAGCGCGCAGCGTGCTGCATCTGCGCCGCGCGGGCGCGGCTGCTGGTCTGGGCTTGCAGAACCTTCTCAAACTCCGCGTCGGTGATAGCGGTGGGCGGGATCTTCGGGTCAACGCCCCGGGCGGAGACGTGCGCGTTGATGAGCGCCTTCACCTTCTCGGCCACACCGAGAAGGTTGAGCGCGGGGTCGCGATACAGGTTGGCCGCCACCTTGTTGATGAAGCCCAGCAACTTGGCGTCGCGGAAGACATCGCCCGGCACTTCCGGCCGGTGCTCCAGCAAGCCCAGCATTTCGTAGAACATCCGCAGCTTGTTGATGAAATCGGCCCGAATCTTGAGGTCTGCGAGCAATTCCACGCATTTATCCACCTGGCCGTGCAAATCGGTGATACCGCGGTTGGTGAACACAGCGACGGCGCGCGCCCGCCGGTCGAGCAACTTGGGCAACTCGATGCTGATATCAATCAACGCGCCCTCGGTATCCTCGCCGTCGTAATCGGTGAGCGCCTCTTCCAAATGTTGCGCCACGCCGATGTAGTCCACCACGTAACCGCACTTCTTCTGGGCGGAAGTCCGGTTCACCCGGGCAATGGCCTGCAACAGATCATGTGCGACGATTTTCCGGTCGAGGTAGAGCACCTGCTCCACCGGCGCGTCGAAGCCCGTCAGCAGCATGTTCATTACGACCAGAATTGAGAGCGGGTCGGTTTTCTCGGTCTTGCCCGGGGAGAACTTGCGCTTGAAGCGTTTGATATACCCCTCCTGCTTCTCCTTGTCTGCCCATTCCCACCATGACTCCGGGTCGTTGTGGTTGCCGGAGAAGACGGCTGCAATCTCCAGTGCGCGAAGCTTGGGCAGTTGCGGATGTGTTCGCACCAGGAAGCGCGTCTTCGCATCGAGCCTTTCCACTTCATCATCGGGCAACGTCAGCGTGGCCGCGGGCACGGCTTCCAATTCGGCCACCAGTTCAGTCCGCGCGAGCGCCAACTTGTCGAGATAGGTCATGACCGCCTGGCGGCTCGTGGCCACAATTTGCGCCTTGAACCCCTCGGGCAAGACCACGCCGGCGTAGTGCCGGATCATGTCGCGCGCCTTTTGCTCGATGAGCAGGGGCGCTTCCATCACGTCGCCCTCGGTCGCATACTTGGCTTTGATGACGGCCAGTTCCTCGGGCGTGTAATCGCGGAACATGTCCTCGAACACCGCGTCGAGGCTGGGCGCGTCCTTGACGATGCCGTCGGCCGTCCGGCCTTCG
This sequence comes from uncultured Verrucomicrobiota bacterium, assembly GCA_964363225.1. Lineage (GTDB taxonomy): Bacteria > Verrucomicrobiota > Verrucomicrobiia > Limisphaerales > CAYIIH01 > CAYIIH01. The sequence goes on along the minus strand of CAYIIH010000341.1, from coordinate 6,148 downwards.
TAGAGAATCGGCACGGTGGCGCCGTCGAGTTCCGCCTCCTGCAGGATGTATTTGTCAATGAAGTCGCCGAAGATTTCGCGGGTCTCCTTCTTTTCGTGGCTGAGGATGGGGGTGCCGGTGAAGCCGATGATGGCCGCGTTGGGCAGTGCCTTGCGCAAGTTGCGGTGGAGCGTGCGCGTGTGGGAGCGGTGCGCTTCGTCCACCAGCACGAGGATTTCTTCCGATTCGTTCAGCAGCGGGAACTCTTCGAAGTGGATGTTCTCCGTGAAGGTGACTTCCTTCTCGACGACCTGCTCGTGCCGGCCCGGCTTCTTCTCCTTGCGGACGATGGTTATGGCCACCTTGTCACCCGGCTGGCTGCCCGGCTGCGGCAACACTTCCAACCCCTTGCCCTCCGACTTGCTGCCCACGGGTTGATATTTTTGCAGCATGGCCATGATGATGTCCGGCGTGCGCTCGCTCAAGAGCCGCTGGGTCAGGGCGGTGGGCGACTCGCGCGATTTCAAATCTTCGCTGGTCGGGCGCACGGCTTCGCCGCTCAACTGGGCTGTGGCGCCAAGCTGGTCCTGCAAATCCGTTCGGTCAGTCACCACTACCACCTTGAAACGATTCAGCCGCCGCGTCATTCGCATCTTGCGGACCAGAAAGACCATGGTGAGGCTCTTGCCCGACCCTTGGGTGTTCCAGACAATGCCGCCACGTTCGTCGCGCGTGGCGCCCTGGCCCTTCGTGCGACCCTCCTGCAGCTTGACGACGGTCTTGTGAACGGCGCGGAACTGCTGGTAACGCGCCACCACCTTGCGCGTCTTGCCATCCACCTGCTGGAACACCGTGAAATTGCGGATGAGATCGAGCAGATGCGCCGGGCGCAACATACCGGCGGCGAGAATCTGCTGGCTCTGGATCGCGACGTCCTGACCGCGCAAGGCAGCGGGCCGCTGCTCTGGCTTGCGGAAGAAGAGCGGCGTTCCGACGCGGTCGCCTTGCTCTGGTCCGACCGCAGCCAGTTCCTCCGCAGCTTCCGTCTCCCCGGCCGACCGGGGCAACACCCCCAGTTCCTGCGCCACCGTGCTCAACGGCACGGGGCTGGTGTCCGCCCACTCCAGATACGCCTCTGGCGGCGCGCCGATGGTGGCGGCGCGCGCCTCAAAGAAATCGCTGGCGATGAGCAACTGGTTGGTGTGGAACAGCCGCTCCACACCTTCGTTTTCTGTGTAGAGCGTTGGCCAGATCTGCCGGCGCTGGTTCGTGTAGCGCAGCAGTTGGTTGATCGCCTCCTGCAACGGATTCTCGATGCCGGGGCTCTTGAACTCCGCCAACCCGAACGGGATGCCGTTCACGAACAGCACCGCGTCCGGGATGACGTGCCCGCGTCCGCTGGTGAGTTCCACCTTGAACTGGTTGATGACGAGGAAATCGTTGTTGGCTGGGGTCTCAAAATCAATGTAGCGGACGGGCTGATTGCGCCCCTGCTCCCAATCCGGAAGGCCGTCAGCCACCGTGCCCTTGAGTAGGAGTTCGGTGCTTGATTGGTTGATTTCCATCAGCCGGTGGCCGGGAGCCTGCTCCAGGTCGCGGATGGCGCGAGCAATCCGGGACTCATCCAGCCACGGCCGACCGTCGCGCAGGTTCAGGTCCTTGATCGCCGCCGCCAGGCGCCCTTTGAGTAAGACCTCGCGGAAGTTGGGGCGCTCAGTGAACTCCGCAACGTCGGTGTCGCCCTCGATCCACTGCCAGCCCATCGCCTTGAGCTGTTCGCAGAACGGCTTTTCGACCAGATCGTATTCCCACTCGATTTTGCTCATAGGCCAGACTGAACAGAGCGACTTCCCCCGCATTCAGGACAACCGGTTCTAAATCGGACAATCCGTTCCGAAATACTCCGCAAACACCTTGCGGAGCTTCTCCTTCGGCATGGGTAAGTCTTTTTCGTAGTCCCAGTATTCCAAAATCTCCACCACCTTGTCCATGTCGATGCGCCCGGCGGTCACCATCACCCGCAAGAGCTTGACGGTGTTCCAACACTCAATCGAATGCGCCTCGGCGACTTTGCCCATGCTGATATCATCCGTCACCACCGGGATGCCTTTGACGAAGCCCACGGCGAGGGCTTTGAGGTCTTCGCGGGAGAGATTCAATTTCTGCTCGTCGGCGTAGGCGACCAGAAAGCTGAACGCGTCCAGCGCCTGCGAGCGAGCCTCGCCGTGGAGTTCATACCGTTTCAACTGCCGGTCTTCCCGGTATTCCGTCCCGGCCACCCACTCGAACTTGTGGCGCAGCCGCATGCTCGTGCGATACTCGTCGTCCAACTCAACCAGGACATGAAGCGAATAGGCGGGCGACGCGCCGAAGGACTGTTGCAGCAGCGGGCGGATGGATTGCGCCAGCCGGAAATACGCGCTGCTGTCGAGAAGAACGTCTTGCGGCGGCTCATTCATTGGCGGAGTTCCCCGGCCAGACCTTTCGCGTCTGCCAGGGAAACCCCGAGAACGCGGTGAATGAAAGCCTCCGTCCCTTGCTCGTGCTTACAGAATTCCGCCAGAGACTCGAAAAACGGGCTGCCGAATGCCGAGCGGGCCACCACCACATACACCTTCGGTTCCGGCGGCAGTTGCTTGAACACGGCCTGCGAGACGGTCCTGCAACCTTTCACGAAGTTCATCACGGCCCCCATAAACTTGCCCGCCTCGCCAAGATCCGTTGCCGGCAACTGGCGCGCTTCCTCGTATGCTTCCAGGGCCAGGCGAATCGTGTAGGGCGAGATGACATGCTTCCGCGCTTCCTGGCGAATCCGTCCGACTCTCGCCCCGATGCCGTTGACCTTCTGGAGTTCCTCCCGAAGTTTGGCGGCGTGCGCCTCGGGGAAGAGCAGCGATTGCGCAAAGCTGTCGGCGAAATCTTCCCCCTCGTCGTTCAAGAGTCCGGGGGCCAACGAATGGCCCAACTCGTGCGCCATCCAGAACTTGAAGTCCACGATGCTGCTATCGAGGTTCAAGAAAACCCACGTGGTCTGCGAGTCGGGCAGGAAGACGTTCAGCGCGTTGCCGTGGTGTTGCCGCTCGCCCCACAGGACGGGAATGATGACCGCGTGAAGTTGGTTGAACTTGTTGATGAGGTCTTTGAAATCAATAACCTCTTTCTTCTCCAGACCCATTTCCTTGCGGACTTGGGCGGCCACCGCCTGCACGTAAACGTAATCAGTGGTCGGGTCTTTCAGCGTAGGCGGGTGCGTGAGTTCCTGCTTGGGCAGATACTTTACCAACCGCTTGAGCAATTCGCCCGTTTCACGGGCGTTATCGAGATGCTCGTCTTTCGTCTTCCGGTGGGACTTCTTGCGAAAAGACACCACCGGCACTGCGACAGCGGGCGGGAGCGTGACCAATTGCTCGAAAGCCAGCCCCAGCAGCATCCCTATGCGAAGCAGTTTGTCCGGCTGCGGGAACGATTCCCCTGCCAGCCACTTGGAGACAGCTTCGCGCGAGACCTTCAACTTTTCGGCCAGTCCAGACTGGTTGAGGCCGGCCTTGATGAGAGCGTCCTGGAGGGCGGAACGGTTGAGAGTCTTTTGCATGCCAAGAGTTTGACAGAAGACACAGCTTGTGTCAACTTCTGTCAACCGTGAATAAACGTGAATCGAAAGGGGGTGAGGGCCATGGCTAAGGATGCACCTGGAATGCGCGGCTATCGCAGCCGCAACGAGGACGGTCAACTCCGCGACAAGCGGGACGACACGCATATGGGCACGATTGAGCGGCAATACGACCGCGACTTCGGTGTCCGCAGTGACATGCAGTTGGGCAACTTCCTGAA
>CAYIIH010000341.1:0-2238 GCA_964363225.1 uncultured Verrucomicrobiota bacterium | reverse complement strand
GGCGATGGGGTCGCGGAGTTGGCCGTGCGGGTCGAGGCCGCGGGTGAGGAGGTCGTGGAGCAGGCCGGCGCGCACCTGCCGCAGCTTCGCAATCACCGCCTCCGTCTTCGCGATCGCCTCGTCCACCGTGTCCAGCACCGCCGCGATGCGCCATCGCTCCTCCTTCCCGGGACAGTAAATGCGAACGCGCCGAACCTCGCACTCATTGACTGCTGGATAGCTTGAACCTGTTTCGAGGGCGCGAAGCTGTGCGGCAACTGATTCACTGAAGATTTGGTGGAAAACAAAACCGGAGTCGCCAGACAAGTTGGGGCGCAAGACTGCGAAACCCGTCGAACCAACCAGCGGAGCATCTTCCCCCTGACGGATTCTTGCATGCGCTTGCAGGCCCGGCCGGACAGTGCAGAGCAAAACGTCGCCCCGACGCAACCGGCGCCGCGCCCGACTCGGCGCGTCTGCATATTTCCACAGTTGCGTTGACGCCCAGCCAATTCGGCCTTTCGTCACCGCCGAAATGTCCAGATAGCGGAACTCCATGTCCATCGGTGTGGCTGCGCCGAGAGCCTCCGGATTGACGCTGCACAGTGAATCTAGAGTTTGCGTGCTCATGCGTAGCTCAGTTTGTTGAGGAACTCGCTCAGGCTTGTCTCGATCCCCGTGCGTTCCGCTCGCAATTGTGCCAACGTCACCCGATACTTGTCCCACAGCCCCTCGATGAAGCGTGTCAACTCCTGCCGTTTCTCGGCCACGGCGGCGTCGAGGCCGGCCTGCACGTCCTGCGCGAAGAGTTCGAGGACGAGGGCGCGCTTCTGGTCGTCGTTCATCGCGCCGCAGCGGGACTTGCGTTCGTTCACAAACTCATCGGTCAACGAGCGGTAACGGGCGCGGGCTTCGGCGAGCTGTTCCTTGATTTGCTCGTAGGGCACAAGTGCCGCTTCGAGCGCGGCCAGTTGGTCGAGCACTGGCTGGAGTTTTTCCCGGAGCGCGGCGAGGACTTCGCTCGTAGCGCAGGTTTCCAAACCTGCTGTATCGCCGATTTCCAAATCGGCAGACCGTCCGCCCGCCAAACGCGCCGCCTTTTTCGCACGCGCCGCAGGTTGGGAAACCTGCGATACAGCAGACTTGGAAGTCTGCGCTACGGACCGGGTCGCGTGCCTTTCCAATTTCGCGAGTTCCTTGAGCGCGTCCTTGTGCTCGGACTTAAGTTCCCGCATCTGGCGGTCGAGGTCTTTGGCGTAATTCCAAGCGGCCAGTTCTTCTTCGTCGAGGTCGTCGGGCGCGTTGCTCTGCTCGAAGGCTTCCTTCTCGCCCTTGAGCCGGGCGATGTCGGCCTTGGCGGCGGCGATGCGCTCCAGGTAGTCGGTCATGGTGCGGCGGACGAGCTTGTGGCCGAAGGGATCGAACGCCGGTCCCGCGGCTTCGTCGTCCTCCACCGCGTCGGCGATGGCGTCCACCCAGCCGTCGATCACGCCGGGGAATCCGTTTTCGAGCAGGGTCTTGAAGTCGGGCAGCGTCTCGGTCCACCAAGTGGCGATGACGCCCGCGAGTTTGAAACGGTCAAGCGTGTTCAACGGCAGCAGCGCAGTGACGAAGGTGTCGAGGAACTCGGCGCGGACGCGATTGAGGTCGCGTCGCTGAGGCAGGTCGGCGAGGCGGGGCGAGTGTTCCTGCCACCATGCCGCGAGTTGCTGGCGCACTTTCACAAGGCACGCCTGAACGCCGGGCTCGCTCTCGACGAGCGGGCGGATGGCGGCGCGGTCGGGGAGCGCGGGGGAAAAGTTCATGTAGCAGCCGACGTGAGTCGGCTCACTTATTTCCGGTTTCGCAGGTTTCTGAATGGAAGTTTGAGCCGACTCACGTCGGCTGCTACGGGGAGTGAACGCGTGGGCGGGGTTGAAGCCGAGGGCGTCGAGGAGTGGGCGTTTGTCCGCCACTTCAGCAACCGGCACGCCGCCAAGGAGATGGGCGCGCACGTCGTGGGGTTCGGGCGGTGGTGAGTTGTCCACGTAGCGGCGGATGTTGAGATTTAAATCGTTGGCCTCGTTGGCGATTCCGGTGAGCGGAACGACGCGGGCGTAGCCGGGGATGTCCTGATAGCGGTCGAAGGTGGAGACGATTTTCTCGACGTGCTCCGGACGGAGATAGTTTTGCGCACGTCCGGCGTGAAACTCGGCATCGGCATTGATGAAGAGCACCTGGCCGCGGCGGTCGGCGGGCTTGTTCGGATTCGGCGCGTGG
>CAYIIH010000340.1:0-9402 GCA_964363225.1 uncultured Verrucomicrobiota bacterium | reverse complement strand
ACGGTGATGCTGATGGTAGCGATTGCCGAATCCATCGCCCCATCGTTCACTTGGAGAGGTGAAGCTGTCGCCGCCGTTGTAATCCGGCGCGGGCGTGTAAGTGACGTTGGGGCCCGTGCCGCTCCAACTGCCGTGGGCGGGCGAACTGACGATGGCATACGTCAGTGTGTCGCCCTCAACATCGGTGCCGGTGAGCGTCAGGTCGAGCGGCGTGTCTTCAAGCGTGGATTGGGTTTGCGCCTGAGCGACGGGCGCGTCATTGACCGGCGTCACCGAGATGGAGATCGTCGCGGTCGCGGAGTCGGCCTGCCCGTCGTGGACCTTGAAGGTGAAGGCGTCCGCGCCGTTAAAGTTCGGCGTGGGCGTGTAAGTAAGGTTGGGTGCTGTGCCGCTCAGACTCCCGTGGCTTGGACCTGCCAGGATCGCGAACGCCAAGGTGTTGCCTTCGACATCCGTGCCGCTCAAGGTGACACCAACCGCTCCATCTTCATCCGCAACGACTACTTGCCCGTTGGCGACGGGCGGATCGTTCACGGGTGCCACTGTGATCGTTACGCTGGCCGGCGCGGAATCCAATGAGCCATCGTTCACCTTGAACGTGAAACTGTCCGGCCCGTTGTAATTGGCTTCCGGTGTGTAAACCAAGCTCGGCGCTGGGCCGCTTAGACTCCCGTGGTCCGGACCTGCCAGGATCGTGAACGCCAAGGCGCTTCCTTCAGCATCCGCACCGCTCAAGGTGATGCCAACCGGCCTGTCTTCATCGGTGACCACTGCTTGCCCGTTGGCGACGGGCGGATCGTTCACCGGTGCCACAGTGATCGTCACGCTGGCCGGCACTGAATCCAACTGGCCGTCGTTCACCTTGAAGGTGAAACTGTCCGGCCCATTGTAATTGGCTTCCGGTGTGTAAACGACGTTCGGCACGGTGCCGCTCAAACTCCCGTGGCTGGGGCCGTTCACCACGGCAAAACTCAATCCAGCCCCCTCCGAGTCGTTGCCAGTCAGGGTCAATGCCAGAGGTTGATCTTCCGAGGTCGTCACCCACTGGGCGACCGCTTCGGGCGCCTGGTTCGCCCCCGCGCACAGCACATAACCCAGAAAGCGCGCTCGAATCCGATTTTGCCCCGCCAACTGATAACTGAGCAGCCGCACCCGGGCAAACGCGCACACCCGGTAGGCGATCCGCTCACCAGCATCCTCTTCCTCCCGGTCCTGGTCGTGTTTGTCTGATCCTTTCCCAGACCGCTCCCGCTCGTGCCACTCTTCCTTCTCTCCGTCGTGGTCCTTTTCATCATCCTCCTGTTCCTCCTGCTCCCGCACCCGGTCCCAAACTGGCGCCACGATATCGATTCTCTTCAGCCGATCCAGGGCCTCCCGCACATTCTTGCTGTTGGCCACACCCGGTTTGCCGAGCACCCAATCCCCGGGCGAAATCACGTGGTCAGCCGGATGATGGGGATTGAGGTAAGCGGCCGAGTTGCCGGGCGGCGTTAAACTCTGGACCAGGGTGGGCACGCTCGGATGGCCGGTCCAGGTCAACCAGCCAAAGTGTCCGGGCTGGCGGCCTTCCCATATATCCGGCAACACCGCGCCCACTTCTGCGGTCCGCAGAGCTTGGCTGGGCAAGGCAATCGGATAGAGCTCGCAGGGCTGGCCTTGCAGGGAAAAACAATGAAGTAATCCGATCAGGACGATCTCCAGCCGACACCGAGTCCGCGTCTTTTCTGAAAAAAAGAACCCACACCCGCCACCTTCCGGCAATTTTTTCATCCACACCTTTCCGGCGCCACGGTTCCAAGGAGGCCCACAGCGCCACTCCTGGTTTGTTCTGCTTGTTACTGTTTTGTGATTTGTTTTCCGGCTCGGACAGCGTTCTGAACCGTCGGCAGAATAATTGCAAGCAAAAATTCAAAAAATGTTCCTCGGCGCGCTCCTCAAATCCGCGCGCGACATCATGCGCCAGGACAAGGGACTCCATGGCGACCTCGTTCGCCTGCTGTCATGCGATCGTGGAGCCGGCCTTGCAGGCCCGGGGGGATTGTTTTGTTGTTCCGCTCCCTGGGACCCCGCTACGCGTCAGGCCAGGCTTTAACGTGACGGGCATTCAGCCCGGCAACCTGTCAGGGCTGAAGGCCCGCAATTTGATAGCCCAGGCTGAAGGCCCGGGTAATCCGCCCCCACAAATCTCTCCAGCCCTGTAAGAGCCTGTTTTAAAATTCCGTGGGGTCCTATTTTCTCGGAAATGGCTGTCTGGCAAGGCGCGATTCGCCCCTGATCGAAATCAACTCCGGGTGCGCCCGCATCAAGGAAGAACTGCTCAAGGCGTTCAACCTCCACACCATCGTCCGCCTGCCCAACGGCGTGTTTGCACCCTCCCGAGAACCTCGACTGGAAACCGGTGTGCGCACTGCAGAAGCACTGGACCGCGGCTCTGTGAGCCGCAAAGCATTCGCGCATTCTGAACCGCTGCGGCTGAGGACAGCCACGCTCCGGTCTAACTCAGTCGTTACTTCTTCTCGGGAGCCGGCGGCGGTGGCGGGAGTTTTGTTTCCGGATTAGGAGCAGTTTCCTCTTGGCCGGCCTTGGGCTTGGCGTCCGCTTTCTCCGGGGCCGGCTTAGCTTCTTCTTTCTTCAAGGGCGGCGGCAGAGGCGGCAGCGGGCGTGGCGCCGGGGCCTCTTTCTTCACGGCAGGTTCTGCTTTCTTTTCCACAGCATCCGCTGGGGCCGGCTCGGCTGGTTTGTCGGTCTTGGCTTCTTCTTTTTTCTCAGCGAGCAAATCTTTGCGCTCCTTCAAGACCGGGTCCACCGTCCATTTGCCGACCAGATACGTCCATTTCTCGCAGGCTTTTTCCTGTTTCAGCTTCTCCTCCAACCGCTGGACTTTGTCCTTGAATTCCTTGTCGAGCGTCTCCTTGTCTTCAGGCTTCTCGTCCTTGCCCGGCGTCCGCTCTTTCGGGATGTTGGCCGCCACCGACACCTTCAAGTGGTAATTGTCGTCGCCTGTTTTCTTGCCGATCTTAACCGTATAGACAAAATCCTCGAACGTTTCCAATTGGGCCACCATTGGATTGTCCATTCCGGTCTCCTCGGATTTGGCCTCGGGCGAAAGGACATCGGAGAAGCTGGGCGAGGAGAGCGCATAGCCAACGCCACTGGCCTTGGAGGCGTCCAGAGCTTCGCCTTCTTTGGTCTCAGCCAGCTTGAATTCGCCTGACTCGGTTTCCCGGGAGAGTTTCCAGGAATTGGTGGCATTCGTGTGGGTGACCGAAACGGAGCGAATCTTTTCCACCTTGAAGAAGTCTTTGTTCAACCACGCTTCGGGCTTGGGCTCGATGCTGGACAGGGCATCGGAAATGACCCAGACCTTGGGCTGGCTCTCGACCACCATGATGTAGCGGCCGACCGGATAGTCCCCGCCGCCGAAGGGGGAGGAGCCTTGAGATTCGCGGACATATTTCTTGCCCAGCAAGAGGGATTTGATGGCCTTGCCGGATTTGTCCGCGAACTCGACGAGCGTGCCGGAATTGGTTCCTTTGTCCGGCATGAGCAGTTCCAGGCGGGCGAATTGCGACGGGCCGATTTTGACGCTTTGCACGGTTTTCAATTCCCAGACTTTGCGGAGGAACTCGCTGACTTCCTGAAAATTGGCCGGGTAATCCTGGCGTTCGCGCACTTTCCAAACCTCGTCTGTCTTGACCAGATCGAGCTGGTTGGTCCCCTGTTTAATGGTCAGCCGCGCCACGTCGTTGAGGGGGAAATTGGGGACCAGTTTCTGGCCGGTGACGGCATCTTTGGAGACATAAGATTCCTTCCGGGCCTTGTAAAAGTGCAGACCCGCGCCGCCCAGCACTATTCCCGCAAAAAGCAGTATGGTCAGTTGTTTTCGGTTCATTTTGCCGCAGTCTTTTTACGTTTTATCATCGCCAGGGAAAGGCCCGTAATCGTGACCAGAATAGGCATTCCCGCTATGTTCACCCATTTGAGCCGGTTTTCCAGAGAATCGATTTCGCGCCGGAGGTTTTTGCGAACCTGCTTCAGCTCCTTCTTTGCCTCGCCTTGTTTCTGCTGGAATTTCTGAATCTCAGCTTGCTGCTCGGGTGAAAGAATAAACCGCTGCCCCTTCTCCTTGCTCTTCTGCAATTCGTTCAAACGGGTCTGCGTATCGGACAAGCCCTTCTCCAGGTCCTTGATTTTGCTGCGATATCTCTCTTCGGCTTCCGCCTGCATTTTCTTCACCAGGGTGAAAGGCCGGTTCATGGTCGCCCGGCTGCGCACGCTGATCAGGTTGCTGTCGCCCGCCAATTGTTCGACGAGGTTCTGCACCAGATTCAGATTGCCATTGCGCGGAAAAACCATTTTCTGGCCGAAGATTTCCTGCACTTGAGCCGCAAATTGGTCATACAGAAGGTCCGTGTCGCCCACTAAAACGACCACGCTTTCGGCACTGGATTCTTTGAGCGACGGCGTCGTATCGGCCGCTTTTTCCTTTTCCTCCTTCTTGTCGTCTTCCTTGTCGGCAGCGGTGTCTTTGGGCTTGCCGTCCGGGAAAGCGGTCTTGAACTTGCCAGCCAAGCGGATGGCCAGAGCCTGCTCTTTGCCCGAAGGCGAGAAATCTTTGGCGATCTGTTCGCCGGAAAACTCGGCCATGAATTTCTCGATCAACTGCGAATTGGCGGTGGTATGCAGCAGCACGGTCTTCTTCAATCCATCGGCAGGCGTCCCCGCAAACACTCCGGAAAACGGCACCAGCAGGTTGTCGATTTGACTGGTGACCACGTCGTTCGTGTTGACCGCTTCGGCGGTAAGCGAAAGCACGGCGGGAGCGGCTTCGGCGCGCTGCCCGCGATTGATATGAGTGACGAAGACCATGTCCGCCGCCACTTTGTTTTGATCAAATTCAACGCCCCAGGCCTTGAGCAGCTTGTCCAGCGTGGAACCGCCGGACGCCGCGGCCTGCATCGGATTCATTTGGGGGTTGCTCCGGCTGTCCACCACGGAAAGCGGATCGAGGAAGGCCACCATCTTGCCGCCGCGCAGGATGAACTGGTCAATGGCATATTGCGCCTTGTCGGAAATGGCCTTGGGATGCACCACAACGAGGATTTTGATATCGTCGTCGATTTTGTCCGTGCTCATCTGCACTTCCTTGACCGTGAAATCGCGTTTCAGCTCATTGACGAAAATCCAGGGGTCTTGCCGGCCCTGGCCCATGCGCATCATCATGGGATTGAACTCGCCAAAGACCTGGAGAGCGCTCATCACGCCCACGACCGGCTTTTCCGTGTGCATGACGTTGGCCAGGCCGCGCGTAATATCGTACTCCAGCAGCCGCTCCCGGCGCGGGTCCAGATAAGGCAGAGCGACCTTGGCGTCGAGCATGCTGATGGCCAGACCGATGTAAAGCTTGTCGCCCAGGTTGACCGCCTGGCCCTCGATGCCATCCAGGCTGGCTGAATCCTCGGCATCCGAATCGGGCTGCGGATCGAATTTCTTGATCTCGATATTGGCTTTGGCCGCCTTTTTGTACTCGTTGAGCAAGTCTTCGACTCGCTGCGCGTAAGTCTTAAGCTCCACCGGCATGTCTTTGCTCTGGGTGCAGTAAAAGCGGATTTCCACCGGCGTATCGAGCTTCTTCAAAATGGCCCGCGTGCCGTCCGACAGCGTGTAGAGTTTCTCGGCCGTCAAATCAATCCGCCGGGCCGCCACGCTCGTGATCACGTAAACCGCCATCAGAATCAGGAACATGATCCCGACTCCGATGGTGGAGAACAGATAGACTTCAAAATTTTTATTCTTGGTTGTCATCGTCGTTCTGCGAGAAGTTGAGGTTCTCTAACTGCAGGTCCATCCTAACCCGCCCGGTGCCCGCGGATAATGACGCTGGTGGTGAAGAGGGAGAAACCGATCACCGCGAGAAAAAAGACTACATCGCGCGAATCAATCACCCCGCGTTGAAATCCCTCGAAGTGCGTCATCACACTGAACGAGGCCACGGCTTCCTTCAGCCCCGGGTTTTCGGAGATTTGATCCAAGAGCCGGGTGACCGGCGGCCAGCCTGCCAGGATCAGGAACAGGCAAATCACCACCGAAAGGATGAAGCTGATGACTTGGTTCCGAGTCACGGCCGAGGTCATGCAACTGATCGCCAAGTAGCTGCCCGCCAGCAGCATACTTCCCACGTAACCGGCAAAAACCACTCCGTTATCCGGGCTGCCCAAATAGTTCACGGTCAAAACAACGGGGAACGTCAGGCACAAGGCCAGACCCAGAAATAGCCACGACGCCACGAACTTCCCCACGATGGCCTGCCAGGCCGTGATCGGCATCGTCAGCAGCAATTCCATCGTTCCCAACCGCCGTTCCTCCGACCAAAGCCGCATCCCCACCGCCGGCACCAGGAACAAATACAGCCAGGGATGCCAGAGGAAAAAGGAAATCAGCGAGGCCTCGCCGCGTTCAAAGAATCCTCCCGCCATGAACGTAAAGAATCCAATCAGCAGAAGAAAGATGACGATGAAGACGTAAGCCACAGGCGAGGCGAAATACCCCGTCAATTCCCGCTTGGCAATGGTTTTTATGTGAGATACTGCGTTCATTTCCGTTCCCCCTGCGCTGTTTCCGGCAATGTGATGCTGCGGAAGACCTCATCCAGCCGGCCTTCCTCCGTGTGCAACTCCTCCAATCGCCATTTTTCCCTCGCGGCCAGATCGGCCATCGTGCGAGCCAACTCGCCGTTGACGGCGCTGGGCTGCGGAAAAACCCGGGCTTGCACGGCAAACGAGTCTTCCTTAAGGATCAAGGTCTTGCGAACCGTGGGCAATTGCGCCAGTTTTTGCTTCACCTCCGACCCCGGCACTCCGCCCACCCGCAAGAGCACCGCGCCGGCCACGTCGGACTTTTGCTTGAGTTCCTGCGGCGTGCCGTTGGCGACGATCTGGCCCCGGTCGATGATGATGGCCCGAGTGCAGGCCGCTTCCACCTCTTCCAGAATGTGGGTGGAAAAAACGATGGCCTTTTTCTCGCCCATCCGGCGAATCAAGGTGCGCACCTCATGTTTTTGATTCGGGTCCAAGCCATCGGTGGGCTCATCCATAATCAACACGTCCGGATCGTGAATGATGGATTGCGCGAAACAGGTGCGATGGCGGTAGCCTTTCGACAAGGTCTCGATGCTCTGATGAAGCACCGTTTCCAGAAAGCACATTTCCACCACCCGGTTGACCGCCTTTTTCTTCTCTTCGCCGCTCAAGCCGCGCAGTTCCGCCGCAAAGCCCAGAAAGCCATAGACGGTCATGTCGTTGTAGGCCGGCGCGTTTTCCGGCAGGTAGCCGATCAGGCGTTTGGCCGGAAGTGGATTCTCCACCATGTCAAAGCCGCCCACCGTCACCCGGCCGGCCGAAGGCGGAATAAAGCCGGTGATCATCCGCATGGACGTCGATTTGCCGGCGCCGTTCGGCCCCAGGAAGCCGAGCACTTCGCCTCGTTCCACCGAAAACGAGACGCCATTGACGGCCAGCTTCGAGCCAAAGGCCTTTGTTAAATTCTCAACTTTTATCATTCCAATTCTCCGTTCGCGATTAGCAAGCCTGCATCAGACCAGAGGCAGCCGTTAATTGTAAATCAGATTCTCATTAAATTCTACGCTTACGTATTTTCTTATTTTCATACCCATTTTCTTACACCATTTGTCAAGCGATTTTGCCATCTTGGACAACTCCCTAAAAAAATGTTCAAAAAATCCGGTGCCTGGAGGACGGTCTAAAAGGCTGCTGGCGCGCCACTCATCTCAGCACCCATCGCATGTCCTTAAACCTGAACGCCACCTTCTCGGATCCGCCGCTGCAACCGATTCTTACTGATGTAATTTGCTCCAAATCAAGGCGTTCGTTGGCATCAGGCTTTGACCAGCCCTGGCCAAAAACGGCCTCGGCCAGAAACACTACAGCTTTCATCGTCTGGTCCGCGCTGGGTTGGACTGAAAACTCCACCGCGTAACTGCTCCCGTTTTGCTCATCAAAGACCGCCCGAAACTGCCCGTTCCCCTCCAGCAAACTGAAACTAAAGCTCAAAGCGACGGTTCCGCTGGGAGGCCGTTCGCCTGCGCCCAAACTGAAAGTTGGATAAACCCACCGATCGGCTCCCAGAGGCTCAGCCTGAACCACCAGACCGGCATCAGTGTTTGTCAAAACCAGCCTTCCGTTTCCGGCAATACTCGGTTGCCAGCGCTTGGCCTCATTCGCCTCAGGTATGGCCACCGAATTCTGATTCGACACTTTGAATGGCTCTGGCATCACTCGCATCGAAAGAACGGCCCGGCCCGCGCTGCCAAAGTCTCCTTCAATCCTGAGCTTTTCCACAAGCTGGGCCGTGGTCCCGCGGCAATTAACGGTCAAGCCCAGTTCCTTTCTTTCTTGTGGCGCCAACTCGACTTGGTCGGGAAATGTGATCTTCCAACCTTGGGGCCCGGTCACGCGCAACCGGCCGCGCGCGGCTTCCGCATGAAAATTGTAGAGATAAACAGGAATCGTCTCTGCTTTCTCCGAGGAAATGCGATAGGCCGACTTGCTCAGACTGACCTTTTCCTCAGGCCAAAGCGCCTGCAAAACTACCGGCGACGCCTCGCCCTCCAGCCAAGGAGCAGGCTTGGGCGGCGTGTTGAGCAACATTTTTCTTGCGGTTCCTTCAGGCAAAAGAGCGAATAGCGGCGCGCTCGTTAGTGACAAAGAAACCGAGCCTTCCCGCTTCCGGCCAAGATGATCCAGGACCGCTTGGGGCACTACCGGCAACGGCATCGTCGCTTCTCCGCTCGTGGTCCATCCCACCAATACCTCGCGGGCCCGGCCATCCGGCTCGGCTCGGAAGAGGAAAGCACGCACGGTTTCATGGGTCGATTTGCATTGGCCCAGGGGCTTGGCATTGGCCAGCAAGCGGCCCACTGCCGCCAGCGCTACAAAGGCCGGCCTCGGAGTCAGATCGGGCCGCACAATGCCAAACTGGGTCTGACCCTCGGAATAGTGCGGAAGCAAGAAATAAAATGTCGCCGAAGCGCCTTCGTGCAAAGAACTTGCGAAGGTTTGTGCCACACGCTCTGATTGCAGCCGTAAGTCAGCCTCAGTTGGCTCCTTCAGTTTGTCATCGCCGGCCCACTTGACCGGCAAGCTGCATTCCGTGACCCAGAGGGGCCGTCCGCCGGATACCGCGCGAAAATCGGCGTACAGCTTCGGATACTGGTCGAACGGTGCGTAATGATGGAGGTTGAAGGTGTCGAAATAAGGCCAGGCTTCGTTCTCGTGCAAGTCGGCCAATTGTAGTTGGTTGTGCAAAGCAAAAACGTTCCAACAAGCGATGACATTGGAATGGCCGGCTTTCAATCCCAGGAAAGCCGCTTTCTGCATGGCCGCC
>CAYIIH010000339.1:0-9407 GCA_964363225.1 uncultured Verrucomicrobiota bacterium | reverse complement strand
GCGCCTCTTGAGCCAGCGGGCTGTGCGGCTGGCCCGCCGCCAGCACCACGCTCCAATGCGTGGTGGCAAACACCGCGCCGGTGCGCTCGCCGCCCGCCACCGTAGGCGTCGCGTCCGGGTCTGCGTTGCTGGGCTGGTTCACAGCCGGATTGTAGCCGCCGCAGTGCGCGAAGCGAGCCTGGAGTTGGCACAGCTTGCGGTCCAGGTCATCCGCGTATGAAATAGTCGATCGGGTTTGCCTGGGCCGCGAATCTGAGCTAAAACGCCTCCATGATTGCCACCTATGAACTGGAAGAGGCGCAGCGAAAACTCCCCCATCTGGTCCGCCAGGCTGCCAAGGGCGACACCGTTGCGGTGGCCGAGGGGGATGAGACGGTTGCTTACGTCGTTGCCAAGGAGCACTACGAATCGCTGATCGAAACGATTGAATTGATTGTTGGCATTGGCAATAGTGTTTGCGCGTGCGAAATGCCGATCGGCTGGCTTTCAGTCAGAGTCACGGAACACAATTCGTCAGGACGACGCGATAAAACCTTTGCGGCTGCCCAAGGACAATCGGATCATTGATGCACGTCACGGAGTCGGTGCTTCGAACGCAATCCACGAGGGAAGTCCAGAGGTTCGTGGTCAGGTCCGAACGATACTGCACTTGATAGGTGAGGTTCGATTGGCTGTTCCAGCATACTTCTACTTGAGACGCCCGGATGGTGGCCAAGGCCGGAGCCGCAAAGGTGAGCTGGTACACTGCAGAACCTCCGATGGTGCCAGTCGGAGCGGTGGCAGAACCAAAAGCGAGGACCGTGCGGACAGACGGATCGTTTGTGAACGCATCCCATTGGATTGCGGCGCCGCTGTTGGAGGTTTGGAATTCCACCAACAGATTCCCGGCGGCCGGGTCGTAGAGGAAGGGCGTGGTGAAGGGGTACACAATGTCAAACTGCCGGGTGTTTCCAGGGCCGGGCAGATTCTGTGTGGACAGCGCCACCGTCCCGTCAAAAACCAGCGTGTTGTTCGTCCCAATATTCTGGCTGAAGGTCGTGCTCATCCCGGCGACCGAGCGGCTCGTCGTCGAGGCGTAAAGCCGAAACGTCGACGTGCGCGGTCCTGAGGGACCGGGAATCGCGTCAGGACGTCGGGCTAATTGCGTAAGGAAGGATGGCCCCGAGAGATCTCCAAACTGGGCGGAATCGAATATCTGCATTACGTGTACTATTGCGGGGCCTTTAGGTACGATGTTGGAGGAATTGCCATCATTCGTGGCCAGGGAGTTAGGTGCCACGATCACTTGCGCACGGAGTTCGGTAATGACACCCGATCCGAGCGCGGCGGCAAGGATGAAGGCGAAACCGACGCGGCGTTTGCCGGATTGATTTGAGTTAGAGAACGAGTTTTCCATAATTTTGCATTTCTTGTTTTTGTTTTGTTGAGGTCATCTATTTCGAGGTCCGACGAAGCCAGCCGAGGCCACGTCCGATCCGCGTTTGTGAAGAGCAACGTCCCTTCCATCATTCATGCGCCGTCGGTGGGGGAATCGTATCACTCAATTGAAAGAAAATTCCGAACTGAAGTCCTTGGATCGCTTCCGGGCCAGAGAGACCTGGGGGTCAGGGCCTGTCCGCTGCCGCGATGTCCTCGAACGACGGTGCGCGCAGAATCTGAATGCGCCGGTTAACCCCCGCCAAGTTGCCAAGCACGAGCGTGCGACCATCCGGAGAAAAGCGGAGCGTCGGGTATAGACCGTCCAGCGAAAGTGTCACGAGTTCCTGATGCGTGGAGACGTTCCAAAGTTTCACTTTGTTATCAAAGCCGCCCGTGGCCAGCGTTTTGCCGTCCGGGGAGAACGCCACGGCCGAGACGCCGGAAACATGACCCTTGAGCGGCGCCAGCTCTTTACCGGAAGGCAGTTCCCACAGTCGCGCCTCATTGGCGAGGAACGTCGTCGTGGCCAGCAGTTTGCCGTCGGGAGAAAAGGCCACGGAGGCCACATGATTGCCTTGTCCTTCCAGCCTCATTTCGCGACGGGTGCCCAGGTCCCACAGCCAGATGAAACTGCTCTGGCCAGATGCGGCCAAAGTGTTCCCGTCCGGGGAGAATGCCAGACAGAGAAGCAAACAGCCGACGGGTCCAAATCGGCCCGTTTCGCGCTGGCTGGCGAAGTCCCAGATTTTCACTTCGCCATTGGTGGTGCCGGTGGCGAGGCGTTTGCCATCCGGGGAAAACGTGACCACGCTGACGCCATGATGATGGGTCGGCCACGCGGTCACCAGGGCACCCGTGGTCAGGTGCCAGATTTCAATGCTGCCATCGCTGCGCCCCAGCGTGCCGAGCGGTTCGTCCGGCTTTACGTCGTATGGTTTGCCCAAAGGTAACAATGGCGGGCTGGTCGGAATGGGAAGATCCACGCGTGCCCCGCTCTCGGGCGTCCACACGCACCAACCGTTGCTCGTGGCAGCAACCAGGCGGCGTCCGTCGTCAAAAGATCCGGCCACGAGGCCGGACCCTTCCAACACCGGCTCCATGTGCCGAGTGCTGGCGTTCCACAGTTTCGTGACCGGCATCAAATGACGTCCCTCGGTGCTGCCTGATACGACGAGGCGGCCATCCGGTGAGATGGCGACGCACCACACCACGCTCAAGTGTCCGCGCAGCCGCGCGAGATGTTTGAAAGTAGTGGCATCCCACAGATTGACTGTCCGATCCGCACTGCTGGTGACGAAGGTTAGACCATTGGTAGCGACCGCAATCGCCGTAACCCGGGCGGAGTGTTCTTTCGACGTTGGCCTCACCTGCCGCGTCGCAAAATCCACCACGGCGAGCTGTCCGTTCCAGAGCCCCACCAGGATGTGTTTTCCGTCCGCCGAAAACGCCGCGGAAAAGGGTTGCTGGTTCTCGATGCGAACGTCAGGAAGCCTCTCCATGCTGGGCAACCGCCACACGCGAAGGTGGTCGCCAGCTTCATCCTCTCCAGCGACCGTAAGCAGGAACTGGCCGTCTGGTGAAACCGCGACCGCGTTCCACGCACGAGAGGCCAACCGCGGCTCACCCGGACAGTCGCCCACCGGCTGCCAGGTCTGCGTGTCCCACACCCGGAGGCCTCCGGCCACTCCGGTCACCAGCCAGCGTCCATCTGGAGAGAATAGAGACGGCAGCATGGTGTCCGGCAGCGATCGCGCCTCCCGCCACGTCTCCGTGTCCCAAAGCTTCACGCCGGAACTGTTCCCGCTGGCCAGGAGATTGGCATGCGGCGCGAACGACAGCGTCTCAGCCGAAACGGGCAGCGTGACAACCACCTTCCGCGAGGCAACCTCGCGCACGATAATTTTGGAGCCCGAGTAAACGAACAGTTTGCCATCGGGTGAAAAGGCTGCCGCCTTTGCTCCTTCATCGCGAAACGTCTTGAATTCATCACCCTGACAAAGCCGCCAAAGATAACGCCACTCGAAACCGCGCAGGTCTTCTTCGCCGGGCTTGGGCCGCTGGCGGTCAAGCAGTTCGCGGGCGCGGCCCAGATTGTTTTCGGCGAGGGCATGAAACGCGACGTTGATTTCGGCGGCGTAGGCGTTCCGGCGAGTCGTGTGCTCTGCGTTATTCGCCCGAATCGCTTGCCAGGAGGCGAGGAACAATCCAACCAGAAGCGCGGCCATCACCGCACCGGCAGCCGCGAAGGCGAGTTTGTTCCGGCGAACCATTTTCTGGAAGCGATAGAGCGGCGTGGGCGGACGCGCCACGACGGCCTCGTTGCTGAGGTGGCGCTTGAGATCAGCAGCCAGTCCATTGGCCGTCTCGTAACGCCGCGTGCGATCCTTCTCCAGGCACTTCATTACGATCCAGTCGAGGTCGCCTTTGAGCAGCGTGATGGTCTCTTTGACTCGTAGCAGCCGACGTGAGTCGGCTCTAACTTCTTCCTCCGGCTTTCCGGCGGCAGGAGATTTGAGCGAACTCACGTTCGCTGCTACGAGTGTTTGGCTGAGCTTGGTGCTCGGCCGCACCGGTTCCGTCTCCCGGATGGTCTTACGCATCGCGTCAATGCCCGACGCCATCAGTTCCTTGGCGTCAAACGGAGTCGTACCTGTCAGCAGTTCGTAGAGGAGCACGCCCAGCGAATAGATGTCGCTGCGGGTGTCAATATCAAGGCCGCTCATCTCGGCTTGTTCGGGCGACATGTAGAGCGGGGTCCCGATCATCTGCTCGAACCGGGTGAAGAACGTCAGATCCGTGAGCCGCTGGGACTGGATTGCTTTGGCCACGCCAAAATCAATGACCTTCGGCACGGGCACGCCATCGTGCAGGGTGACGAGGATGTTCGAGGGCTTGATGTCGCGGTGGATGATGCCCTTTTGATGCGCGTGCTGGATGGCGTTGCAGACGGCGATGAAAAGATTGAGCCGCTCCGGGGTGGACAGATTATTCTGATCGCAGAAGTCCGTGATCCGGATTCCTCGCACCAGTTCCATGACGAAGAACGGCCGTCCCAGCGGGGTGACTCCGGCATCGAGCACCTTGGCGATGTTCGGGTGATCCATCAACGCCAGCGCCTGCCGCTCCTGCTCGAAGCGCACGATCACCTCTTTGGTGTCCATCCCCGGCTTGATGATCTTGAGCGCCACGCGCCGCCGCACCGGCTCGAGTTGCTCGGCCATCCAGACCGTGCCGAATCCGCCTTCTCCTATCTTCTGGAGCAGTTTGTAATTGCCGATCCGGTCCTCGCCTTCCTCCGGTTTCAAACGCGCAAGCTCGTCTTTCAGTTCAGCAGAATGGGTGCAATCTGCTGATCGCTGCATGAAGCCGCCATCGTCGTGGGATGCGAGCAACCGCTCGACGCGCTCGCGCAACGCGGGTTGGCCCTCGCAGGCGGTGGCAAGGTGGGCGGCGCGTTCCGCCGCCGGCATTTCCGCGGCAACTTGAAAGATCTCTTCCTCGTTCATTGGAGGTGAATTGCGGGAAGCGACATCGTTACTCTTACATGCGCCGTGGGCGGCAAAATCGTATCATTTAGTCAAGAAACCCCGGCTGGTCTGCGGCAATCTCCTGGTGCAGCCAGGCCCGTGCGTAGGCCCAGTCACGCTTGGCGGTCGGCACGGAGATGCCGAGCACCTCGGCGGTTTCCTCGAACGAGAAGCCGACAAAATAGCGCAACTTCACTACGTCGGCCTTGCGAGCGTCGTGGGCGGCAAGCCGATCGAGCGCCTCGTGAACGGCGAGCGACTCATCCTCATTGCCCTGCGGTCCGGCGATTTCCACTTCACTCGCGTCGACATGTTCCGCACCAGCGCCGCGCTTCTGGCGGAGCTTACGGCACGCCCGCTCGACGAGGATTCGCCGCATGGCCTCGGAAGCGGCGGCGAAGAAATGCGCTCGATTGGCAAAGACTCCATCGCCCAGGCGAAAGCCAGGCCTCATGCACCAGCGCGGTCGCCTGAAGGGTGTGTCCCGGCTGTTCCCGAGCCATCTTTTGCGCAGCCAGCTTGCGAAGTTCTTGGTAAACCAGAGACAACAATTCGTCCGCGGCTCTTGGATCGCCGTGCTGAATGGCGTCGAGAATGCGCGTCACGTCGCTCATGCGTTCGGCACTATTGAGCGAACGTCCGTCAGATTCAAGCCCGGCGAAGTTTCTGCGCCGGTTTCGGTCCTTTTCCACTGGTGTCGTTACCGTTCTTCCGCAATGATCGGTTCCGCCTAAAACGCATCAGCCCCGGCCTATGGTAACTCTAGTCGCGGTTCAGGAAAGGGGGCGACGACGGCGGCAGTCAGTCTGCCTGCTTCACGCATTAATTCGCATCTCGGCACCCGAAGCTTTCGAGCAAGCTACTTTCGGACAGCCGCCTTGGGAAAAACGAGCAGGGGTCAGACCATACCACGCCGAAACACTCTGGCCCGTACCCTTGACCAATGCCGTCACGTTCCCATTTCCGTCATACGCCGGGAAATACACGGCTTCGGTCGTGTGATCAGTCTGCGCAACCAATCCGCCCACCCCGCCGGCACCATCCAGACTCCCGCTCAAGTCTTTGCCCCACGCATAGCTGCGCAGCACCGTGTTTCCGTTCAGTTCCGCAACCAGTCGCCAGCCGTCATACACGTAGCGCGTTGTCACCGGATTGACCTAACTGCCGCCGGAATACGTCTTGACTGTCTTCTTAATCCGCCGCCCCAGGTCGTCGTACCGAAACTCCAACTCCCGTTTGGCGGCGTCCGCCACTTGCGGGGCGCTGGTCATCTTGAGCAACCGGTTCTCTGCATCCCAGACGTAATTCCACAGCCCGTCGCTCTGCAAATTGCCATCGAGATCATAACTGAGCGGATTGGGGGAACCGGCATTCTGCGTCTGCGGCGGGAACAACAGCTTCTTGGTTTGGTTTTGGCTGCCCGCGCTGACCGTGACCTCTTGCCAAACCGGCCCCGCCCCGTTGGCCAAGGTGATTTCCCGATGGTAGTACTCTCCCTTCCGGCTGGCGCCCTGCCCGTTGACCGTCACCGATGCCGCGGCGGCCACCCCGCTGATGGGTTGGTAACCGGGGGTGGAAATCGCCGAATATTGGTTCAGTTCGATGGGCGTGTAATCGGTTTGACGCAGGTTGGCGCCATTGACGTCCCCACCCGACCGGGCCCAGGTGCGGTTGCCGATGCTGTCGTAGTTGTACTCGAAATGCTGGCCGGCCACCGCCGAGCCGTCCGACCAATACCGTTTGCCGGAGGTGACTTCATTGCGGTCGTCGTAGCCGTAATCCCAGCGCGAGCCGTCGGCCAGCGAGGCGCGCCAGCGGCGGTTGACCCAGTCGTATTGGTAGGCGTGCGCGCTGACGCTTAATCCCCAGGCCGTGTTAGCGATCGATTGCAGCCGCGTCCCGTACTCCCACACCCGGCTGGTGAGGAGTTGCTCGCTGCCGCCGTATCTGAACGAGCTTTGTTGAACCAAGTCCGAATCCGGCCAGTAGCCGTAGGTGACGCTGCCGCTCCCGGCGGCGACACTGTTCAAGCGTCCGGTGGCGGGGTCGAATCCGAAGTCATGTTGGACCTGCGGGGTCGTTCCTTGGACCTTGAACTGGTTGCGTCCGTACAGGGAGTCGTAATGATTGACGAGGGTGATCCCGGCAAATTCGCCGCTATTGCAGACGTCCGTTTCGAGGCGGCCGGCGTAGTCGTAAGCCAGGGTGCGCGTGTCGATTCCATCGGTCAACTGACGCGGTTGGCCAGCTCGATTGAAGTTCGCGTACGTCACATCCGGGGTCACGCTGCCCGGTGAAACATCCGTGTAATCCATCCCGATGAGATCGCCCAGATCGCTGTAAGTGTATGTGACCGAATCACCTCGAGACCATGTGCGCGTCTTCAGGAGATTGTTCGTGTAGTAGCCATAGGTGACGGCGCGCCCAAGCTGATCCACCTTGGCCAACAACAAGCCGGTGGAGTCTTGATAATTCCAGGTGGTTGTGTCCGGTGTTCCTTTGGTGATGGCATTCCAATCGGGATTATTCCAACCGCTTCCGCCGCGGTAGGTTATGAGGTTTTTCAATTGCCCGTATTCGTCGTAAATGCGCTCCTCCGGATACGGCACGTCGCCCCAAATCCGGGTCACCTGGCCTCGGCCATCATAGGCGAAGTAAGTCTTCTTGTTGTTGGCTTCGGTCCGGACCTTGAGCCGACCGGCATTGAACTCGGAAGGGCCATAGTACTGGAAGGTCGTTGTCTGGCCCGTGAAATCCGTCTGCGTCTCAACCTGGCCGTTGGCGTTGTAGGACATGTAACTGAAGGCGTCGTTCGGGTTTTTGATCTGCGTGAGCCTGCCGAAGCTGTCATAGAAGTAACGCGTGGCTTTCGAAACGGTGGGAGTGCTCTCGGACACAAGCAGGCCGTTGAATTCGGTGGTAACGGCGTAGAGGCTTGAATCGGGGGGAACGACGGTCGTCGTCGTGAGCTTGGTTGCACGATCGATAGTCACCGTCGTCACGGTGAGATTGCCGTGGACATCAGTTTCGGTGACCTTAAAGGCCACGTTGCTGCCGAGGTTAGTCAAGCGTTCTTTACGCAGGAGGAGAACCGTTGGCGTGGCGTCGTTATCCGTCAGATAGGTTTGGACCCTCGTGACGTTGAACCAATCGCCGCTGGTCTGTTCGAAGTACTGCAACGTCTCCTGGATCCGATCCATGGTGGAGGTCTCCGGATACGAGTTGTCGTTGGATTTCAACGCTATTTGGTTTGTCCGACCGAGCAGATCGTAGGTGTAAACGGTGTCGAGAGGCCCGAGCTGTCCCTCATCACCGGTGGTCTCTGGGTGCGACGCGTCCGGCCGGAGATCCCGCAATGTCATTGAAGCTCCGGAGGAAGTGGGATGCCCCGGAGCTGCCAGGCCCACCGCCGGTGGCACTTGCCCGACTCAGTTTGACCCCATTCCGCATACAATCCAGAGTTCCGTGAGAAAAAACGCTTCTGGAAATTCTCCCATCCCAAACGCTCCTGCATCTCATAGTACGCGATCGCTGCGCAAATGTCTTCGTAATGTCTCCACTGTTGGCCGTCAGGCAAGGAAGTGCTGTATTTGCGCCGTTGCAGGTCGGCAATGAGATTTTTCGCCTCGGGCCTCGCCGTTACCCCCAGGGCACCAACGCAGTATGCCACCAGCCGGGCGTTCATCACTTCGTCGTCAGATTCATTTTCCCGTTTCCACTTTCGGAACCCTTCCCAAAAGGACGGGTCGATGCCTTGGCGCAAGAAGGCGTAAGCGGCGTCGTTGGTCCGCCCTAGAAAGCCCAGACCAAGAACCATGGTGCTTATGCCACGCATATCGAATTCATCCAAAGTGGGCCGAAAAGTATTATTGCCGAGCGTGTTGGTGATGAGGTTGACGGAGGACTCGTCGCCTAAAAAGACCAGTGACCACACCGCGCCCCGCCGCATGGCGATCTTCGGCTCGCTCTGGAAGTAGCGACGGAGGATCGGCTTGTCATCAGCCTTCAACGTGAGCAGTTGGTCATAACGGACCTGCACATCGGGGGGTACCCGGATCCATCTGAGTCGCGCGGGCAGTTCCCCGGGAACCCCTGCCAGTTTTTCCGCTCCTTTCTCCTGCGGCGAGAGCGCTTCGTCAGCAAGAGGTTCCAGCATCAGGCCGGTAAGGAGGATTCCAATAACTGTGAGTATTGAGGTTTCTTGGTATCCTATTGACTCCACCTCACACTACAGGTTGTTATTGGGAGTTCAAAAAGTCCTGGAGTTCAAAAAGTCCTTGCCACCAACCATGCTTTTGTCTGGTTGAGGATCTACCTGCACCGCTTGTTCCAACAACCGGTAAAACAACTGACCGCGTGAGCCAGACTTTCGGCGATTAAAGCGAAACGTGAATTCATCCAAATAGTGGGTCTTCTGGAAGTCGAGTGGGTAGTTTTTGGTTCTGAATGTGGGTTTGAGCT
>CAYIIH010000338.1:0-9415 GCA_964363225.1 uncultured Verrucomicrobiota bacterium | reverse complement strand
CGGGCGGCATAGATGTCCGTGCCCCAGCCGAATTCAATCCACACGATGGACAGGCCCACCGCCGTCGCGGAGCGCACGCGCCGCACGCCGGACGCGCCGTTGACGGCGGCTTCGATGGGGAAGGTCACCTGGCTCTCCACCTCGCTGGGCGCCATGCCACGCGCTTCGGTGATGACGGTCACCGTCGGCGCGGTGAGATCCGGGAACACATCCACCGGCATCTGGAGGGCGGTGTAGCCGCCGATGACCAGCAACAGGGCGGCCATTACCAGGACCGCGGCGCGATTGCGCAATGACCAACTAATCAGGGTGGCAATCATAGGCGTGTACTTTGAGTTTGGAGACGAGACGGCGGTGCGCGATACACAAACCACCAGAACCACAGCGCCCCTGCGCCGCCGAGCAGCGCCGCGCCCAGGAAGTTCGCCGTTGGACTGATGCTCCACAGCCACGCGCCGAGAAACGAACCGGACGTAACAATGCAGTCGCGGAGGAGGTAGTAAGCGCCGTAGGTGCGGGCGCGGAGTTCGGGTGGAGCTTGCGCGATGATGAGTGCCTTGCGCGCTGGTTCGCCGAACTCCTTCAATCCCCGAACCACGAACGCCACGGCCAGCCAGGCAAAGTTGTGCGCGAACAATAGCGTGAGCGGGAACAGGGTGAAGAAAACGAACGTCGCGAGCACGAACGGGCGCTGCCCGTGCTTGTCAGCCAGATGCGCCACAGGGATGTAACAGACCATCGCCGTGACCATTTCGATAGCCACGAGCCAGCCGAATTGCTCCGCAGTCAGACCACTGTGGTTCATTGCCCATAGGATGACGAAGGCGTAGGGCAGCCGTTCGCAGAAGCGGATGAGGATGTCGCTGACCAACAGCTCGCGCAGGGTGGGGCTGAACGACTTCACCACGCCACGGAAAGAAAGATCTGAATTTGTGGGCGTGGACTTCTCCGTGGCTTTCGCCGCCGGTTCGACCATGAACCATTGAAAAACCGTTGTCGCGGCACTGAGGCCGATGCAACCGAGCAAGGCGAGCCGCACGCCTTGTTCCCATCCGTAGTTCGTAATGAGCCAGCCGCCGACGAGCGGGCCGACCATCATCGGCATGCGGCGAATCATGGATTGCACACCCACACCCATTGTGTGCCGGCTCTTGTCGAGCGACGTCGCGACGACCGAGAACGTCGCCGGCAACGACAGCGCGCTCCACGCGAGGAACAGCAACGCCCCAAAGACGAGGGCAAGCCAGTGCTGCCACACCAGCACCAGGACGTAACCGGCGAGGGAGAGCGCATTGGACAGCAGCAACGAACGGCGCTGTCCCCAACGGTCCGTCAGCCAGCCACCGGGCCAGGCATAGACCGCGCCGAGCAATGTTTGCAGTCCGTCGAACAACCCGATGACCAGCACCGTCGCGCCCAGGGTTTCGAGATACTTGGGCGCGAAGCCCAGCCAGAGCCGTTCGCCCGTGCCCGCCAGCACGAGCGCCACCAGCAGCAACGCGGTGTTGCGTCGCAAAGCGAGAAAACCGGTGGTGGAGTTCAACACGGTCACGATGGCTTCCCGGAAATCATTTAATGCACATGCCCATGCGCGGGAATGGCCGAGGACACCGACGCGAGCCGGACGGCATACGCGCCTTTGGTGACGACCCGCTCGCCTTCCGTGATGCCTGCCAGCACTTGCACCCAGTTGCCATCGCGGATGCCGAGCGTCAGGTCACGCTTCTGGAACGTCTCACCACCCACTTGCACGAATGCGATGGGCCGCCCGTCTTCCTCGACGATGGCCGTGCTGGGGATGGCCAGCGTGTCTTCCGTGCGGGCGGTCTCGACGAAGAGGTTTACCGATTGCCCGACGCGCAGGCGGTTTTCGAGGTTCTTGGCTTCATAAATCAGCGGCACTGTGCGCGTGGCGGCATCCACTTGAATGCCCACGAACACGAGACGGCCCGTGCCGTCACCCGTGATGGGAATGAACCGTCCCGTTTCACCCGGCACTTCGTAACTCGCCGCTTTCGTCGCGCCGAGGCGCTTGACGCTCGCTTCGGGGACATGCGCCTCGATGAAAACAGTCGCCGGGTCGAGCACCGTGAACACCGCCTTTTCCGGCGTGATGTATTCGCCGACGGCCGCGCCCGACTGGTTGATGATCATCCCGGCAATGGGCGACCGGAGTTCGATGGCGGGTTGGCTGGTTCCGTTGTTCTGGCTGCCCAGACTGGTGCTGGCTTGCCGGTAGGTGCCTTGCAGCGCCAGCGCCGCGTCGAATTTGGCTTGCGCCGTCTTGAGCGCAAACCCGGCTTCCTGCAATTCGCGTCCTGACTTGGCTTCGGCTTTGGCGAGTTTCTCAATCCGCTTGAGTGCCAGGTCCGCTTGTTCGAGCGCGAGCTTGGCGCGGACAACTTCGCCTTCCGCTTCCACGAACCGCGCGGCCATCTCGGAAAACGACGGCTGGATGAGCGCGAGCGTCTGCCCCGCTTCCACCTTGTCGCCGACCAGTGGCATGGACTTGCCCGGCGGCAGCAAGAGCCGTCCTGCGATGGGTGGCGTCACCTGTGCCAGTGACCCCGGACGCGCCGCCACCATCGCCGGCAGGCGCAGTTGTTCGACAAGCTTCCTTTTCGTGGCCGGGTCGGTGCCGGCCAGAATCTTCCACTGCTGTTCCTTGAGGAAACTGATGCCTTCGGGCGGCTCTGGCGCTTCGGCGTGATCGACCTCGTGCTGGGTGGCATACACCTTCACCGGCGGCAGCGGCACGGTCGCCTCGCCGCCCGCGATGGGAATGAGCACCGTCACGCTCCAATCGCCTGGCTTGGGAAGCGTGAGCATCGCTTCGTAGATGCCCGCCCGAGTGGGAGTCTTCTCCACCTGTTCGATGGGGGCCTCCTGGCCAAGCCTCATTTGAAACCGCACCGGCCCTTCACGTCGCGGCTCCAGCGTCTTCAAGTCCGTGACATGCGTCACAAACTTGGTGGGCGTGCCCGCCACCACCAACCGGTGTTCGGCGAAGATTTCGTGGCGCTCACCAAACACAGTGATTTGCGCCGTCTTGACTTCGCCATTGTGAACGTGGCCGTCTTCGAGTGCGGCGCTGTTGCCGCCTTTGCACCCCGATAATAAGACCACACCGAGGCAGGCCGCCAAGCCTGACCCCACCGCTCCCAACTGACTCAATTGATTTCGCTTCATAAAAACTGACAACATCTGACATGGATTTTGCCCCAAAGAAAATGCGCCTGGACTGAAAACAGACTCCGCCTGTGAGGCGTTCAGGCGGAAACGGGCCCAGCGCGCCAGGACATGGCGCGTCGAACTCGAGGGAAGTTAAGCGAGCGGGGGAGCGCGGGGCAGCAGCGGATCGGGCGGAGGAAGCCCGGGCGGATTCTGCCGCTCCGTCAGGAAAAGCCGCGCCTGCGGCGCTGGTGAGAACAAAGCCACGCGCGTCTCGACCGTCGCCAAGTCGAAGCTGACAACGTGCGACGGCGTCTGCGGAGACAGCCGCAACATGTGGTCGGACGCAAAATGCGGGGCGTGATGGTCGCCGTCTTCGGCGTCGGCCCGGATGGCCTTGAGCGATTGCCCTTCCGCTGCCTTGGTGGAAGCAGTCAGCAGGTCATCGAGATGCAGCTCAATAGTGAGGTGAAGGGGAACGTAATTGAGGCAGAAGATGAACAGCGCGGCTATGAAAAGCCGCAGCCACAGCGGGCCTCCGGCTTTCGGCATTTCAGCGTATTGATGTTTGCGCCGTCTGGTCATGCGGTTCTGGCTTCAGTCACTGGATGGCGGCTTTGATAGCCGCTTCCTCTTTGGTTGTCAAACTTTTCGGTAATCTTTCGGTAATCGCCTTTCGCCCCAGCGATGAATACAACGCCGGCAACACCAGCAACGTCAGCAGCGTGTTGCTCACAATGCCGCCGATGACCACCGTGGCCAGCGGACGTTGGACTTCGACGCCAGGACCAGTCGAGAGCGCCATAGGCAGAAAGCCCAGGCCCGGCGGTGCAAGCCTGAGTTGGAGCCTCCGTTGTAGAGACTGAAACAGTGCGGGTGGACTCAGGCCTGTTGGCCGCAGCATGGGGCAGAGGTTGCTCCCAGAGCTTCCAGTGGTCCTTTCGGTGTGAAACTAGCCTGAGCCGGCAGCCTGGTAGCGCGGTAGCAGGATGATGGCGGCGCCGATCAAGCAAACCAGCGCCCCAAGAATGTCCCATCGATCTGGCGTCTGTCCGTCCACCCACCGCAGCCACGTCAGCGACGCGGCGCTATAAACGCCGCCGTAAGCCGCATAAGTGCGACCGGCCACAGTTGGATGAAGCGTGAGCAGCCAGGCGAAGAGCGCCAGACTGACGACGCCCGGCAGCAACCAAAGCGGCGAGCGTTTCAAGGTCAGCCACATGTAGAACGTGTAGCAGCCGAAAATCTCGGCCAGTGCCGTAACAGCGAACAATGCGGCTGCGCTCAACAAGGGTTTCATTGTTTCTTCCTGGTTCGATGGTAGTCGGCGATGGTGGGTGTTGCCTATTGGTGCCTGTCCCGCTCGCCAGTGCGAATCTTCACCGTCTGCTCGACCGGAATCACGAAGATGCGCCCGTCGCCAGGGTTGCCGGTGTGGGCGGCTTTCTGGATGGCTTGCACCAGTTGTTCGACTTGTTCGTCTGGCACCATGATTTCCAGCTTGGTCTTGGCCACTTGGTCGAACGCGCCGCGCTCGACCGACAAGCCGTGCGCAGCCGAAATCGTGACGGCAGGCAGGCCGTTGATTTGATGCAGGGCGTTAATCACCCGCTCCAGCATGAACGGTTGGATGATGGCTTTGATTTCTTTCATAGGGTTGCACTTTCCGGGTTCAAGGTTGGCGAAGTGGTTTCCGCGTCGGCGCGTTTCTTGCGCCGGAAGGTCGTGTAGAGCGTCGGCAGCACCAGCAAGGTCAGCAGCGTGTTCGTGAAAATCCCGCCGATGACGACCGTCGCCAGTGGGCGCTGCACTTCACCGCCCACACCCACATTGACCGCCATCGGAATGAAGCCCACCGCCGCCACCAGCGCGGTCATCAGGACTGGACGGAGCCGCACCAGGCAACCCTCCCGCACGGCCTGCTCCAACGGTTCGCCCGCTTCGAGCTTTTGTTTGATGAAGGTCACCAGCACGAGGCCGTTGAGAATGGCCACGCCGCTCAGCGCGATGAAGCCGACCGCGGCGCTCACGGTGAAGGGCATCCCGCGCAACCACAACGCCAGCACGCCACCCACCGCGCCCAAGGGAATGCCCGTGGCCACGATGAACACGTCGCGCAGCGATTTCAGGCTGAAGTAGAGCAGCACGAAGATCAGCCCCAGCGCCATCGGCACCACAAACATGAGCTTGGCGTTGGCCCGCTGCATGTTCTCGAACTGGCCGCCCCATTCGATGCTGTAGCCTTCGGGCAGTTTGACTTGCTCGGCGATTTTCTTCTGGGCTTCGGCCACGAAGCTGCCCACGTCTCGCCCGCGCACGTTGCATTGCACCGTAATGCGCCGCCGGCCCCACTCGCGGTTGATGGTGGACGGCCCTTCCGTTTCCACCACTTGCGCCACCTGGTTGAGCGGAAGCACGGAACCGGTCGCGGTCGGTATCAGCGTCGCGGCGAGCGCTTCGGGGTCGGTGCGTTGCCGGTCGGGCATCCGAACCACCAACGGAAAACGGCGCTGGCCTTCACGGATTTCGCCGACCTTGCGGCTGCCGACGGCTTCCACCACGTTGAGCACGTTGCGCGTGGGCACGCCATACCGGGCGATGGCTTGTGGGTCCACCCGCACCTGCAAAATGAGTTGTCCGACGAGCTGTTCGCCGGTCACTTCGCCCCGGCCGGAGATGCCGCCCAAGGCCGCTTGCACCTCGTCGGAGAGGCGGCGGAGCGTCTCCAAGTCGTCGCCATAGATCTTGATAGCAACATCCGACCGCACGCCCGCAATCATTTCGTTCAAGCGCATCTCGATCGGCTGGCTGAACGCCACCGTCATGCCTGGAAACTTGGCGAACAGGGCGCGCATTTTCTCCACCAGTTCAAGCTGCGTGCGCGCCTTCTTCCATTGCGCGCGCGGCTTCAACGCCAGGAAGAAATCCGTCAGTTCGATGCCCATCGGGTCGGTGGCAATTTCCGCGCTGCCCAGCCGCGACCAGATATTGACGATTTCGTCCGGGAACTCGGCCAGCAGAAGCTTCTCGATGCGTGTGTTGTAGGCCACCGCTTCTTCAACCGAAACGCCGGCCAACCGGACGGTGGTGCCCACGATGGCACCCTCGCCCAGCTTGGGCAGGAACTCGCCGCCCATCCGCGCGGCCAGCAACGCTACGCCCACCAGCAGCGCCAGCGCGCCCAGCAGGACGGGGGCGCGGAAACGCAGCGCCAGGCCCAGCGCCGGCTCGTAAAGACGATGCGACAGCCGCACCAACCACGGCTCCTTTTCCTTGACCTGCTTGGGCAGGAACAACGCCGCCAGCACGGGCGTGAGGGTCAGCGCCAGAATCAGCGAACCGCCCAGCGCGAAAATCATCGTCAGCGCCATCGGCTTGAACAGTTTCCCTTCCACGCCCTCCAGCGCGAGGATGGGCAGGAAAACGATGAGGATGATGCCGACACCGAACGCCACGGGGCGCGCCACTTCCAAAGACGCGCTGGTCAGCGTTTCCTCGCGTTCCTCCTTGGTTAGCAGACGCCCCAACTCATGTTGGCGCAGCGCCAGGCGACGCATGGCATTTTCGACCATCACCACCGAGCCATCGACGATGAGGCCGAAGTCCACCGCACCCAGGCTCAACAAGCTGGCCGAGATGCCGGCCTGCAGCATCAAGTCGCCGGCGAACAGCATCGAAAGCGGGATGGCCGCCGCCACCACCAGGCCCGCCCGCAGATTGCCGAGGAAGGCGAAGAGAATGGCAATCACCAGCAGCGCGCCCGCCAGCAGGTTGTGTTCAACCGTCTGGATGACGTTATCCACCAGTTCCGTGCGGTCGTAGAGCACCTCGACCACCACATCCTTGGGCAAGGTCTTCTGCACTTCGGCGAGTTTCTTCTTGAGTCCGTGCGTCACCACCGCGCTGTTTTCGCCCATGAGCATGAAGCCCAGGCCCAGCACGATTTCCCCTTTGCCCGCGCCCGTCACGGCGCCACGCCGGATTTCGTGATCCACCTTCACCTCTGCGACATCGCGCACGCGCACCGGCGTCCCGTCGTAGGACGCGATGACAATACTGGCGATCTCCTGGACGTTCGTGGTCAGGCCCAGCCCATGCACCAGCAAAGACTCCCCACTGCGCACCACCTGGCCGCCGCCCACGTTTTGGTTGTTCGCTTCCAGCGCCTCAAAGAGTTGTTCGAGCGTCAGACCGTATTTCACCAGCCGCTGCGGCTCGGTAATGACGTGGAACTGCTTCTCGAACCCGCCCCAGCTATTGACCTCCGCCACGCCGCGCACCTTGCGCAACTGGGGTTTGATGACCCAATCCTGCAACTCGCGCAGTTCCGTTCGCGTGCGGTTCGTGTTGTCCGAACGGACGACGTAATGGAACACCTCGCCCAAACCCGTGGAAATCGGGCCAAGCTGGGGCCGCTGAATGCCCGCCGGCAACTCGATGGTTTGCAGGCGCTCGGTTATGAGCTGCCGCGCGCGGAAGATGCTTGTGTCATCATCGAACGTGGCCACCACTTGCGAGAGGCCGAACTTGGAAACGGAGCGGACGTTGATGAGGCCGGGCAGGCCGCCGATGGCCAGTTCGACCGGCAGGGTGATTTGGGACTCGGCTTCCACCGCGTTGAGGGAGGGCACCGTGGTATTGATTTGCACCTGCACCGGCGTCGTGTCCGGGAAGGCGTCAATCGGCAGGTTGGTGAGCGCGCGTCCGCCCACCAGGATGAGCACCGCCGCCAAGACAGCGACCAGCAGGCGGTTCTTGAGCGAGAATGTGATAATCCAGTTTAGCATGGTTTTAGAGGAGGTTGGTTTGGTGGCAGGGAGAGAGTTTGACTTCGCGGAGCCGGGCTCTTACGCTGGCCCTGTGAAAAACAACTCCAAGCCGAAAAGAGTTGCGACGCCGGAAGAGGTCGTGCGGTTGGCGAAAAAGATGAAGTGGCGCGACATAACGCTACCGTCTGGCGACGTGGTGACGGCCGAGACGACCCGGCAAATCTTCGCAGATGCGGAAGAGGCCCTGAAATCCCAATCTCGCCGCAAGCGCGTCCATGCCGCTGTCGCGTGACGAGGTTTACCGCCTCATTGCCATCGCCAAAGGCGACATCCCGGCTTCGCCTCAGCAGCGCCAAGCCGGCGAGGCTGCGTATCGCGAATTGCTCAACCAATGGACACAGCAGTTGCGGCGCGCGCAGCCAGGGGACCTGTCCATCACCCACGAATCTGTTCGCGAGAGGGTCGAAGAGGCATACCGAGACTATCGCAGACGCGGAAGCCGCTCTGCCTCCTGACGCTTGTGGCAGAACGAGTCTTGACGTGACTCTGGAAAGCGGAGCACGGATCGGTTCCATAGTGTTTTCTTCTTGTGTTCAATCATCTGCGCAACCGGCGCCGAGCCGCGAAATGAGCAGCGCGGACTTGAGCGGGAAGCTGTGGTTCACCACCACCACTTCCTGCGGTTTCAAGCCCTCGATGATTTCCACCTTTCCGTCGAACCTGGCTCCGAGGCGGACGGCGCGCGCGTCAAACAAATCCTCCGCGAGTTTCACGAAGACAAGCGTTTTGCCCTCCACTCGCTGGATGGCCGACGGCGGCAGCAACAATGCGCCTTCGGTGGTCCGCGTGAGGATGCGGGCCTGGGCGAACATCCTGGCCTTGAGCAACCCGTCCGGGTTGGCCACTTCGGCGCGGGCGCGGGCCATGCGGCTGCGTTCGTCCACTTCCGCGCCAATCCAGGTCAGCTTGCCGGTAAAGGTCTGGCCGGGCAGCGATTCCACCCGGAGTTCAACCGTTTGCCCCACTTTCACACGGGCCAAGGCCGCCTCCGGGAGGTTCAGCATCGCCCACATGGTGGAGCGGTCCGCCAGTGTGAACAACGACTTGCCTGCTTCCACCAGCGCACCACGCACGACGTTGCGCTCGACGATTTCACCCGCAAACGGCGCGCGCACTTCCAGGTACACGGGGTCATTGGGCTTCGCCCCCATCCGGTTGATGTCTTCCTCGCTGAAACCGAACGTGCGCGCTTGCTGGCAGGCGGAGCGATGTTCTGCCTCGGCTTGCTGCAAGTCTTTCTCCGAGGTCACGCGGTCGGCGCGCAGCTTGCGCTCGCGGTCCAGCGTCTGATGCGTCAGCACCGCTTTGGCCACCGCTTCCGCAATGGCCGCCGACCAGATGTTCGCCACCGGCTGCTTCTCCTCGACCTTGCTGCCCAGGTCGGCGCTGACTTCCTGAATGATGCCCCCCACCGG
>CAYIIH010000337.1:0-9424 GCA_964363225.1 uncultured Verrucomicrobiota bacterium | reverse complement strand
GATTCCAACTGGTTGCCAAACAACCAACTACAGAATCAGTTTCTTGAGAGGTTGGGAAACCTGCGCTACGCCGGAACCGGCGTCGGCGCTGGGACTTGGACCTTCTTTGTCAATGGCCGTGCTCTTCCCTCTCAACCACGCTGCAGATTTCACCTGTTTTGAGCCGCGTCTTCAATCGCTGGCCGGAGCGGACCTCACCGGCGGACCGGATCACCTTGCCGCTGGCGGCATCGGAGGTAATGGAATAACCGCGCTCCAAAACGTTCACGGGCGACAACAGCCGCAGACGGCCTTCCATAAGCTGCAGCCGGGTCTGCCACTGCTCCCAGCCAAGGCGAGCCTGGGACTGCAACTTCCGCCGTGCCTGCAAAAAACGCTCCGCCCGCTGCGCCACGATTTGCGCCGGGCGCACGCGCAGGAGCCGTTGCTGCAGCGTCAGCCAATTCGCCTGGCCGTCGCGCCAGCCGCGTTTTGCGCCACGGACCAAACCGGTCAGTAAATCATCCAGGCGCTGCCATTTCTCCTGCAAAGACCGTCGCGGGTGAACGCGAGCCAGGCGCTGCGCCAACTGCCGCCATTCTCCCAGGTCCCACTCCAGACGTTGCCGGGCCAGTTGCTGCAAGCGCCCCGCGGCTTCCGCGATGAACTGCCGGCTCGCCATGGCACCTTCCGTGATGATTTCCGCCGCCGCGCTGGGCGTGGCCGCGCGCACGTCGGCCACGAAATCGCTGATCGTAAAATCGATTTCGTGGCCTACGGCCGAGACGACCGGCACGGCCGAGTCAAAAATCGCGCGCGCCACTATCTCTTCGTTGAACGCCCACAAATCCTCCAGGCTCCCTCCCCCGCGCGTCACCAGGACCACATCCAGCTTGCTTGGACCCGAAACAGGAAGCGCCATCAGACCCGTGGCGGAACCAACCGCCCATTCATTCAGCAGCCGAATGGCCCCGGCAATCTCTTCGGCTGCCCCCGCGCCCTGCACGCGGCATCCGGCCAGAATGATTTCCAGCCCCGGCTGCCGCCGCCGCACCACGTGCAGCACGTCGCGCCAGGCGGCGCCGGTGGGCGAGGTCACCACCCCGAGGCGTTGCGGATAGCGCGGCAGCGGGCGTTTGCGCTCCTGGGCGAAAAGGCCCTCCGCTTGCAGCTTTTGCTTGAGTCTCTCGAAGGCGGCCTGCAGCGCCCCGATCCCCTGCAGTTCCACGTTTATAACGCGCAACTGGTACTGGCCGCGCGCTTCATAGACGGTCAGTTCCCCATGCAAAACGACCTTCCGGCCATCCTGCAACAACTGCCGGTCAATCGACTGCGCTTCCCCGCGAAACAACACGCAACTCAATTGCGCCGCCGCATCCTTGATCGAGAAGTAAAAATGGCCTGAACTCTGCGCGCGCAGATTGGAGATTTCACCCGTCACCCAGACCAGGCCGATTTCCTTTTCCAACAACCGCTTGACCGTCGTGGTCAGTTCACTGACGGTGAAGACGCGGCGCAGCGTTTCCGGCGGGAACAGCTCGCCAAAGTTCCATTGTGATTTCAGCGGCTTGGCCATCTGATCAACTCAATCCAAAATCTCAATCCCTTTCCGGCATTTCGTTTTCCTTCGGGCGCCGATTGGACAGCGGCTCTGAAACACGCTGAATGCGCACGGCGCGTCCGGAAACAGGATCGACCTCGATCAAAGCGCCCTGCAACAGAATCCGGTCCGACGCCATCCCAAATCGCTGCGGTTGATTCGTCATGAAGCGCTTGATGACGGGTTCGATTTCCCGGCCTAAAATGCTTTCATGCGCGCCGGTAAACCCCGCATCGCACAGAAATGCCGTGCCGCCGGGGAAAATCTGCTCATCCGCTGTCTGCACGTGGGTGTGGGTTCCAACCACGGCGCTGACGCGCCCGTCGAGCATGCGAGCCAGAGCAATCTTTTCGGATGTGGCCTCCGCGTGCATATCCACAAAAAGAATCTGCGCAAATTCCCGCAAGCGGTTGACTTCGCCCTGCACGCACCAAAACGGGTTCTCCAAGTC
Organism: uncultured Verrucomicrobiota bacterium; assembly: GCA_964363225.1. Classification (GTDB taxonomy): domain Bacteria; phylum Verrucomicrobiota; class Verrucomicrobiia; order Limisphaerales; family CAYIIH01; genus CAYIIH01. The sequence goes on along the minus strand of CAYIIH010000337.1, from coordinate 7,394 downwards.
CTCCATAAAGGTGCGGCCCTGCAAATTGATGACCGCTACCGGAGGCTTGCCTTCGGCCTGGAAAACGGTGCTTCCCTGCCCGATCGTGCCGGGCGGATAATTCAGCGGGCGCAAAAAACGGGTTTCCTGCAGCAGCAGATTGTTGACTTCCTTCTGGTCCCACAAATGATCCCCGGTCGTGATGATATTCACGCCGGCCGAGAAAATTTCCGCCGCCGTGTTGACAGTGATCCCGGAGCCACCGGCCGCATTTTCGCCATTGGCTATAACCAGGTCCAGCCCATGTTGAACCTGTAATTTGGGCACCAATTCCTTGACGGCGCGCCGTCCCGGGGCGCCGACAATATCCCCAATGAACAAGATTTTCACTTCCTCCACACTATCGCCGGCCCTGCTCCTGGCAAGAAAAAGGCGCATTTTGAGTTTGCCTTTTCGCGCCAGTTGATATGACTTGGCCGCATGAAATCAATTCCTGAACTGCGCACCTTTCTTGTTGTCGGCCTGCTCTTGCACTCAACTTGCCTTTTCCTTCGGGCCCATTCACCGGCCGAGGACATGGCCGAGGCCGCCGCCAACTTTCTGGCCGCGCTGACCCCGGAACAGCAAGCGAAGGCCACCTTCGATCTCAAGCATGAGGAGCGCCTGAATTGGCACTTTATCCCCCGCGAGCGCCAGGGGCTGCCCTTCAAAGAACTGACGCCGGCCCAGCGGCCCTTGGCGCATGGCTTGATCGCCACGGCCCTGAGCCAGCGCGGCTACCTGAAGGTCGCCACCATCATGAGCCTGGAACAGATTCTCCTTGAACTGGAGCAAGGCAAAGGGCCCAAACGCGATCCGGAGCTCTATTACCTCAGCATTTTCGGCCAGCCTGGCGCCAAGGCCACCTGGGCTTGGCGCGTGGAAGGCCACCATCTGTCACTCAATTTCACCGTCGTCAACGGCCAGCATGTTTCCGTAACCCCCTCTTTTTTCGGGTCAAACCCTGGCGAGGTCAGAAGCGGCCCCCGCAAGGGATTGCGCGTGCTGGCCGCCGAGGAAGACCTGGCCCGCCAATTGGTGCAATCCCTCAGCGAGGAACAAAAGCCAGTGGCCATTTACACTAACACCGCGCCCAGCGACATCATCACCAGCGCGGATCGCAAAGCGCGCCTGCTCTCGCCGGACGGCCTGGCCCTGGGCAAAATGACGAAGCCGCAGGCCGACCAACTTTGGAACCTGATTCGGGAATACGTCTATCGCTACCGCCCCGAACTGGCTGACCAGGACCTGAAAAAGATCACGGCAGCCGGGCCGGACAAGATCTTCTTTGCCTGGGCCGGTTCCGTGCAGCCGGGCCAGCCCCATTACTATCGGGTGCAGGGACCCACCTTCCTGATGGAATACGACAACACGCAAAACAACGCCAACCACATCCATGCCGTCTGGCGTGACCTGCAAAATGATTTCGGCGAGGATCTGCTCCGAAAGCATTACGAGCAGACCCCCCATCAAAAGTAAGCTCCGCCGCTTGCAGCCGGCTTTGCGTGTTCGCCACACCAGGCAGGCCAATCGGCATCCAAAGCCGGCTGTAAGCCGGCGCTCCGTGAATGCGGCCTTTCCGAACACTGCCAATTTTTTGTTGCGGCTCCACTGCGCTCAGTATTTCGTAGTTGCAACTGCTTTTTCCAAGATGAAACGAAACAGTTGCATTCCGATCATCATCGGACTTACCGCAGCCTTGTGTCTGGCGGAAGAGGCCTTCGCGCAACCGCAAGCCCAGCCCCAGTCGCCGGCGCAACCGCAGCCACAAGCCCAGCCGCAACGGCAGGCGCAGCGGACGAGACGGTCCCAGCGGGTCGTACCGATGCAAGAAATCCAGGTCGTCAGCCCGGATGGGAAGGTCAAGTTCACCCTGCTGCCCAACGCCGAGCGTCTGACCTTCACGGTCACGCTGGACAACACAACGGTGCTCGAGCCGTCGCCCCTCGTCATGAACCTGGACGGCTATGATCTCTCCTCGGGTGTTGTTTTCAGCAAGTTGGAACGCTACGAGATCAACGAAACCTATCCGTGGTCCGGCACCCACCGGACGGCCACCAACCAATGCCACGGCGTCCGCATCTCGTTGCAGAACGATTTGTCGTTCATCGACTACGTCCTGGAGGCGCGGGCCTTCCATGACGGCGTCGCGTTCCGCCATGTCATTCCGGGCGAAGAAAACGCCGCCCGCGTGCCGGACGAGCATTCGACGTTCGTCATGCCGGCCGGTGCCACAGTCTGGTTTCACGGCCTGGAAGGCGGACATTACGAGGCCGAATACGCGAAGAAGGACATTTCCGAGGTTCCGACGGGAGAATGGGCCGGGACCGCCTCTGACGTTCAAGTTGCCGGGCGCGGCAGGCTACGCCTCGATCACCGAGGCCAACCTGGTCAATTACAGCGGCCTGGGCCTCGAGGCTGACGGCCGCCGCGGCTGGATCACGGGTCTGGGACACCGCCAGCCGCTGAATCATCCGTTCGAGTTGCGCTACGGGAGAGATGAAGGCAAGCGCTTGGGAAAACTTGCCTCGATCACCGGGACGATCACCACACCTTGGCGCGTCGTCATCGTTGGCCGAGACCTGAATACCCTGGTCAACAGCACCATTCTGCCCAACCTTTGCCCGCCTCCCGATCCCACGCTCTTCCCCGAAGGCCTCAAGACCGCCTGGGTCAAGCCTGGCCGCGCGGTCTGGCGCTACGTTGACGGTGGACCGAGCGGTCTGGACGGCATGAAGCAGTTCTCGCGCATGGCCGGCCAGCTTGGGTTCGAGCATCATGTCATCGAAGGCTTCTGGAGCCGGTGGAGCATGGAGGAGCGGAAGGAGATCGTGGATTTCTCCAAACAGCAGGGCGTGGGTCTCTGGTTCTGGAAGCACGGCAATCAGCTCCGCACCCCGGAAGCGCGCGAAGAGTTCTTCAAAATGCTGCAGGACCTGGGCGTCGTCGGCGCCAAGATTGACTTCTTCGATCACGAAGCCAAGGAACTGGTTGACCTTTATGAAGCGATGCTGCGGAAGGCTGCGGAGCATCACATTCTGCTCGTCTTCCACGGCGCCAACAAACCGACCGGCCGCGAGCGCACCTGGCCCAACGAAATGGTCCGCGAAGCGATCCGCGGCATGGAGGCCAGCCGGCTGAAAGAACGCGCCCGGCACGAGACCATCCTGCCCTTCACGCGCTACCTGGCCGGCCCCGCCGATTACACGACCATGATCTTCAGCGCGCGCCGCGGTGATTCGAGTTGGGCGCACCAGATCGCTACCTTGGCTGTTTTTTCCAGTCCGCTCCTGACCATTGCCGCCAATCCGCAGAGCATCCTGGACAATCCGGCGGTCGATGTGATCAAGAGCATCCCGGCCGTGTGGGACGAGACCATCGTTCTGCCCGGCTCGGAGATTGGCGAACTGGCGGCCTACGCGCGGCGCACGGGCGACACCTGGTTTGTCGCCGTCTTATGCGGCCCGCAAGCCAGGACGATCCAGGTGCCACTGTCGTTCCTGGGGGAAGGCGAATACAAGGCGGCCTTGGTCCGGGACAACATGGAAAACGATGCCGCCGTCAGAATGGAAAACAAGAACCTGCAACGGGACGATCCGCTCGCGATCGAGATGCGGTCCGGAGGCGGTTTCGTGGCGCGCCTCTCGAAGAAATGAAGCGCACACAGCAGTTTCCCGCCGGACCAGCGGCACACCCGATCGGCGCAGTTGGTGCCGGCGCAATTGGCTTTGCGCTCTTCCGGTGCAAAGCTGCGATGCCACACGGTTGCGACTTTCCCCTTCCGCCAGAAGCCGACTTCGACTGGAAGTTACACGATGAACACATTGGCAACAGAAGCTGAAGTGGACAGCAAGGGCTGGCTGAATATCCATGCGCCGGCGCCGCCCGGCACCCTCCCCGGCAAGCTGGACGTGGTGGTGGTCTGGTCCCCGGCGGTTCAACCGTCCCCGACGCACCTTCGACCTCGTGCCGGCACCCTCTCCGGCAAGGTGGAACTGGCCGCCGACTTCCATGCGCCGTTGGAGGACTTCCGGCCTTACACTTCAGAATCTGGGGCTGTTCCAGCCTCCATTTGACAGTTTGACATCCTTCGCAATATTGCGATGATGACGGCGCTGCGATGCCCAGAACAAAAACTGTCCTTTACCGCGAAGACGACGGTAGCGTGCCGCTGCTGGCCTGGTTGGACAGCATCCCAGACAAGGCGCGGGACAAGTGTGTCGCCCGGATCGAGCGACTGCGGGAGATGGGCCACGAACTGCGCCGCCCCGAAGCTGACTTTTTGCGGGATGGCATTTACGAACTCCGCGCCGCCTTGCAGGGAATCAATTACCGCGTCCTCTATTTCTTTCATGGGCGCGAAGCGGTCATTCTTTCGCACGGAGTCCTCAAAGAACGCGTTGTCCCGCCGAAGGACATCGAGCGGGCCATCGCACGGAAACGGAAGTTTGAGGCCACCCCGCAGAAACACACCTACGGAGAATTGGAATCATGACACCGAAACGCAAACGCACCACTGACGCCGTTGATATCCTCCATCGCCGCTATTACGCGGGCCGGCCCGAACGCTTGGCTGCGCTGGAGGAAGAGCGCGCCAACGCCGACGTGGCCCGCCAGATTGGCGAACTGCGCACGAAGGCCCGGTTGACTCAGGCCCAACTCGCCAGATTGATCGGCACCGCTCCATCGGTCATCAGCCGGCTGGAGGATGCCGACTACGAAGGGCACTCGCTTTCGATGTTGCGGCGCATCGCAGCGGCCTTGGAAAGCCGGGTCGAAATCCGCTTTGTGCCGCTGAAGGGCGCATGGCAGGCGGCTTGAGGGCCTGTCGCCAATGTGGAGTGCGGCAAGAACGCTCAGAGCCTCGCGAAGCTCGGCTGCTACGAAGCTGTTGGGGTTTGCCGTCGCCGCCTGCACCCGCGCCGGCTCTCCGCGAAGGCGTGAATGTCCTTTTCCCCGGAACGGAGCAAATCCAGAAAGTCCACGCCCATGTACTTGCAGGTTTGGCAGTGGTAGGGGTTCCGAACCGCCCGATTCAGGGCAACAGAAATGCGCCCGCCCGCATGAAGAGTCTTCGCAGGGCCACGGCGGTCGTGTCATTGATCCGCAGAACCGCAATGGTGGCTCGACCGACGGGCGTGTGCCCCAACAGCACCGCCCCTTGCCAGCCAAAATGTTCGCCCCAGCGATCCCGCCGGGGATGGAACAGCCGGACGATTTCGCCCGTGGCCGGATCAATGCCCGACAGGTTGGCGCCCTTGTAACTGTTGCAGTAGATGCAGCTCAGGGCGAGGTTTTGGCCGTCCGTTGGCCCGCCGCGCTTCTCGGCGATGACGTGATCAATCTGAAAGTTGAGGCCGCTGAACCGCTCTGGGAAGTGGCAATACTCGCAGCGGAACGCGGCTCGTTGACGGACGAGTTCCACAAGTTGCCGCTGCCTACGAAATCACGCGGCGGCATCTTGGGCCTTGAGCGAAAGGAGCGCCTTGGCCTTCATGAACTCAACGAGCCGGCCCACATGAAGGTAATTCTCGAGGTTCTGCCTTTCCTCGTCGGTCATCGCACCGCTCCGTGCTCTGGCGGCCAGTTCATCGGCGCGGCGCAAATCAGCGTCGGCCAACTTGAAGGCGAGGATCGCGCGGGCTGCTTCCGGACTCCACGATTCATTGTTGGCAGTGATCGCCCGTTCGAGGATTCCGCTTTCGGCGTCGGCCATCGTGTTCACGCCATCTATCTAACGCCGCCCCGGACTTTGATCAAGAGCGAAAACACATTCTCCGGCGCGACAGTCACGGCTGATCGCCAGCGTCGGGGATTGCCTCCACCCGCAAGCCGGTCGGCGGGCTGCCTTGCGGTCGCGGCCTGCGCCCGCGCCGGCTCTCCGCAAAGGCGTGAATGTCCTTTTCCCCGGAACGGAGAAAATCCAGAAAGTCCACGCCCATGTATTTGCAGGTTTGGCAGAGGCTCAGAAGGATCAAGTATTCCTCGATACCTTTTGGTGTGGAAAGGCCAACGATAGCGCGGCGGAGCTTGGCAAACGCTTTGATCGCGTGTTCGGCGTTGTTGTTGTTCCAAGGAACGGCGTCATAGTCGAGAAACGTAAACAGCTTGTCACGGTTCTTCTCGAATCTCTCCTTGCACCGCAGTGCGGCTTCGCTATGCCATGCCGTATTGCGGAGCTTCCTGTAGAATTGCTGGACCTGTCGCTGATGCTTTCTGAGGAAGTAGCGCTTCAAACCTCGTCGATCGATCGTTTCCACAATCGCTTTAAGCAGGTCCCCGAAGCCAGTTGCTACCTTCTTCGCCTCCTGGTCGTACGGATGATCAAGGAGGAGGTCATTCAGGTCGCGCATCAGGTGGATCAAGCACTTCTGTTGTGGGCAAGGCATAGCGTCGTACGCAGCGTAGAAATCAGACACGAGGACGCCGTTGAATCGCGCCAGCGCTTCTCGAAGCAGGTTGCCTTCCCGCGTTTCCGCATAGAAGAACACGACTTCGCGAAAGGAGGTGAACACCCAAACATAGGCAGTGGTGTTTTTAAGGACAATTCGTGTCTCGTCTGCGTGGATGAGTGGTCCCGCAACCAATCGCGCAAGGATTCGCTTGCGGGTTTCTTCATAGAACCCAGAGGCACTTGCTTTCAAGCGATTCACCTCGGCGAGGGAAATGTCCAAGTTAAAGAACGAGTTCAAACTCTCCTGGATAGCTGTCTGGACCATGCAAAGATGGATTACGCTGTAGACAAGAACTGCAACAGCCCCATAGCCATACTTTGTCCTTCCCCAGAACTCCTTTGGTTTCCCAAAGGAAAAATGACAGTAAGGGCAGTGAAAGACGCGAACGTGGTACCGAACAATCCACCTCCGTATACCATGGGAACTGAAGCGCAGGTTGTACAGAACCCGTGGTCCAGCGTAGGCTAAATCCGCTGATCTATTGCACCGCGGGCAGGTGGACAAGTTCTGACAGACTATTTCCTCGTTCACACGCCCTGATCGAACGGGATGGCTCTGACGCTTCGCGGCTACCACCCTCACACCCTTGTCTGTTCTCACGTACACCCTGTTTCGCTGATAATCCCATTTCGCAGCCTTGTTGATGGCTTCGAAAGCCGAGATCGGGCTCGAGAAACGGTGCCAGATGCCACCGAATTCTGGCGCGGCATCGGCAGGGACGACCTCGGAGGGTATGTCCAGCGAATCCTTGCCACTGTAGATTTGCGAAACCAGCCCGGCGATCTCTTGGAGCGCCTGACAGTCCTCAGAGTTGTAGGTGATCAACTTCTCCTTTGACTTGAGGTCCGCCGAGTTCTCCCACGCATGACGCCAACAGATTGTCTGTGTGCCTGACGGGCTATTTCCCGACCACCTGAAGCC
>CAYIIH010000336.1:0-9440 GCA_964363225.1 uncultured Verrucomicrobiota bacterium | reverse complement strand
ACAAGCAAGAACTGGGGCCAAACTGGGGCCAAAGAGGGGGGGCGGAGGATGGAGGGCAGGCTTCGTTGCGGGAGGGAGCGGTTGCGGAAGGTCGAGCGGCTCCGGAACGGCAAGCCTGTTTCCGCACGGAGGCTTCGTGCTTCCCGCCGGGGTCAGTTCTCACTTTTTTGCGCCTGCGATTCCCCCACCGGGGTCAGTTCTCACTTTTTTGCGTCCACGACCCCCAAAAAAGTGCAGGACTGACCCCGTTCCCGCGCCCGCGATCCCCAAAAAGGTGCAGGTCTGACCCCGTTCCCGCGCCCGCGATCCCCAAAAAGGTGCAGGTCTGACCCCGACGTTGACCCCGACGGTTTGCGCCCGCGATTCCCCCACCGGGGTCATCTATTAAAGGTTCGTGTCAACAAACAAGAATAATAAGGGACGGCGCAAGCGCCGTCCCTCTGAATCCGAGCTGCCTCTGGCCTTAAATCTTCTTTGGCATGGCGGTCCAGGCGCCTTTCTTCTTGCTGCTCTTGACGCAGGTTTCGATGAAGGCGATGCCCATCCAGCCGTCCTGGACGTTGGCATATTTGCTGCCATCGCAGGAGAATATCTCGCCTGCTTTCCATTTGCGCACGTCGGCCTCGAAGCAGCGGTGTAGCCGCGCAAAGGCGTCATGAAAGGCCTCACCGTGGCCGCTAGGGATCGTTGGTTCGGCTAACAGGTCGACGGGCATATCCTTCGGCAGGAAACCGTCGCCCGGCGTGACTTCGCGGCGCCAGTAGGTCCGGTCGGGTTGATTCGGCAGGCAAATAGTGATGCACTCCGGGTCTTCCTGGCGCCAGCGGAGCGTGCCTTTGGTGCCGGCGATGACGATGCCGAGGTCGTTCTTGTGGCCGATGCAAATCTGCGAGGCGCGCACCAGGCCTTTGGCGCCATTGCTGAGCTTGCAGTAGATGGTGAAGTGGTCATCGAGCGCGCGGCCTTCGACGAAGGTCTCCAATTGCGCGGAGAGCTGGGCGACGTCCAGGCCGCTCACATAGCGGAGCTGCATGAGCGCGTGAGTGCCGATGTCGCCGCCGCAGCCGGAGCCGCCGGCCAGCTTAGGATTGGTGCGCCAGACGGCCTGTTGCAGGCCAGTCGCCTCGACCTTCGTCGCCAGCCAGCCTTGGATGTAGTAGGAATCGACCCAGCGGACGTCCCCGAGCAACCCGCTGCGGACGATGTAGCGGGAGAGGCGGCTGGTCCAGTGGCCCAGATAAGTATGGGCCACGCCAAAGGGGATGTTGTACTTGCGAACGGCTTTGACGAGCTGATTGGCTTCCTTGAGATTCAAGCAGAGCGGCTTTTCGCAGAACACGGGGATGCCGGCCTTGAGGGCTTTCATGGCTGGATCGAAGTGGACGTGGTTGGGCGTCACGATCAAAATGTAATCCAGGCGTTCGGCTTCAGGCAGCTTGGCTTGGGCGGCGATCATTTCGTCGTACGAACCGTAGCCCTTGATGGGATAAGGCCATTTTTCCGCTTCTTCGAGCGCAATCTTGGGATCGGGGAAGAGCGCGCCGGCCACGACCCGGCGGGTGCCGTCAAAATGAATCGCCTTTTGGTGCGGCTGCACAATGAACGCACCTTTGCCGCCGCCGATTAAACCGACGTTGAGAGGTCTTGGAGACATAAATGTTTTTCCTTCGTGTTTGTCTGTTTCGCAATACTCATTCGTTTCTTTCAATCGAAACCGCGCAGGGTTTCACCGAAAAAATCTGGTTTTACGGGATCGAGAGTAAATCAAAACTTCTTCCGTTCAAGGATTTTGTGAGGTCTGAGGCGGTTGGGCGCCTTCTCAAGCGATTGGGCTGGCTTTGGACACGGGAGAGCCCTGCGCCATGAAACCAAGCCAGCATGGGCGGACTCGCGTGCCCTGCGAACCGGCAGCAAAGTAGGTATTGAATACCGTTAGTCCGACTCTATAGTGAGTCACGATGACAAGCCGCGAGTTGGCTTGGGCTTTATGTTGATACACTTGTTGAAATCGAAGATTCACCGCGCTCAAATCACCGCCTCCAGCGTTGATTACGAGGGCAGTCTGACGATTGCCGCCGATCTCATGGAGCAAGTCGGCCTTTTCCCCTACGAACGGATTTTGTGCAGCAACCTGGCCAATGGCCAGCGCTTTGAGACCTATGCCATCCCGGGCGAACGCGGCTCGGACGCCATCGTCTTGAACGGCGCCACGGCCCATCGAGGCAAAGTCGGCGATCGCCTCACCATCATGAGTTTTACCGAAGTGGAAGAGCGCCTGGCCAAAACCTGGCAGCCGCAAGTTGTGGTGCTGGGTGACAAGAATGCCGTCATCCGGGAAAGAGGGATTTAAGTATAGTTATGCCTTTCACCGCCGCTCAACTAGCCGAACTCATTCAAGGAGAAGTAGTGGGCGACGGCTCGGTTTATTTGACCGGTTTTGCCCCTGCCGACGCCGCCCAGCCGGGCGACCTGACCTTTGCGGAGAATGCGGTTTACTTCGCGCGGGCTGAGCAAAGCGCGGCCAGCGCCGTGCTGGTGGACGGCAGTTTTTCGTCCAGCCAAAAAGTGTTGATCCGCGTGCCGAACGCCCGCATCGGGTTCGCCAAAGCGCTGGCGCTGTTTTTCCCGGAGCCGGAATTCGCGCCGGGCATTCACCCGACGGCGGTGGTGGCGGGTTCGGCACGGATTGATCCTTCGGCGCATATTGGTCCGCATTGTGTGATCGGCGAGCAAGCCCGCATTGGCGCGCGGGGCGTTCTGGAAGGGGGCGACCACGTCGGCGCCCATTGTCTGCTGGAACAGCAAGTGCATCTGTTTCCAAATGTCACCTTGTACGCGCGCACTCAGGTGGGCGACCGTGTGCGCATCCATGCGGGCACAGTGATAGGCGCGGATGGTTTTGGGTACGTTTTGGATGCCGGAGCGCACCGCAAAGTGCCACAGATTGGCTGCGTGATTATTCAGGAGGACGTGGAGATCGGGGCCAATGTGACCATTGATCGGGGCGCGCTGGGACCCACCATTATCGGCAAAGGCGCCAAGATCGACAACCTGGTTCAGATTGCGCACAATGTGACCGTTGGGGAGCATTGTCTGATCGCGGCGCAAGCGGGCATTGCCGGCAGCACCAAGCTGGGCCATTACGTGACCTTGGCCGGCCAGGTCGGATTGGCCGGCCATTTAAAGATCGGCCATAAAGTCACCGTCGCCGCGCAATCGGGCGTGATGCATGACATCGGCGACGGCCAGAAATGGTTTGGGTATCCGGCCCAGCCGGACCGCCAGATGAAACGGCAACTGGTCGCAATACGGCAGTTGCCGGATTGGCTGCGCCGCATGCATGCGCTGGAGAAATGGATCGGGAAGAGCAGCAGCTCCAGCAGCGCCAAAGCAACCTGAATTGCCCGCGGTTGGAATGGATCCGCCTTTGGCGTGAGCCGATTGGCTGGCGGCCGTGGCCGCAGCCTGAAGGCCGCGTTCCTATTCCATTTCAGGGCACCGGAACTTTTTCCGGGATGGCTTTGAAGAGCCTGCCCAGGTCGCGGTCGGTGTTGGGGATGGCCCTTTGCAGCACCGTCCAGGCGTTGAGTTTGGAAATCCGGATGGTGTTCGGCTCGCGCCAACGCCAAAGTTCCGCGTGGCCATCGGCAAAGGTGAAGGTGCCCCCATTGAGGTGGCGCGTGGCGGGAAAACTGATCCACGTCCAGATGGGCGTTCCAAACAACATGAGCCGGTCGGGCGCGTTAATGCCGAAAGCGCTTTGCTGAATGCTCTTTTCATTCTCGTCAACGAACACGATGGCTCGATCCGGTCCCGGATTGCGAACGCCGGTCAGCTTGTGCCAGCCCCAGTTATATTCGGAGGCAGACGGGTTTGGTTCGAGGTTCATGTACATGCTCATCGAGACGCTGCGCGTGCGCGGGATTTTGCCCTGGTCGAGCACGGTGGACTTGTCGGCGGGGCATTTGTAAATGCCGACGGAGCGATTGTAAGGAAACAAAACGCCACGTTGCAGGTTGATGGTTGTTGCGTCGGTGAACGCGTTTCCGTGCAGCCAGGTGGCTCCGGCGGTGGTCCAGTCTTCGCGCGCCCCTCCGCCGCCGTTGAGAGCGCGGTTGGCCGGCATGCGGTCGTCATGATCCTCGCAATACATCTGCCAGCAAATCTGCAACTGGCGGACATTGTTCAAACAGCCAGTCTGCTGCCCCTTGGCCTTGGCCTGGCCGAGCGCCGGCAACAGCAGCCCCGCCAGGATGGCAATGATGGCAATGACCACCAGAAGTTCGATGAGAGTGAAACCTGCGCAGGCGCGCGGGCCGCAGATCGCGCTGCGCGGAACCCGCGCGCCCGCCGGCACGAAAAGCGTTTCCCGATCAGCAAAAGCGGTCCTGGTCATACAGTTCTTGAACAAAGGAAGTGGCATCTACCAACTTCTGCCTGAGTTCGGCAGCCAATTCCTGGTGGTCGTTGGCGATATTATGGAGCTCATGCGGATCGCGCGAAAGATCAAACAGAAAGGTCTGCCGGGTGGCGAATTCATAGAGAGCCTTGTAGGGACCGCTTCGCACTCCTACCGTGCGGGGTCCGTAAGGATTGTTGAAGAAGACCTTTCGTCCGCAGTTCTTTCTTATCAGCGACGAGCCCATGGAACGCTGGCGGAATGGCCGGCCAAACAGGTCCATGATCGTCGGCAATAAATCCACCTGGCTGCTCAGATCATCGATCACCGCCGGCTCTCTCAGAAACGCGGGCGCTAGAATGAGCAATGGAATATGAACGTTCTCCTGAAACAGATACTGCTGCTCTGAGAAATTGTCGTGTTCACCCAGCGGCTGGCCGGTGTCCGCCAGGATGAAAAGGATGGTTTTGTCCTCTAAACCCTTTTCTTGCAGCAATTTGACCAGCAACCCCAGGCAATAATCGCTGTAGTAAAAGGTTTCCAGAAAACTGGTTTTTCGGGATTGCTCGGGAAATCAAAGATAGGAACAGAGAACCCCTCCGGAATCCAATACGGATAATGGTTGGTGATCGTGAACAAAGTGGAAAAAGTCGGGACATTCTTCTTATCCTGCTCCTCCAGCCAATCGGCAAAGCATCGCATCAAATACTCGTCAGGCACTCCCCAGCCTCCAAAATCCTGAGCTTCGGGAAAGCGCTCTTGGATATCCTCACACCCCAAGACCTGGTGATAGCGGTTTCGTGGAAAAAAGAGGTCCTGGCGCTCGAACTTGAGGTAACCGTTGTGCAGATAAGCATTTAGATACCCCATTTCATCGAACAAGTGCGGCAGGCCAATCAACCGGGGACAATGCCTGAGATCGCTCTGGACAGGGGCTTCGGTAAAACGAGGCAAAACGCCGAAGAGCGAGGAGATCACCGCCCGGGCCGTTTGAATGCCATTGCAGTAGAAATCCCGGAAGAGGACGCCCTTTTGTGATAGCCGGTCAAATATCGGGCTGGCTTTCACGTCACGGCCGATCACCCCGACATTTGCAGCGCGAAAAGATTCCATGAACAATAAGACAACGTGCGGTCGCTGCCTAGGTTTGATCGACAACTCAAACAGCCTTTCACCGGTAAAATCTGAAGTCAGCCTCAACAAAGGAGCATTTGGCGACGGCAATGTGTAATCCTCGTTGGCGGTAAAATCAGTGATCTTCACGCCGGTGGGAGCGGACGGACTTTTCCGAAAGGATGTCAATAGCGCGACTTCCTCGAGGAACAGAACATTGCCCCATCGAACAGCTTCATGAGCGGGAATAACCTTTGCGGTGGCAACGACTCCTACGGTAAGCGCCAAGCCAAGCGAGAAGACCTCAGAACTCAGCCGGGGCTGGCCAAAGCTCTCGTAAATCCAAAAGAAGCCGATATAAAGCAAAGCTAACTCCCCTAACAGCAACAAACTAAACAAACCCAGGCTCAGGCCCATTCTGGCCGCCGATTCGGCGAACATGCCAATATTTGTGATGTAAGAGAGGAAATGGCGCTTTAACCGGAGGCCCAATCTGGTCAGCAGAAAATAATCCGCAAAAAAGACGGCATGGCTCAGAACGACGACCAGCGCGGAAAGCAGGGTGGCGGCAGCAAGGTTCGCCATCAAGACCACACAGCCAATGATGTAACGAGCCTCACTCTGCCGGTGTAACGGGTATTGGTTCGAGTCCTGTTGTTTTGCGGGACTTGAATCGTGGCCCACGGGGCAGTTCGTGGCAAAGGAGCGCAAGGGTCTAAGCTTTTCCAGAGAGGGATTTTGGGGGTTGGTTCGCGGAGTGAAGGCGAGCGCAGCGAGCCCAGCGGAGCGAACCCAAACCCAAAAATCCGATCCTTTACTTTGCGGCGACGGAATTGGCGCTTGCGCTGGGCGGGGGAATCGGCTTTGCACAGGCCGTATGCAAAAACGTCAATCCAGTTTCCAGGGCGATCGCCCTCCTTGCCCTCTTGATCCCCATCACACCGTCCATCGCCATGGTTCTTATACGCGCTGGGCCAATTGCAATGACGACCTGCTCCAAGTCATTCTGCGTTTCCTCTGCACGGGTGGCCTGCACACCATCAGTGTGCTGCCGGATGATCGGCTTCCCTACCGGACGGTTTCCGTGCCACTGCTGGAGAAGGACCTCGACGCTCGGCTCAACGGCACGCCGCCGCCCGCTGCCACCGTCAATGAAAAAGGTTGCCTGAAGCGGGCTTGGCGCCGCTTCACCCAGCGCCTGGCCGCCTTAGCGGGCCGCTTGGGCCAGATGTTGTCTGTCGTCAATCCGACGCCCAAGCGCGTCCGGTCTCAATTGCGCCGGTGGGGCAACCTTCCTGTGATCTTGCTCCAGTTGGCTAGGCCCTTCAACACCTCTTTGCTCCACGATTATCTCTGTCTGCTTCCCTGGAGCGCCGACAGCCCCTGACGGCGATTTGTTCCGGCGTCTTTTCCCCGGCGCCGGGGCCACCGCGGCCGGGAGCGCGATCCCACACCACGTTAAAGTGGTCCGGTGGGAAGGCTCCGCGCAACCTGCGCCGCATCTGTCTGAACTATCTAAAAAAACTAATTCTCCATCCCAACATCTGGCCCTGACACGATTCAAGGCGCTGAACTTCGTGGAAGACCAACAGCGTCAGGGCGGCGCTTTGGCCGCCGCTCTGCGCCAGGCTTCCGTGCGGCCCTGGCCGGACGAAAACGGCGATGACTACGCCGTGCGCACTCTGGAGGACTGGTGGTATGCCTGCCAGAAGCATGGTTTCGAGGCCTTGGTGCCGGCACCGCGCTCCGATCAGGGCCAGAGCCGCGTTCTGGATGCGGCCACGGCCGCCTGGGTCTTGGAACAGGTGACGCAAAATCCGCAAGTTCCCTTGAAGGTTCTCTACGCTCCTGGGCGGCAAGCCGGACGTTCCTTGCCTTCCATCACCGTTCTGTATCGCTACCTTCGCCGCCAGGGCCTGGACCGCAAAAGCCTCCGCTCGGGCCGTTTGGAAACCGGTCCCACCAAGGCCTGCGAGGCCCCGCAGGTCAACGACCTCTGGAGGGTGGACTTTTCGCCCGGCCCGACGCTCAGCGCCAACGGCAAAAGCCAGGTCACGCAGTGGGCGGTCCTGATTGATGACCCCTCGCGCTTGATCCCTTTTGCCGCCTATTATCCCCAAGCCCATACCGAGGCCTTTCATCACGCCCTCAAGGAAGCCATCCTGCGCCGGGGCCTCCCGCGCAAGCTCTACACCGACCAGGGCAAACCCTTCGTCAGTTCCCACACCCGCCTGGTCTGCGCCCGCTTGGGCATCCGGCTCCTGCCTTGCAAGCCTTACCCTAGTTGGAGCAAAGGAAAAATCGAGCGGGTCATCCAGACCATCCAACAAGGCTTCGAGAGCACGCTGCGGCTGGAGGGCAACCGCGCCCGCAGCCTGGAGGAACTCAACACCCAACTCTCGGCTTGGGTCCCAACCCTCTCTCATCAACGCGTGCCTAGTTCGACCGGGGTCAGCCCGGAACTGCGTTACCCACAAGCGGCCCAGACCCTCCGCCACCTGGAAGCGGGCCTGGACCTCGAGCCGCTCTTTTACATCCAACTGGACCGCACGGTGCGCAAGAACGGCACCGTGCGGCTGGACCACGATCTCTACGAAGTGCCGCTCTCCTTGCGGGCCTTGAAAATCCAGTTGCGCCTGGACCCCTGGCGCCGGGCCCGCATCGAAGTCTGGTATCAAGGCAAGCTCCTGGGACTGGCCCGCCAAGCCCCCCTCCATCTCAACGCCGAAACCGGCGGCTCGCACGCTGATGATTATTGATCCGGTGTTAGCCGCGGCTCTGCGCCACTGGGGCGCCCGGGCCATCCCTTTCAGCGACCATCCCGGCGAAAGCCCTTTCCTGTCGCCCGCCTGGGAAGAAGCGTTGCGGCGCTTGAACCAAACCGCCGCCCTGCGCTCGCTCATGCTCTTGAGCGGGGACAACGGGGTGGGCAAAAGCGCTTGGGCCGCGCATGGGCTGGCCGGTTTGGAAACCAAGGCTTACCTGCCGCTGGTCATCACCCAGGCCACCTTGAGTGCCAGCGGTTTGTTCGCCGTGTTGTTGCGCAAGCTGGGGCAGAACTCCAGCCTCCACCGCAGCCGCAACCTGGACCGGTTGGAAAACGCCTTGAAGGAGTTGGGGCGGATCACTCCCATCCTGGTGCTCGACGAAGCCCAACAGTACGGCCCCGGGGCGCTGGAGGAGATGCGCTTGCTGCTGGGCTTGAACTTGTCCCGCCAGCCGGTCTTCGCCTGGATCCTCCTGGGCGACACCTATCTGCAGGACACCTTGCGCCTGCAACAACACAAAGCCCTCTACTCCCGCATCAGCGTGCCTTGCCAGTTGGCCGCTTTGGATCGGGTCCAGATCGAGCCCTATCTGGTCCATCACCTACGCCAGGCGGGCTTGGATCGTCCGTGCCTGGCGGTCGCGGCGGTGGACTTGCTGGCCAGTGCCAGCCGCGGAGTGCCGCGCCTGCTCAACCTCCTGGCCCGCGCCGCCTGGATCACCGCCGCCCAGGCCGCCGCCAACACCATCGGCCCCGAACATGTGCAGACGGCCTTGGAGATGGTTCCGGCCGCCCGCGATCGCCTGAACCCCTGACCCGCCCCAAACTATGGAACGAGAATTATCGGTGCTCGAGAAACTGGAAATCGCCTGCGCTTTGGTGGGCGAGAGTCTCGGGCAGGCCCCGCCACTCTACGACTGCCGGCTGGACCAGGCGCTGCTGGTGCTCTCGCTGGCCATCCACCGGGCACGCCGATCCCCCCGCTGGCGTCTCCCGCCCCGCCGGCCAGCCTATCAGCCGGACCTGTTCTAAGAAAGCCCGCCATGAAGAGCGTTCCCTCTCCCGCAGGCCTCCCAGAGATCACCCAGGCCCACGCGCTCTACCAGGAACTGTAGAGCATTAAGCGTGAGCTGGCGCTTGAGCGAAACGTGGTTATCCGGC
>CAYIIH010000335.1:0-9474 GCA_964363225.1 uncultured Verrucomicrobiota bacterium | reverse complement strand
TAGCATCTCTAATCGCTGCCGGGAAGGACAGATTATGACGGAAATCCCTAAACTGGATATCCACAATAATGTGAGTGCACGCCATCGCATTGAGATAGCCCGTGTTTTTACGCAATGGGCTTCCCAACTGATCCTTTCAGCGCTGGTCATGAAGGGCCAACGGAACCTTTGCATTGAAACCGTGACAATCGACAAGTCGCTAATCTCTGCAGAGTCATTGCAGCTTGCCCGCAACGTGGCTGCAAACTGACTGCAAGAGCAGGGCAGGGGACGTGCCCGCTGAGCGCCGGCCAGGCCAACCTGGCCGGCGCTTTTTGTTCTCTGTCGCCTGCCTGCACCCAGCGCGGTCACTATTAGGAAACCTTGGGACCGTTTTTGCGCTGGCCTTCGATTTCCGCCAAGCGGGTCCGGTCGAAAAACGGGGGCGGCAACTTCTGCCCACTTGCTCAAATTATCGGTTTTGCGCCATTTTGACATACCGAGGAATTTTTTGCGCATAATCTGTCTTCTTTCTTGCAACATGCTGGTTGCGAATGATTAATGCCTCCGAGACAGATTGTCAAGAAAGCCGAAAAACGAGACAACTTATGCCCGAAAAACGGCCTCTTTTTTCATGCATAAGTCCTTGATACTCGCCATCATCCGGCCACTCACAGCTTGATCCTGCATTCGAGACAACTTATGAGTAAAGGTGCAGTGCTGCAACGGTGAAACCGCACAGTGTTCTATAATGCATATAACATACATTGTGCGAAATGCATTTGTGTCGAGTTTGGCTATGAAAGTTGTTGTCGTTTAATGCATTGAACGCGTTTTGTTCGCCTCAGTGAGTTCCCCAGCCGAAACGATCGGTTATCGGCCAATAGACAAACCAGCATTTCCCGACAACGTTTCGCTGCGGCAGTCCGCCCCAAGACCTGGAATCGTAACTATTAAGAGTGTTGTCGCCCATGGCGAGGTACTGGTCTGAGCCGACGGCGTATTGTTCCGTTTCATTGGGGAAAAGTGGCGCCAAGGATGGCTTGCCCAATTGGGCAGCCACAACCCCATTGACGTGGCCAAGGTACCCGTTTTCTTTGGGATTGGAACCAATGGCATAGACAAACTCGAAGTGCGACGTGGCTGCATCCAGTCGTCTTCCGTTAATGATGAGATGCCGATCATTTCCAATCTGGACCGTCTCATTGCCGAGCGCCACCAGACGTTTGATGTAAAGTTGATCTTGAGGCAAGTCATTGACGCCCTTGGTCTTGAAGACGATGATTTCGCCGCGGTTTGGCCGGCGGAAGTTGTAGGTTAGCCGATCGACCAGGAGATGATCGCCACTCACGGCTTTCATTTTCACGATATCTTCACCGTTCGAGAAAAACTGGCCGCGATAAAGGCCGGCCCATTCCGGAAACCGGTCGGGTGGAAACCAAACCGTGTACCATTGCTTCCCGACTAGAAACCGCTGTTTTTTGACAAAGGGAAAGACGAACTTGGGCGGCTCGATCTCTCGAAGTTCCCCCTCCGATTCAGCAATGACATGAAAGTAAGAGACGCCGTGAATCCAGTAATTGGCGAACTTGACCAATCCGTTTGGAATCGTGAAGTCGGGGCGATTCTTCAGATTTTCATACGTGATGCCAAACAGCGTCGGCTGCATGGAGCCGGTTGGGATCTTGGTCAGTTGCAGAAAAAACGTCGTAAACCCCAGGATGACCGTCACAGCGAGCTGCAGCTCTTTGACATTCTCCCGAATGGTTCCGTGAGGATAAGTCTTAAGCCATTGCTGCGCAACATCCTCGATCACTGCCATCTGGGCCAGGAGGGCCTTTTTGTCCGCGCCCGATTTGGCGAGGCCGTGCAACTGCCGGTTGGCTGCGGACACGGCTTCAATGGCTTCGGCGGAGAGGATGTCGCGTTGTTCGTCAAGAATTCTGCGAACCTGATGATGCATTTGCACCGCCTGCCGGACGGTGCGCGAGAGAAACCATTTTGCGATCATAAATCAAACCTGCACTCAATCTGCGGACTCTCAAAGGAGCGATTACGCGCGGGCATACTCTCTAGCGAAACCCCCAGCCAAAGCGTTCGGTGATGGGCCAAAAAACAAAGGCGCATTTGCCAATGGCTTTTTCGCGGGGAAAATCACTCCAAAACCGCGAGTCGAAACTGTTCATGGTGTTGTCTCCGAAGACCAAGAAGCTGTTTGGGCGGACATGATATTCAATGGTCTCATCTTTAAAGAGCGGCGCCTGCGGCCGGCCATTTTGGCGGCCGACCCAATCATTGACGTGGCCGGAGTACTGATTCTCGCGCGGCGGACCCGCAAAGCTGTAAAGGTTTTCAAAACGCGGCGTGGAAGCGTTCAGGCGCTTTCCATCGATGATAACATGCCGATCATTTCCAATCCGCACCCCTTCCCCGCCCAGGCCAATGAGTCTCTTGATATAATGCGTGTCCTGGATCAGTTGCGGGATGCCTTGCGAAACAAAAATGACGATCTCGCCGCGCTTGGGACGTCGAAAATTGTAAGTCATTCGATCCACAAACAACCGGTCGCCACTTTTCACCCGCAGCTTGATGATGTCTTCGCCTTGGCGAAAGGACTGGCCGGCCTTGAGTCCGGTCCGGTTGAGGCCGCTGAACATTTGGTCCGGAGGAAACCAGATCGTGTACCAGTGGTCTCCGACGAGGAACCGTTGTTTCTTCACCAAAGGAAATACCAATTTCGGCTCTTCACTTCCGCGAAACGGGCCATCGCCGACCGCTGTCACGCGGTAGTACTTGATTCCCCTCACCCATGAATCGAAAAACCGCTGTGCCGCCCCCGGAATTCTGGCGTTTGGATCGTGACGCAGGTCCTGCTGAGTGATGCCGTAGAGCGTTGGCTGCATGGAACCGGTGGGAATGGCCATGGGCTGAAGAAAAAACGTGCGCACGCCGAGCGCCACCGCCAACGCTACCAAAAGCACATCAACATTCTCGCGCGCGCCGGGAAACGGATAGGGCTTGAGCCACTTGTTGGCGGCCGTTTCCAGATTCGCCATTTGTTTCTGTATTTCGGCCTGCGGAGCTTTGGCTTGGAGCGCCTTCTGCAATTCTTCCGTGGCTTTCCCTAGAGCGGCGATGGCCTGCGGCTGCAGAAGGTCTTTTTGAGCATGGACCAGCTTCCGCACACGATGGCGCAGATCCACGGCCTGCCGGATCGTGCGCGAAAATAACCATCGCATGATCACGTCTTCAGCACCTCGATAAAAGCTTCCTGTGGAATCTGCACGGTGCCAAAGGATTTCATGCGCTTCTTGCCTTCTTTTTGCTTTTCCAGAAGTTTGCGTTTGCGAGTGATGTCGCCGCCATAACATTTGGCGGTCACATCTTTTCGCAAGGCGCTGACGGTCTCGCGGGCGACCACTTTTCCGCCGATGGCCGCTTGAATGGCGACTTGGTACTGCTGCCGGGGGATGACCTCCTTCAGTTTTGCCGCCAGAGCGCGTCCGCGCGACTCGGCTTTATCCCGGTGGACGATGCAGGAGAACGCATCCACCGGCTCGCCATTGACGAGCATATCGAGTTTGACCATCTCCGAGACGGCATAACCGTCCAGATCATAATCCATGGAGCCGTAGCCGCGGGTGATGCTTTTGATACGGTCATGGAAATCAATGAGGATTTCGTTCAAGGGCAACCGGCTGGTCAACATGACCCGGCGCGAATCCAGCGTCTCGGTGTGGTCGATCTGGCCGCGCTTTTCCAAAATCAACGCCATCAGGTCGCCGATGTTTTCGTTCGGACAAATGACGAAGGCCTTGACCATGGGTTCCTCGATCTTCTCGATATAATTGGGTTCGGGCAAGAACGCCGGGTTGTCCACCGCCTTCATCTCGCCGTTGGTCATGGTCACTCGATAAATGACGCTGGGATAGGTGGCGATAATGTCCATCCCGTACTCCCGGCGCAGGCGCTCCTGGACAATTTCTAAATGCAATAACCCGAGAAAACCACATCGAAAGCCAAAGCCGAGCGCGACCGAGCTTTCCGACTGGTAAACGAAAGCCGAGTCGTTCAACTGCAGCTTGGCCAGGTTCGCCTTCAGATGCTCGTAATCGGCGGTGTTGATCGGGTAAAGGCCGCTGAAGACCATCGGATGAATTTCCTTAAAGCCCGCCACGGCCACCGAGGGATGCCGCGCATCAGTCAACGTCTCGCCCATTTGCACGTCCTTGGGGCTTTTGATGTTGGCTGTAATGTAGCCGGTCTCGCCCACTTCGAGTTTCTCGCGGACATACGGTTTCGGATTGAAGCTGCCCACTTCCTTGACTTCGACCACCTTGCCCGAACTGATGAGTTTGACTTGCTGGCCAGCCTTGAGTTCGCCGTTGAAGACCCGCACGTGGATGACAACGCCTTTGTAAGTGTCGAAATAGGAATCAAACACCAGCGCCTGCAAGGACCTCTCCCCCGTCGGTTTCGGGGCCGGAATGCGAGCCACGATCGCCTCCAAAATCTCGTCGATGCCAATGCCCTCCTTGGCGCTGGCCAAAAGGGCTGAATCGGCCGGGATGGCCAGAATATCCTCCAATTGCGTCTTGGTCAGAGGCACATCGGCGTGGGGCAAGTCGATCTTGTTGATGACCGGAATGATTTCCAGGTGTTGCTTCATCGCCAAATGCACATTGGCCACCGTCTGCGCTTCCACCCCTTGGGCTGCATCAATGATCAGCAAAGCGCCCTCGCAAGCGCTCAGGCTTCGCGATACTTCGTAGGAAAAATCCACGTGCCCGGGAGTGTCGATCAGATTGAGTTCGTAGATTTCGCCGTTCGCAGCCTGGTACCGCATGGTGACAGGATGGGCCTTGATGGTGATGCCCCGTTCCCGTTCCAGGTCCATCGAGTCCAGCATTTGATCGTGCATATCGCGCGCGGAAATGGTCCCCGTCCGAAACAAGAGCCGGTCAGAAAGCGTCGTCTTGCCGTGGTCAATATGAGCAATGATGCTGAAATTACGTATGTGTTCCGCATCCATGAGCTAACTCTTCTCTTTCTGCATCATCGTCATCTTAAATCCAAATTGCTTTGCGCTCTCCGTAATTCACTCGTCTATTCTGTATCCGTGAGAAGATAATAGCGTCCACACTGAAAGAAAGTGGAATCTCAGATTTCCTGGGCGAGTCGGACACCGAGTTGCAGCAGCCTGCCAGCAGCGGCAGCCGACGCCGCTTCCGCATAAATCCGCAGAACCGGTTCTGTGCCTGATCCGCGCAGCATGAGCCAGGAACCGTCTCGCGCCATGAATTTCACCCCGTCATACGATTTGACCTCGACGACCGGGGAAGCGTCCAACTTGACGGGGGGACGGCTTTTGCAGAACTCCATCAGCGCCGCGCGTTTCTCCAGCGGAAAATACGCATCGAGCCGGGCGTACTCATGCGGGCCGAATTCCTTGACCAGGCGGGCCAGAAGCCGGGGCAAAGGTTTCCTTTCGGTGGCGAGCAATTCGAGCAGCATCAAGCCGGCGAGAAGGCCGTCGCGTTCGGGCACGTGGCCCGGGAAACCGATGCCGCCGCTTTCCTCGAAACCCAGCAGCACATTTCCCTTCAGCATCTCGGCGCAGATGTACTTGAAGCCGACCCCGGTTTCCACCAGTTCCAGGCCGTAAGCAGCGCACATTTTGTCCACCATCGAAGTCGTGGTCAGGGCTTTGACGACCCGTCCCCTGCCCTTTCGATTGCAGACGAAGTGCTGCAGGAGCAAGCAGATGATCCGGTGTGTCGAAAGTGGACCGCCCCGTCCGTCCATGCCGCCCACGCGATCGGCGTCGCCATCCGTGACCAGGCAGATATCGTGCGGATGCCGGCGCAAGTAAGCGGAGCTCCGCCCGTAATTCTTGGCAATCGGCTCGGGATTGATGCCGCCGAACAACGGATCGTGCCCGCCATTAAGCGTGGTGACCTGACAAGAGGTTCCTTTCAGCAGTTCATCAAAACAACCGGCGCCCACACCATAGAGCGCGTCGTGCGCAAAGCGAATTCCGGATCGCGCAATCAATCTGAAGTCCACCAGCTTCTTCACCGCTTGATAATAGGCTGGAAGAATGTTCCGAACCTGGATGCGCCGCGTCTGCACGCCTTCAGCCAGAGTCAGTGCTTGAGGAGGCCTTTTGTCCAGTTCTGCTTCGACCGCCTGGCATAAGGCTGAATCTGCCGAACCGCCGTAAAACGCTTTCAGCTTGAAGCCATTAAAAGCCGGCGGATTGTGGCTGGCCGTGATCATCACTCCGCCCGCCGCCTTTTCGTTCTTGACCGCGAAAGAAACGGCCGGCGTGGGTGTCGATCCGGCCGTCAGTGTCACTTGAAAACCGTTGCCCGCCAGGATTTCGGCCGTGCGCCGGGCGAATTGGTCGGAGAGAAAACGGCGATCGTACCCCACCACCACGCGCTTGGCAGTGCCCCGCCTGGGCCAGGCGTTCCAGTAATCCGCGCTGGCTTGCGCGACACGATCGAGGTTCTTGAAGGTGAAATCCTCGGCGATGACGGCGCGCCAGCCATCGGTGCCAAACTTGATTTGCGTCATCATCGCGGCTCAATGGGTCACGCCGATTCTGCCACTGCCAAAACCGAGCCGTGCCCCTGGGTCGAGGCCATGCTGGCCACGTGCAGATGGTGGTTCTTGAGCGCAAGCGATCGCATCTTCTTGATGGCGGCTTTCATGTCGTGCTGTCCGAAAAGGCTGGTTCCGCTTACAAACGTATCGGCGCCCGCGCGGGCGCATTCGGCTGCGGTGGCGAAGTTGATCCCGCCATCGACCTCGAGGTGGTATTTCAATTTCTTCTCGCGCCGCCAAGCATCGGCTTGCTGGATTTTAGGAATGGTTTCTTCAATGAAAGCCTGGCCGCCAAAACCTGGGTTCACCGTCATGACCAGCAAGAGATCAATCTGCTTCAAAAACGGTTGCACCAAAGAAATAGCCGTGGGCGGATTGACTGCCAAACCGACTTTGCGTCCGAGCGACCTGATTTTCCAAAGCAACGAAAGCACCTTTTCACCCAGTTCGACATGGACGGTAATGAAATCCGCACCGGCTTTGGCAAACGGCTCCAGCAAAATCTCCGGACGCGAACACATCAAATGAACATCGAGCGGCAGGCGGACCAGGGGCCGCAAAACGCGCACCACCTCGGGGCCGAAAGAGATGTTCGGGACGAAATGGCCGTCCATGATATCGAGGTGAAGCCAGTCGCCTTTGGCCCGCTCCACCCGCCGGGCTTCACTGGCGAAACGCCCAAAATGTGCCGCGAGCAAAGACGGTGCAATGATCATGCGGCGAGGCTAATGATCTTCTTGGCAGAGTCAAATGGGATTGCCGCATGAAGCAGGTCGGATTGAATCGGATGGCCGATTCGCGCATGACTGCCTGGTGGGCCGGACAGGCGCCATCTGCAATCCTTGGTCTCCCTGCCTACCAGTCCCATTCCTTGAACAAATCCGCGATCGGATATTGAAAACCAGGCAGCAGATGCTCGCCGTCGAGGGAAGACCCCGCGCCCAGCAGCTTCCGTTTGTCTGGCGAGTAACAGACCTCGACGCATTCCGCCTCGGGATTGACGATCCAGGCGATTTGGGTGCCGCTGCCAAAAAAGTCTTTCAACCGTTCGCCGATCTCTGTGCGCGTGTTGTTGGGCGAGAGGATTTCGACGGCTAAATCAGGCGCCCCCGGGAAGAATTTCCGCGTGGACCGCGCGAAGCCCAAACTGATCAGGCGCGCTTTGGGGATAAAGGAAATGTCGGGGGCGCGGCAATTCTGGTTGCGCATCCAGAAGCCGGTGCTGGAATCGAGCACCGCCCCCAATCGGCGGGCTTTGACGAAAATCGTTATGGCCGTCAGCAACTGAGAGCAAATATCACCGTGGTAGAAGTCGTTCTTGGGGCTCATAACCAGTTCGCCGTTGACCAGCTCGTGGAGGCAACCTTCCTCTGGCAGGGCTTGCAGCTCTGCTTCGGTCCAGACTCTCTTGGCAACGTTCGCGGCAGCTATCATGAGCCAGGCAACTCTGCGGCATCTTACGCAGTCGCAGGCGCAGGTGTCCCCAGTCCGGGCAAATGTGGCGGGGCCGGCTTGGGAATTTCGGGTAACGGCGTGGCGGCTTTGGCTCCGGTGGGTGGCTCGACGCGTGGCATGGGCGGCGGTGGCGTGAATTTGCCGGTGCGGACAATCTCCTCCACTTGAGCGCCATCCAGCGTCTCGATTTCCAGCAACGTATTGGCTAAGATCTCCAATTTATCCCGGTTGTTGTCGATGATGCTCTTTGCAGTCTGAAAACATTCATCGATGATCCGCTTGACTTCGGCATCGATTTCCTGGGCAATGCGTTCGCTGTAATCCTTGCTCCGCATCATTTCCCGCCCCAGGAAAACGTATTCATTGTTGTCGCCGTATTGAACCATGCCGAGCTTGTCACTCATGCCAAAAAAGCAAACCATGGCCCGCGCCATCTGGGTCGCTTGCTGAATATCGCCGCTGGCGCCTGTGGAAATGTCGCCGGATACAATCTCCTCGGCAATCCGCCCCGCCATCGTCATGGCAATCGTGTCGAGCATTTCTTTCCGGCGGCGGTTCAGAACATCCTGCTTGGGCAACGACATCGTGGAGCCCAGGGCCTGACCCCGGGGAATGATCGTCACCTTATGCAGCGGATGGGTATGCTGAAGCAGGACGCTCACCAGCGCGTGTCCGGCTTCGTGCCAGGCCGTGAATTTCTTTTCTTCGTCCGTCATGGCCAGACTGCGACGCTCCCGCCCCCAGCGCACTTTATCACGCGCTTCTTCCAATTCGGGCATGCTGATGGCTTTCTTGTTCGTGCGGGCCGCCAGCAAAGCTGCTTCATTGAGCAGATTGGCCAGTTCAGCGCCCGAATAACCGGGCGTGCCGCGAGCGATGACAGCCAAATCCGCTGTTGGGTCCAGCTTTACGTTCTTGGCATGGACTTTTAGAATGGCTTCGCGGCCCCGGACATCGGGCAGATTCACCGTGATTTGCCGGTCAAAACGCCCCGGGCGCAAGAGCGCCGGGTCCAGAACATCTGGACGATTGGTGGCGGCAATGATGATAATGCCTTCCTGGGTGTCAAAACCGTCCATCTCCACCAGCAAGGCGTTCAACGTCTGCTCGCGTTCGTCGTTGCCGCCGCCCAAACCGTGGCCGCGACTCCGACCCACCGCATCAATTTCGTCGATGAAAACCAAACAGGGCGTGTTCTTGCGGGCTTGCTCGAACATATCGCGGACGCGGCTGGCCCCGACTCCGACGAACATTTCCACAAAATCCGACCCGCTGATGCTAAAGAACGCGGCATCGGCTTCTCCGGCGATGGCTTTGGCCAGGAGCGTCTTGCCGGTGCCGGGCGCGCCGATCATCAAAATACCCTTGGGTATCCGGCCGCCGAGCTTTTGAAACTTCTTCGGGTCTTTCAGGAATTCGACCAATTCGGAA
>CAYIIH010000334.1:0-9488 GCA_964363225.1 uncultured Verrucomicrobiota bacterium | reverse complement strand
CAACGCCGGAGAAGCTATACAGGTTTCCAACCTGCTGTATCGCGGATTTCCAATCCGCAGCCCTCGCGCCTGTCGAACGGCTTGCCGACTGGTAGTCGGCGATACGGCAGATTGGAAATCTGCGCTACGAAGTCTCTGCAGGCTCTCGTTCCGGCCAAATCGTCGCGGCCTGCGACGATTTTGGGCGATACCAATACAGCGCGCAGCGGAGCCGCAACCAAAGGAGCGCGGGCGTCTTCGACCGCTTTTGACCACCCTTTCCACAGGGTGCAGCAAGTCCAGTGCGTCTTCGGCCAAGCCGGTCAAAATGCGCCCAGCCCTGTTTTCTGCCGTTCGCTTTCCCGGCCCTCTTCCGGCGGGCAGGCGGGGCTACAGCCGGGAAATGAGCAACTCCCGTTGGAAGATCAGTTCTCCGGGCAAGGTGGCCTTCAAGGTGATGAATAGCTCAGTCTGAGAAATGATTTCCTTTTTCCATTCCTCGATATCGATGCGCTGGACTTTTTCAAACTCTCTCGGCCCAAAATTCGCCAATCCGGCCAGATCGAAGTCCTTCAAATGCGGCATCAGCCCCAAGGGGCTTTCCTGCGCTCCGACGCGGTTCTGGCAACGATCCACAATCCACTGCAAGACGCGCATGTTTTCCCCGAAGCCAGGCCAGAGGAAATGGCCGTGCTCGTCTTTACGGAACCAGTTGACATGAAAAATGCGCGGCGGGTATTGAACCAGTTTGCGCATGCTCAACCAATGCCGGAAATAATCGCCCATGTCGTAACCGCAGAAGGGCAGCATGGCCATGGGATCACGGCGCAACTGGCCAGCCCCACCCACCGCCGCCGCAGTCATTTCCGATCCCATCGTGGCGCCCAGATAGACGCCGTGCCCCCACTCAAATGCTTCATAAATCAAGGGCATGGTGTTGGCTCGGCGCCCGCCAAAGATGATGGCGCTGATGGGCACACCATGAGGGTCCTCGGCCTCGGGGGCCAGGGCCGGATTGTTCTTCATGGGCGCCGCAAAGCGGCTGTTCGGGTGGGCCGCTTTTTCCTTGGAAGCGGGCGTCCAGGGCTGGCCTCTCCAATCGAGGCACTGGGCGGGCACTTCGCCGTCTTTGCCCTCCCACCAGACATCACCATCGGGCAGCAAACCGACATTGGTGTAAACCGTATCCCGCGCAATTGTCTGGACGGCGTTGGGATTGGATTTGCTGTTCGTGCCTGGCACGACGCCAAAGTACCCGGCCTCTGGATTGATGGCATAAAGGCGGCCATCGGTGCCCGGCTTCATCCAGGCAATATCGTCGCCGACCGTCCAGATTTTCCAGCCTTGATAATGAGCGGGCGGGATTAACATGGCGAAATTCGTCTTGCCGCAGGCGCTGGGGAAGGCGGCGGCGACAAACGTTTTTTCGCCGCTGGGAGATTCCACCCCCAAAATCAACATGTGCTCGGCCATCCATCCCTCCTTGCGTCCCAAAGCGGAGCCAATCCGCAAAGCGAGACATTTCTTGCCCAGCAAAACGTTGCCTCCATAGGCGGAACCCAGGGAAAGAATCGTATTGTCTTGCGGAAAATGGCAGATGTAGCGCCGCTCCGGGTCCACGTCCAACATGGAGTGCAATCCGCGATTGAAGTCGCCGCTGTCCCCCAGTTGCCGGCAGGCCACATTCCCGATGCGCGCCATGATGCGCATGCTTAAAACGACGTAAATGGAATCCGTCAGTTCGATGCCGACCTTGGTCATTGGCGAGCCGGCCGGCCCCATCAGGTACGGAATCACATACAGGGTGCGCCGGCGCATGGCACCACGAAACATCCCGTACAGCTTCTGATACATCTCCTTCGGCGGCGCCCAGTTATTGGTCGGGCCGGCTTCTTCCCGGGTGTCCGTGCAGATATAAGTGCAATGTTCGACCCGGGCCACGTCATTGGGGTTGGAACGGTGATAATAGCATCCGGGCAACTTTTCCTGGTTGAGCTGGATCAAAATGCCTTTGGCCACAGCTTCGGCCGTCAAAGCCTCCTTTTCCGTTTCGGAGCCATCGCACCAGAAAACGCAATCGGGCTGGCAGAGCGCCGCCATTTCTTCCACCCAGCGAATGACCGCCGGATTATTCGTGTTGCACTGGCCCGGTTTCTCGTTAGACATAGGTCGGTTTTGCTGTTCTCGATTTCAACTTCGGTTCAAAAGGGTGACGCGCCCTGCGTTCCGATCCCCTAATCGGGCGGCGACGCTATCAGTTGGTCGCGCCGGTTGCAAGCGGGTTATACAAGAATCTGGCGAGAAAGTTTTCTTCGAGAAAGTTTTCTTCTTTTTCTGTGCGCCTCGTTTCTATAGACTTCTCCCGATTCAAAAATGAACAACCACGGCCTGACTTTGGTTCCGCCTCGCCTCACTCCCGTCCTGGACTCTTTTTGCCGCCCGGCGGCGCTGGCCAACCGGCATTTCAGAGAACTAACCCGCGCTTCCGGAAAAGCCGTGCCCGTGCAAGTGGCTCTGGAACAAGCCGATGGCTCGGTGTCGCATTTCGCCACGGCGGTTTTTCCGGAGCAGCACCCGCTGGCGGCCGGGAACTTCACTTACCTGGAAAGATTGATGAAATTCCTCCTCTGGTCCCGGGGCGGCTTTCGTGTCCATTTTTCCGGACCGGCCATGCTCGGACAGCATTTGCAGAAATACTATGCCGAAACGCCGACCGGAGAATTCGACGCCCATATCATGGGCGACCGGATTTATGAGCAGCCCTTTGAAGTGCGGATCACTCAGGAAATTCCGCCCGCTCGCGCCAGCACCACCCCCCTGGGACGGCATCTGGACGGCTGCCGTATTGGCTTCGACCTGGGCGGCAGCGATCGCAAAGTCGCCGCAGTCCAAAATGGAGAATGCGTCTTTAGCGAGGAAGTGGTCTGGAATCCCGTTCCGCAATCGGACCCGCAATGGCACTTAGATCAGATCATGGATTCCCTGAAACGAGCGGCCCGGTATTTGCCCCGCGTCGATGCCATCGGCGGCAGCGCGGCGGGGGTGTATGTCAATAACCGGGTCAAGGTTGCTTCGCTCTTTCGCGGTGTGCCCCCGGAATTATTCAACCGCCGGGTCAAGAACCTGTTCCTGGAACTGAAGCAAGCCTGGGGGAATATCCCCTTCGAAGTGGCCAACGACGGCGAAGTGACCGCCTTGGCCGGCTCCATGGCCCTGGGCTGCAACGGCGTCCTGGGCATGGCCTTGGGCACGAGCACGGCCGGCGGCTATGTCAACCGCGACGGCCATATCACTTCCTGGCTGAATGAACTCGCCTTCGTGCCGGTGGATTACAACCGCCAAGCGCCCGTGGACGAATGGTCGGGTGACTACGGATGCGGCGCGCAGTACTTTTCTCAGCAATGCGTGGGGCGGCTATTGCCGGTCGGCGGCATCGAACTGGACCACGCCTTGTCACTCCCCGAAAAACTGAAACGCGTGCAAGCGCTCATGGAGGAGGGCGATTACCGGGCGGCGAAAATTTACCAAACGATCGGGACTTACCTGGGTTATGCCATTGCTCATTACGCTGATTTCTATGAGTTCAGCCACGTCCTGGTCCTCGGCCGGGTCACTTCCGGGCCGGGCGGTGATATGATTCTCAAGGGCGCACAGGAAGTCCTGCAAGCCGAGTTTCCGGAACTCTTCAGCCAGATTCATTTTCACACGCCCGACGAGAAAGACAAGCGGCATGGCCAAGCCATCGCCGCGGCCAGTCTGCCAGTCATAGGCCGGCAATCGCCGGGCTGCTGAGAGGCCGGTCAAGAAACCTGTTGTTCTAAAACGCCATGAATCCTTACCCAGACTTTGTTGCTCAGTTTGTTCGCCTTCTGCAGGAAGGAAAGACCTACCCACTAGGCGGATTCACTCCCGCACCCCGGCCCGACCTGCCCAAAGACGCGCCCAAAGTCCTGATCTTTTCGCCGCACCCGGACGACGAATGCATCATTGGGGCCTTGCCATTTCGCCTGCTGCGAGAGGCGCGCCTGAGAGTCCTGAATGTGGCGGTGACACAAGGCAGCCGCAAGGACCGGCAGGCGGAACGTTATCAGGAATTGGAGCGAGCCTGCCAGTATATGGGGTTTGGCCTGATCCAAACCAAGCCGAACGGCCTGGAAAGAATCAGCGTCAAGACCCGCGAGCAAGACCAGGCCGCCTGGTCCGAGGCCGTTCGCATCATCGCCCAAATCCTCAGCGATCAGCAGCCGCAAGCGATCTTCTTTCCCCATGACCTGGACTGGAACAGCACCCATATTGGCACTCATTTCCTCGTCATGGATGCCCTGGCCACTCTCGGCCCCGGTTTTCAATGCTTCGCCCTCGAGACGGAGTTTTGGGGGCCGATGTGGAGTCCGAATCTGATGGTGGAATCGAGCGCGGAGGATGTGGCTGAGATGGTGACCGGCATCACGTTTCATGCCGGCGAAGTCCGCCGCAATCCGTACCATCTCTTGCTGCCAGCCTGGATGCAGGATAATGTGCGGCGAGGCTGCGAACTGGTCGGCGGCCAGGGCGGGGCGGCGCCGGATTTTGTTTTTGCGACGCTCTACCGTTTGCGCCAATGGACCCAGGGCAAGCTTCAGCCGGTGTTTACAGGCGGAAAGAATCTTTCCTGCCGGGACAACCCAGCCAGCCTTTTTGGCTGAACGCTACGACCGGGCCGAGATTTCCAGCATCCGTTCGATGGGCAAGCGGGCGCGCCGCATGATTTCTTCGCTCAGCTCGATGCGCGGCGCCAGGTTCTCCATGCAATCGCAGACTTTCTCGAGCGTGTTCATCTTCATGAAGCGGCATTCGTTGCAGCGGCAATTGTCGGTGGGCGCAGCGATGAACGTCTTGTCCGGGCACTCTTTTTGCAGGCGGTGCAGCATGCCGGCTTCGGTGGCAATGATGATCGCTTTCGCTGGGCTGCGTTGGCAGTAGCCCACCATTTTCTCGGTGGAACAGACTTCGTCGGCCAGCAGGCGCACCGCTTTGGTGCATTCGGGATGCGCCACCAGCGGCGCCTCCGGAAATTCGTCGCGAATGCGCTGGATGCTGGCATGAGTCCATTCGACGTGGACGTAACAGTTGCCCCGCCAGAACGTCATGGGCCGCCCCGTTTGTTCCATCACCCACGCGCCCAGATTTTCATCCGGCACAAAGAGCAAATCGCGATTCCTGGGCGCGGCCTCGACAATCTTGACCGCATTGCCGCTGGTGCAGATGACATCGCTAAGCGCTTTCACTTCCGCGCTGCAGTTGATGTAAGCGATCGTATAGAAATTCGGGTTGCCCGCCTGAAACGCTTTCAGCTTGGGCGCCGGACAGCTTTCCTCCAAGGAACAGCCCGCGTCCTGGTCTGGCAGAACCACCACTTTCTTCGGATTCAGAATCTTGGCGGTTTCGGCCATGAAGTGAACCCCGCAAAAGACGATCACCTCGGCGCTGGTTTTGGCCGCCTGCCGGGAAAGGCCGAGGGAATCACCCACAAAATCCGCCACGTCCTGGATTTCCGGCACCTGATAATTGTGAGCCAGGATAACGGCATTCAGCTTCTTTTTCAGCGCCAGAATATCCTTGGAGAGCGCATCGAACTGCGCCGGCGGGATCGGCCGGCGGGTTTCAAACCGGTCCACACCGCGCGGTTGGATTTCAGCCACGTCGATCATGCGGGCAAACTAACGTTCATAATCGCCCGCGTCAACCGCCCCGTCGGTTTCTCAAACGCGCCATGAAACCCGGGTCGCTTCCGGCCAGATCGACTCGTCTCTGGCGCGCCAGGAGCCGGCCGTAAACGCCCACATCCCGCACCAGCATGGCCAGCCGGCCCTTCAGAGCCTCGCTGACAACGGCTCCATTCTTGACATCCTCGCGCTCGACAAAGGAAACGCCGTAGGGCAGCGACCAGGCGTAACATTGGCGGGCGACCGTCCGCAATTGGTCCGCAACGGTCAACCCCTTCTCCTGCGACGAAACGACGGTGGCAAAGAGTTTGCCGGTGAACTCGTGCCAGAAATGATCCAGAAAATTCTTCAGCGCGCTGCTGATCGAGCCATGATAATCGGGCGTGCCCAAAACATAGACATCAGCCGCTTCAACTCGCGCCTGCAGAGACTCAAAACCTTTGGCTCCGGGGGATGCATCGGGGCTGTAAAGCTCCAGCGGCTCTTGCAGCAAGTCCAGCACGTCCACCGCGCAACGGGCCGCCTTCAACTCGGCGGCCACATGGTTAATGACCACACGGGTGACCGAGTTCTTGTTCAGACTCCCCACCACGGCCAGGATTTTCAGCGATGACTTTGCCATGAGCCCAGGCTACCTGGTTTCGCAGCCGGATGCAACGGGCGTGGCGTCCAGGCACTGGTCGTCCAACTCCACGCGGTCGGTCACGACCACGAACGTCCAGTTGCCCGCCACCTTGCGCAGCACCTTCTGCGCGAAGAACACCATCGAGAAACTCTTGCCGCTGCCCTGCGTCTGCCAGAACACGCCGCCGTACTCGTACCCCAGCTTGCGCGCGGCCAGCATCGAGGCGATGACGTTGTTCACGCCGAGGAACTGGTGATTCTGTCCAATGATCTTCACCAGCCCGGCCGGGGGAAGTGCGAAGTGCGAATTACGAAGGTGTTCTCCCTCTCCGCCTCAAACCGGGAGAGGGCTGCGGCGAGGTGTTGAAGCTGGCGGGAATTCCGAAGTTCAGTCAGTTCGACAGTCGAAATTCGTCATTCGTCATTTCCCCCGCGCCGGGCTTCTTCTACTCGATGACCACCCGCGGCAGGCCGTTGACGAAGCCGACCGTGGGAAGTCAGAAGTGCGAAGTCCGAATTACGAAGTTTAGTCAGTTCAACAATCGAAATTCGTCATTCGGCATTTCCACCGCGCGCCGGTGACGCTGAACTGGCTGACCAGCAGGAAATCGTTGTTCGCCGGATGTTCCCAGTCAATCACGCGCAACCGCTCCGTCTTCTGCCCTCCGCTTTTGACTCCCTCTCCGCCTCGACCGGGCAGAGGGCCGGGGTGAGGTGTCGAATCGGTGTCGGGCACGGACACCTTGATGCCTTCCTTCAGCAGCAGATAGACCTCGCGGTTCGCCGCTTCCAGGCTCATGGCCGAACGGTCGCGGGTCAATTCATCCACGGCGGCGGTGATGGCCTCGGGCGGCAGCGCGGGATTCAACCGCTCCAACGCCGCGCGCAACCGGGACACCAACACCACCTCGCCCTTCGTCTCGCGCAGCAACGTGCCGGTCGCGCCGAAGGTTTCCTCCAACGCCGACACCGTGGTCCAGCCAAGCTCCGCGAACAACCCGATGGCGGGCTGCTCGACAAGCTGGTCTTCGGTGTAGGCGTGCGCGCTCATTCGTCGGTCACAACAAGCTCAGGAGTTTCTGGACCAGTTCGTAAGCCTGCCGCGCCTGCATGGCTTGCGTGTCCTCGTCCGGAGCAGAGTGAAACTCCACTAATTGGTGAGGGCCGAACGCGTCCACGCCGGCGAACTTCTCCCGCAGAATCTCAACCGCTCTGGCTACGTCTTTCTCCTTCACCCGTTGCTTCCAATCCGCCGCCAGTTTCTTCATCCCTCCGGGAAATTGCTCCAGGCAATAGCACAGGTCGTAAGTGTCCTTCGGCTTGTCGCGACCGCCGATGGCGTGCGCCTTCATCACCAGAAAATCTGCCAGCGAAGCCACCCGCAGCCGCACCGTGTTCTTCGCGCCGCGGACGTTCTGGCCGGCCAGGTTGAGTTCCACCGGCGCATGAAACGCCACGCCGCATCCGTCCGCCTGGAGGACACGGAAATCTGTGAGCAGCTTTGGTTTATTCTTCTTGAGTTTCACTTCCTTGGGTGCGAGAAATTCGACCTCCACCTGCACCGGCTTCTCGCCATCCTTCAGGTCCACCTCCACGATCAACTGAAAATCCTTCGCTCCTTTGCGGTATCGTTTGGTGTCCAGCAGCAGCTTGAGCAATTCCGCGTAACGCCCCTTGTCCAGCTTCGTGGCATCCAGCGCGAGGTCCACGTCAATGCTCCCGACGTGCGGTTCGTCCGCGTCCGGCAACAACAGGTCTGGTGTCCAGCCACCGACCACCACGAGACAATCCACGAACGCCGCCAGCACCTGGCCCAAGTCCACAAGCACGCGACGCGCGGCTGCCACCTGCCGATCGCTGTAGTCTTCACGTTGCCGCGGTTCGGGATTCATACGTTCAGGCCACGCCGTTTCCATTCGGGTTTCAACCGCTGATTCAGCAGCGCCTCCGCCGCTTCCTCACCGCGACCACCGCAGTGGTACAAATCCACGTATGTCTGCACCGCGTTCGTGCAGTTCATCCGGTTGTCCCCCATCGTGCCGCCGTCACCCAAATAGAAAACGCCGTCGTCGTCGGGAATCAGCACCACGAGATTCTCGCCCGAGTCCACCCGCTTGGCTTCGACCAGTTGCTCGAACTTGGAAACCTCCTGCTCGCGGACATACAGCCACGTCTTGGGCTGGCGCACATGCGGCGCTTGAAATTCCGCCGCCGAAAATGCTGCGTAGGCCGCGAAGCCGCGCGTCCGCAATCCGAGTCCGGCCAGCGCATCGCGCAGCTTCCTTCCCTGCAACAAGGTGAAATAGCCGCGCCGCTCGTGGCGCTCGAAACGATAGGCGACACGCCACGCGAACAACAGCTTCAGCGGGTCGCGCAACCGAAAGCCGCCGTCCTCAGCGCCCTCGATGAACGCCTCGTCGCGCAAATACCGCACGACCTTGTTCACGAGCCCCAAGCTCACGTTCGGCTGGCAGTGCTTCTGCATTTCCCGTTGCGTCCATCGCATCCCGGCGTGGTCTGGCAGGAGCAGCGCACGGATGACGCGCCCCGCTTCCCTGGTGCTCAAGTTCGCGGTCGGTCGTGGGCGCACATGCACCGATTCGTTGCCCGTGTGCTGGAGATGGAGCAAACCGGGGACATCCAGCCGGTGATTGCCCGCCAGGTCGAACCAGCTCCAGCCGTGTTCCGCGCACAACTCCGCCACGCGTGGCGAGACCCACGGCAGCGCCAGCACCGGCACGACCACCTTGGGACGCCCTGCCGGTGAAAAGATTCGGTCCGCCAGCATCCGGAATACGCTCGGTCGCAACTCCCCTTTGCACTCCACGCACAACGCCGCCTTGCCCCCGCCGGGCAACGGCACGATGGCCAGCAAGTCAAACCCGGCGTCCGACGCCCCGCCCACATGCTCCACCTGCCAGCCGCGCAGCCAGTCCACGCCCCGCAGCAATTCCTCCAGCTTCGCCGCCAGAGCCTTCTCCAGCGCCGCTCCTGAGAGGTTCTTTGTGTTCATGGAATACCTAGTGTTCACGTTGCCGTGAACATGCCTGTTGTCGTGAACATGCGCAACCTCATTTTCCCGCCCTTTCACTCGATGCCAGCGCCAGATGCCCCGAAAACGGACGCGTCCGGTCGCCCGTCCCGCGCACCATCACCTCCAGCGACCCCCGGCGCGGCTCG
>CAYIIH010000333.1:5103-9592 GCA_964363225.1 uncultured Verrucomicrobiota bacterium | reverse complement strand
TAGCGGGTGAGGAGCGACTTGGGCGAAGCGTGGCGCTGGTTGGTCAACAGAATGGCGGGTTCCGCCACGGTGGCGGTGACTCGGCGACGGCGCTGCCCTTCCAGCCCTTGCCCTCCGGCACGGCCCTGAGGTCGGGCGCCATGGTTTCAACGCCGAAAGCAACCGTGGTGCAAGCAATGATCAGAGCGAGGGTGAAGTTGTGTATCATAACCGGGTCATGATTCGGCAGGGTGCCTTGAACCTTAATCCGGCAATTCAAACCGCGAAATACGCCAAATACGCAAAAGGGAAAGGAGTTAAGCTAACCAGGTCGTTCACCCGCTGGGTGAATCGGTCCTCTTCTCCAACCCGTTCTGCTTTCGCGTGTTTCGCGTATTCCGCGGTTCCAACTGCTTTTTCCAGGTTGAAGGCCGAGGAATCGATTCCATTCGGAGCGCAGAGGGGCAGATCAAGCGAAATCGCTGCCACTGCTGATCTCAAGGCGTGGGAGTCCAGATCGGGTCTTATGGCCCAAATCCCCCCAGCGTGAGCCAGCCCGCGAGGTCCTGGTCTTGAGCCTGGTTCGCGAAGCGAAGCGGCTGGCCGCCCGGCATCGGATTGGGCACACGGAGCAGAAGACGATAAGTCCCTGGCAGCAGATAGCGTCGTCGAGCTTGTCGCCACCAGAGAACTGAGGGCAGCGGCCATGGATAACATTCGTCTCATTTTGGTTTTGGATTGAAGTGGTTATTGCCTGCGGGAATTCTTTTGATCCACCGCGTCTCGCGGGCTTTCATCGGAACGCTGACAATGAGGGAATTGCGCACGATATCGTCGGTTTTGACGGGCCTCTCATGGGCTCTCCCATCCTCTCCCACGACGCAAACCGCCAAGTCGCCGCCCGTCCTGGCCACCAAAGCAGACAAAGGCACCAACACAGCGCCGGTCGCCACCGCGCCACTTTCTTCCAGAAAAACCTTGGTCATCGTGCCGGATTTGATGAGGCGATCGCGGTTCTCGACCTTGATGACGACCTTGAACAGCCGGCCGCCTTCCTTCAACAATCTCACGGCACGATCGAACAACTTGCGGCTCAGCCAGTCCCAGGCCGGCCACGCGCATCAGAATTCTCATGGCATTCTCTCCACGCAATTGATTCCACTTCGGAGCCTCTCGCCCATGTTTCTCTCAAATTCTCTGGCCTCATCATCCTTCTCTCACCGGAAAAAGCAATCCTGGCGCAGGCCCTTGCGCATTTCGCATGGGCCGTCCCGCTCAGGACGGATCTGCAGTCCGAAACCCGAAGGCCGAAATCCGACAACGCCTCGGTGTTTGGCCGTGACAATTCAATTGGCGCACGGGCACCTGCCTGTGCTCCTGCAGCATGAATAAACTTAGCCATGACGATTGAGTCGAAAGTAGGGCTGCGCTGCTGCGCAGTGTCACCTGGGGACATTTTCACGGAGTCGCGACCGCAAGAAACTTTTCGTTGACCGGTCAAACAAATGTTTTAAATATATGTTTCAAACATGAGTTTACTCTCGCCAAGCCAGCCGGAAGAGACGGCCCAAGCCGAGACGCGCCAGCGCCTGCTGGAAGCGGCCGGCGAGGTGTTTGCGGAAGTCGGATTCCGCGCCGCCACCGTGCGCGAGATTTGCCAGCGTGCCGGCGCCAACGTCGCCGCCGTCAACTATCATTTCGGAGACAAGCAGCGTCTTTACCTGGAAGTGCTGCGCTATTCCTACCGGCTGGCCCTCGAAAAATATCCGCTCGAATCGGGCCTTCCGACCGGCGCCCCGGCGGAAGAGCGTCTCCGGGCCTTTGTTCGTTCCTTCCTGCTCCGCATTTTCGACAAAGGGCGGTTGGCCTGGCGCGGCCGACTGATCTCGCGCGAAATGGTGGACCCGACCGGCGCGTTGGACGCGCTCGTCAAAGAAGAAATCCAGCCGCAGGCCGAGGTGCTTTCTGCCATTGTGCGGCAACTGGCTGGCCGCGCCGCGAGCGAGGAGTTCATTCGTTCTTGCAGTTGCAGCATCGTAAGTCAATGCGTGTTCTACCATCATTGCCAGCCGGTGATTTGCCGGCTGTTTCCAGAACAGAGATTTGGCCCGGAGGAAATCGAGCGGCTGGCCGGCCACATCACCCGGTTTTCGCTGGCGGCCCTGCAACAGATGGCAAAGAAATGAAAAGGAAGAGTATCGGCACCCTGTTAGGACTGGTGGCAAGCCTGGCATTGACCAGTTGCCAGAAACAGAACGCGGCTGGCCCGCCCGCGGGAATGGCCGTGTCGGTCGTGGTCGTGCCCGCGCAGCGGCAGCCGGTCAGCGAAAAAATCTCTCTGGTCGGCACCCTGCTGGCCAACGAACTCGTGGACGTCAAATCCGAGATCGACGGTTTGGTGAACAAACTGGGCTTTGAAGACGGGCAGCCCGTGAAACAGGGAGACTTGCTGGTGCAACTGGATGACAGCAAACTGGCGGCGGCCGTTGCTCAAGCGGAGGCCAATTTTCAATTAAGCCAGGCCAATCTCAAGCGGCAGCAGGAGTTGACCGAGCGCAAGGTCATTTCCCGGCAGGAATTTGACCAGGCGGCCGCCGGCTACAAAGTCAACGAAGCGACGTTGGAGTTGAAGAAGCGGGAGCTCAAGGACACCAGGATTTACGCGCCTTAC
Organism: uncultured Verrucomicrobiota bacterium; assembly: GCA_964363225.1. Taxonomy (GTDB): domain Bacteria; phylum Verrucomicrobiota; class Verrucomicrobiia; order Limisphaerales; family CAYIIH01; genus CAYIIH01. Next base: position 6,942 of record CAYIIH010000333.1, on the reverse strand, counting down.
GAAGGCGTGATGGGCGCACGGCTGGTCAGTCCGGGCCAGGTCATCAGCAAAAACACCGCCATCGGCGCGCTGGTCGATTTGGACCCGGTCAAGGTCGAGTTCAATGTGCCCGAGCGGTTCCTCGGCCAATTGCGCACGGGTCAAGAGGTGGAGATTGGGCTGGCGGCTTTTCCCGGCGAGAAATTCCAGGGCGAAGTCCATTTCATCGCGCCGCAAATCGATCCCAACCTGCGCACCGCGACCGTGCGGGGGCGGATTGCCAATCCAACGCACCGGCTCAAGCCCGGCATGTTTGCCAGCCTGAACTTGACGTTGAACGTCCGCCCGGACGCTATTGTTATCCCGGAAATCGCCCTGGTACCGCAAGGGGACATGTCGGTCGTCTTTGTCGTGGACCCCGAATCCAAGGCACAGATTCGTCCGGTGCAAACCGGCTTGCGCATGAATGGGCAGGTGGAAATTGTCAGCGGATTGAATGAAGGCGACCAAGTCATCGTGGAAGGATTCCAGAAAACGCGCCCGGGCGGCCCGGTCAAACTGGCTGCTGCCGCATCCACGGCCACTCCGCAAAAGAATCGGCCCGGCCAAACCGGCCGGTAAACGAGACGGTTTTAGGAACTCCGCCCTCTATGTTCTTGCCTCAACTCAGCATCCGACGGCCCGTGCTGACCACGGTGATGAGCCTGGTGCTCGTCATCTTTGGCCTCATCAGCCTGAAGCGTCTCCCGGTGCGCGAGCTGCCCAACATCGATCCGCCCATTGTCAACGTGACCACCGTTTATCCGGGAGCCAGCGCGCAGGTCATCGAAACCGAGGTCACCGAGAAGCTGGAAGAAGAGATCAACAGCATCGAAGGCATCAAAACGCTCTCCAGCGAAAGCCGGGAACAAGTCAGCACCATCACCATTGAATTCAATCTCTCCCGCGACATCGAGGTGGCCGCCCAGGATGTGCGCGACCGGGTCGCCCGTGTGCGGGGACTATTACCCCAGGACATCGAGGAGCCGATCATCGTCAAGCAGGAGGCCGACGCCGCGCCCGTCCTGGTGCTCGCGCTCAACAGCGACCGGCACACGACCCTGGAGCTGTCCGCGCTGGCCGAGAACAAGTTGAAGGACCGGCTGCAAGTGGTGCGGGGGGTCTCCTCCATTGTGGTGGGCGGTCAAAAACGGTTTGCCATCCGGCTCTGGCTCGATTCGGAAAAGATGGCGGCTCACCGCGTCACCGTGCAGGACGTCGAGCGCGCCCTTCACGAGCAGAACGTCGAGCTGCCCAGCGGCCGGGTGGAAAGCTGGGAGCGGGAGCTGTCCATCCAGACCCGCGGCGAGCTCAAGACCGCCGAGGAGTTCAATCAACTGGTCATTCGCAACGACCGCGAAAATTTCGTGCGCCTGCGCGACATCGGCGAGGCGCGGGTGGGCGCCGAAGACGAACGAACCGTGGCCCGCGCCAATGGCCGGGAGGCCGTGGCCTTGCTCGTCATCAAACAATCCACCGCCAACACCATCGAAGTGGCGCACGGGATCAAGGAGGAAACGGAACGGCTCAAGCCCATTCTGCCGGAAGGCGTCGTCGCCAAGGTGGTTTATGACGAATCCGTTTATGTGGAGCACGCCATTGAGGAGGTGTGGTTGACGCTCGGCATCGCCTTCCTGCTCGTGGTCATCACCATCTTCATTTTCCTGCGCAACGTCCGGTCCACCCTCATCCCGACCATCGCCATCGCCGCCAGTGCAGGCCACGCGGCCGGTACGGGTACGGCGCACCAGCCCGCGGTGCAGGCCGACGGCGCGGCCACCGCCACCGCGGGCCACGCCGCCCGTACGGGTACCGCGCCCA
>CAYIIH010000333.1:0-5093 GCA_964363225.1 uncultured Verrucomicrobiota bacterium | reverse complement strand
TTTTCCTGCGCAACGTCCGGTCCACCCTCATCCCGACCATCGCCATCCCGGTTTCGATCATCGCCACGTTCATGATTCTGCACGCCTTCGGCTATTCCATCAACATTCTGACCATGCTGGCCTTCGTGCTGGCCATCGGCATTGTGGTGGACGACGCCATCGTGGTGCTGGAAAACATTTACCGGCACATCGAACACGGCATGGCCCCGATGAAGGCCGCCTTCAAAGCCATGGATGAAATCGCCTTCGCCATCATTGCCATTACCGTGTCGCTGGTGGCCGTGTTCCTGCCGCTGGCCTTCCAAACCAGCACCGCCGGACGGCTCTTCATCGAGTTTGGCCTGGCTGTGGCCGGGTCGGTCATCATTTCCGCTTTTGTGGCCTTGTCGTTGACGCCGATGATGTCCGCGCGCATCCTTAAGCCGGTCGATAAAGAGACGCACGGGCTGCTTTTCAACCTGTTCGAGAGAGGCTTCCAAAAGCTGAACCGGCGTTACGAAAGAATCCTGCGCTGGTCGCTGGACCATCGCTGGGCCGTCCTTTCGCTGGCCTTGCTCTCCTTCGGGCTGACCGCGGCGGGCTACCGGATGTTGGACAAAGACTTCCTGCCGGAAGAGGACAAAGGCCGGATGCTCTGCGTGGTGGTGACACCCGAAGGATCGACCAGCGAGTACACCGACCGCATGATGCGGAAAATGGAGCGGATCGTGCAAAGCGTGCCGGAGATTGAGAACTACTTCACGGCGGTGGCGTTGTCACCGGGCGGGCACGGCATTCCGGGCAATCCGGCGCGGGGTTTCATGTTCGTCGCCATGGCCGATAACCGAACCCGCTCCATCCAGGACATGGTGGCCGGTCCCAACGGCCTGGGCGCCCGGCTGATCAATGAAGTCGAGGGCGCGCTGGCCATCCCGCTGATTCCGAAAGCGATTGGCCGCAGTTTCAGCCAGCCCTTTGCCCTTGTGCTGCAAAATCCGGACCTGGAGGAGTTGAATCGTTATGCCATCGAGTTGGTCAACCAATTGCGCGGGGTTGACTTTCTGGCCAACGCGCGTTCCTCCTTCGAAGTGACCAAACCCGAATTGCGCGTCCGCATCGATCGCAACCGGGCTTCGGCCCTGGGTCTTTCCGTGCGCGACATTTCGCGCACGCTGCAAATCCTTTTTGGAGGACTCGACCTGAGCAAAGTCAAAATCGCCGGCAAAGAATATGATGTGATCGTGCAACTGGAACGGGCGGCGCGCTTGAATCCCGGCGATCTGGACCGCCTCTACATTCGCAACCGCGAGGGGCAACTGGTCCAGCTCAGCAACGTCGTCACGACAGAAACCGGCGCCGGCCCAACCTCCATCTATCATTACAACCGGCTGCGCAGCACGACCATCGAGGCCACGCCCGTGGGCGTGACCCTCGGCACCGCCATGGAACGGGTCGAGGAAAAGCTCCGCGCCGGCATGCCCTCCACTTTCCGCTATGAATGGGCTGGTGAATCGCGCGACTTGAAAGACACCGGCCAGGAAATCGTCTTCGTGTTGATCCTGGCCATCGTGATTATCTACCTGGTGTTGGCCGCGCAATTTGAAAGCTGGCTGCATCCTTTGACCGTCATGCTGGCCTTGCCCCTGGCCGCCTTTGGCGCCTTCGGGCTGCTCTGGCTGCTCAGCGGTGTCAATCAACTCGGCGTGGCCCTGTTTGGCTGGGCGCACTACTCTCCGCATCCACCTGCCATCGCTCGATGGTTGAGCGCCATCATCCCGCGCATTCCCGCCATGAACATCAATCTGTTCAGCGAGATCGGCCTGGTCTTGCTCCTCGGTCTGGTCACCAAGAATTCCATTCTCCTGGTCGAATTCGCCAACCAGCAAATGGCCAAAGGCCTCAACGCCCGCGACGCCATGCTGCAAGCGGGGTTGGTGCGCTTGCGCCCGATCCTGATGACCAGCTTTGCCATGATCACGGGCATTTTGCCGATCGCCATCGGCTTCGGCGCCGGCGCCGAAAGCCGCCGTCCCATGGGCGTGGCGGTGGTCGGCGGATTATTGGCCAGCACGTTTCTCACGCTGGTGGTCATCCCGGCGGTTTATACGGCTTTCGACAGCCTGGCCCGGCGCGGGCGCGGGCCGGCCCTGCAACCCACCATCGAACTGGAGGCTTCATCCAATGCAAAAACGAACCTTGCTTAATCTGTCTCGAAAATGGCGTGGCCGCGTTCGTGAGAACGCGGCTCGAAGTACTGCGCGGCTCCGAATTCCACCTGCGGACTCACGTCCGCCGCTACGCGTTTCATGGGTTGTGGAGCCGCTTGTAGCGGCGTGGACACTGACGCTGTTGCTCTGCGCCACAAATCTCAGGGCTGCGGACACGCCTCCAACCGGCACCAACGCTCCGGCCTGGTTGCGCCAGCCGCTCGCGCTGGCTGATTGCCTCGACCGGGCCTTGCAGCAAAACGGCGCCATCCTCAAAGGCAAGAGCGATCTGGAAGCGGCTTACGGCGTCGTGGTGCAGACCCGCGCCATTGCCATTCCCAAGCTGCGCGCCAATGGCAGTTACAGCGCCAACGATCCCGGCACCGTGGAAAAATTTCCTTTCGCCGGGTTCCAGCCCAACCTGCCTGACCAAAAGTGGTCGGCGAACATCCAAGTTGTGCAATCCATTTATGAAGGCGGGCGCATCAGTTCGGCGCTGCGGACGGCTCGACTGACCAAGGAACAAGCCTTGCTCCAGTACCAAACGGTCATTGCCGACACGCTGCTCCAGGTGCGGGTGGCCTATTATGACGTTTTGCTGGCGGCGCAGCAGATCGTGGTGCAGGAAGCCTCGGTCAATCTGCTGCGCCAGGAGTTGGACGACCAGAACCGGCGTTTCGAGGCCGGAACCGTTCCCCGCTTCAACGTGCTGCGGGCGGAAGTGGAAGTCGCCAATGCGCGCCCGCGCCTCATCCGCGCGAAAAACGCCCATCGCATTTCCAAGAACAACCTGACCAACCTGCTGGGCTATCACGTGCCGGCGGAAATCTGGGAAGACATTCCCCTGCAACTGACCGGCAAACTCGAAGCCGAGCCTTATGAAATCGAATTGCCCCTCGCCATGGCGCAAGCCTTGGAGAAACGCACCGAACTGGCCGCCCTCCGCAAAGCCGAAAGTCTGCGCCAGGAAGAAATCCTGCACGCCAAAGCCGCCGCCAAGCCGAGCCTGCAGCTTTTTGCCGGCTACGGCTCGCGCAGCTCCAGCTTCAGCGAGGACCTGACGCGCGAGTTGTCCGGGTGGTTTACCGGCGCGCAGGCCAGTTGGGACCTCTTTGACGGTTTCCAGACCAAAGGCAAAGTCGATCAAGCCCGGGCCTTGCATCGAAAGGCGCAGTTTGATTTGGATGATAACGTCCGCCGGATCGAACTGGAAGTGCGCACCGCCTATTCCTATTTCATCGAGGCTCGCGAGTTGCTCGAATCCCAGAAAAAAGTCCAGGAACAAGCCGAAGAAGCCTTGCGTCTGGCCACCGCGCGGAGCGAGGCCGGCACCGGCACGCAACTCGACGTGCTGAACGCCCAAACGGCGCTCACCGAAGCGCGCACGACGCAAATCCAGGCGTTGCGCGATTACGCCGTGGCCCGCGCCCGCCTGGAACGGGCCATCGGCCAAAACATCACGCCGGCGCCAAACCGGTGAATGGGTCTCGTCCTCGTTCTCCTCGAACGCGCCACGCCAATTGGGGTCACATCTCAACATTCAACAATTCCTCGGGGTGGCCGGCCCCGACCCGAGGGACGTGGGTGCTACGCCACCTCCATGATTTGGGGTCACATCAAATTGTTGAATGTTGAGATGTGACCCCAATGGAAAGGCTTGCATCGGGGTAACGTTTTCGGCAAAAGCGTTGCGTGAACCGCGGCGTTCGCGCGCCACGGTTTCAAAGCCTGCTATGATCGGATCAGATAAACCTTTGGTGGACTTGCCGCCTGGCCATCCGGCCTGCCTGGTGCGCCTGGTGGCGTCGGTCTTTACGGCAGAGCCGGCCCTCGAAGCGGTGACGATCAACAAGACCCGCCATGCCATTTCCGTCGCCACCTTGGGAAAGCCCGATGAGGCCAGGCTGGGCGAACGGATCAGCCGCACGTTGCAGGAGGCGCAAAGCGAGAGCAACGACTGGCGCTGCGGCCTCCTTGACGGCACGACAGATTGCGCGACGTGCGACTCGCCCCTCTCGCCTGGCGAGCAACAGGCCATCACGATCAAACGGGAGGGCGACACCACCACCATCGCCCGTGTGACCTGCCCCACGGCGCGGCACTTTTGGCGTTGGCGCGATATCCCCTTGCCCAAGGTGGTGCAACGCGACGTCGAATTCCTCGAAAGCGCGGAGCACATTGACGAATGGAAACCGCAACTGGCCGCCGCCGTGTTCTGCGGCCTGTTTGGGTTGACGGCTTATTGGCTGGGCGAACGCATTCTGGCCACGCCCCTGTTTGTTTTGGCCTATCTGGCCGGCGGCTGGTACACCGTCCACGAAGTCTTGGAGCGCCTGCGCAAGCTGACCGTCGATGTGCATTTCCTCATGCTGGCCGTGGCGGTCGGCAGCGCCAGCATCGGTGCCTGGAGCGAAGGCGCCATGCTCTTGTTTCTCTTTTCGCTCTCCGGTGCGCTCGAACATTACGCGATGGGACGCACCCAACGCGAGATCCACGCTCTGTTCAAAGACGCTCCCAAGCTGGCCACGCTGCTCGACGAACAAGGCCGCGAACGCGAGATTCAAGTGTCCCAATTGCAGCCGGCCATGCGGCTGCTCATCAAACCGGGCGCCCAATTCCCGGTGGATGGTGAGATCGTCAAAGGTCAAACCGCTGCCGATGAATCGAATTTGACCGGCGAAGCGACCCCGGTCGAAAAACAGGTTGGGGATACGGTCCTGGCCGGCACGCTGAATTTGTGGGGCGCGGTCGAAGCCGTGGTCGTCCGGCCCGCCAGCGAAAGCGCTTTGCAGAAAATCGTGCGCCTGATTCAAGAGGCCCAGCATCTCAAAGCCCCGGCACAGCGGTTTACCGACCGGTTCAGCTCCCATTACACCTACGGCATCCTGACGCTGTCGTTGCTCATGT
>CAYIIH010000332.1:0-9614 GCA_964363225.1 uncultured Verrucomicrobiota bacterium | reverse complement strand
AGTGCCTCCCCTGCTGGCTTGTCGGCCCCGGAACGCTTCATGCATTGGCGCTGATGGCCTGTGCAGGGCGCAAACTTCGAGCTTGGAATCGCCGACTAGCAGGTCTATTTTGAAAAACACTTAACGAAAGGAACAGATATGAAAACTGTTGGAATTCACAGTTGCGTGGCCAGATGGCTGGTCATGGCAACGTTGCTGTCCGGCCTGGCCGGCCTTTATTCGGCCATCGCCGCGCCGGAAGACTCGAAGGCAGATCAACTGCGCGCCGAAGCCCGCGAATTGAAGGCCAAGGCCCTGGAATTGAAAGAAAAAGGTGCTTTGGATGAGGCCGAAAAAGTGGTCAGAGAATCGAAAAATCTCTGGCAAAAGGCCGAGCAAATTGAGCAGGAACGCTCCCACCTCAAGCAGCACTCGGAAGAGCATGCCAAAGCGATCCGCCGTGAGATGGAACATCTGCGCGCCAAGTTCGAGGACCTGAGAGCCGCGGGCAAGGATGAAGAGGCCGCCAAACTCAAAGAGCACATTGTCGAATTGCAGAGACAGGCTGAGCGCGGTCTGCCCAAGCAGGACCAGGAGATAAGCAAAGAGCGCCTCCAGAATATCAAAGCTGAAATCGCCGAGCTCCATCAGGCCGGCCGGCACGAGGAGGCTGACCGCCTGGAGCGCAAAGCGCGTGAAATGATGGAAAAAGCGGGCGCGCGGCAGCCTGAGTTTCGTCCAGGACCTCCCGACGGTCCTCGCCCGCCGGGCGAACCGGGCGAACCCGAACGCCGTTTGCAGCATTTGCAGGCCGCCATTGGCAACCTCCATGCAGCGGGAATGCACGAACCGGCGGAACAGCTCGCTCGCCAAGCCGACGAGATCAGACAACATTTGCAGAGACCCGACCGGCCCTTTCCGCCGCCAGGTCCGGGACCGCGCCAGGAGTTTGGTCGTCCGGGCGAGCCGAGGATGGAACGAGGGCCTGTTCCGCCTGGCCCGGAGCCTTTGCTGCGAAGAATCCACGAGCTGGAAGGCGCGTTGCAGGAACTTCGCCAAGAGGTGCAGGAACTCCGCAAACATCTGGATTCGATGGGCAAGGAACGCCGCTGAACCGCGCCGTCAAGGTGCGAAAGCCTGCAGTCCGCATTCCTCAAATCCAGACTTGAGAAGCTGCGGTTCGCAAGATTCTTGATCGAAATGGGAGGGATGAGTTCCACCGTTCCTGAACTCCGGGCACGACGTGGAAATCGTCGCTCCCAAACCATTTTCCGGTTAGCGCAAACCTACTTGCCCGGCGCCATTTCCTGCTGACGCTTTTGGATGATGGCGAGCGGGTCTTTCGGCCAGTAGTCCGGGTCCACATATTTCGCCAGATCGCGCAGTGCGATGACTCGGCAGCCCTGCTCGCGCAGGTATTCCATGTATTCTTTGAATCGCTCCGGCGGAGTGTGGACCCAGGAATGTTCGTTGTCGGGCACGCCGTGAAATTGGAGCACGGCGATCCGCCCGTTCCTGGCCTGGCCGACGGCGCGCTTGAAATCTTCGAGAGTCCAGTTGGGACGCGCATCGCCCGCCGAAGGGATTAAGAGCGGATGGTCCTGCCCAGGTTCGTAGGCAAAACCGCGCCCTGCCTCGTAGGGAAATTCCGGAGCGCCGCCGCGCCGGGCGAACTTGAAGCCGAGTTCCTTCAGAATGCCTATGGCTTCCGGTGTGATCGCGTTGCCGGGATAAGCGAACGAGACGGGACGCGCAATGCCGTGGGCCTGGCAGCGGGCGTTGATGGCTTCGACCTGCTCCTTAAGCTGGCTGAGACTTCGGGCGTTGACGCCTGTATGGTCGCGTGTGTGATTGCCGATTTCGAAGCCATCTTTGTGCAACTGGGCGATTTGTTCCCAGGTCATGTAATCCTTCTTGTTGGTCGTGAATCCAAATCCTTCCGTGATGAAAAAGGTGGCCGAGAATTGGCACTGCTGCAGGAGCGGGCGAACCACGGTGTAATGCGAGGCCACCGAATCATCAAAGGTCAGAACGACCAGCTTGTCCGGAATGGCTTCTCCGCCCAAGGCCAGCAGCGGCACAAGGACTGCCCCTGCCGAGAAGCAAAGCAACTTCGCTGCAATTCGAGATAAATCCAACATAAGATATCACCCGCGCGCAGCCGTCCGCCAGGCCAATTCATTCCCCACTCGCGGTGCCATAGGCGCCGTGTTTCTGTGGCCGACCGCCGCAGTCATCCGAGTGTTGTCGATTTCCCGAATCAGATCAAGCGCCGGTAAACCCAGTCGAGACGCTTCAGTTCGCGAAGATCGCAATCTGGAAATCCCCTCTTCATGGCGGAATGAAAGTACAACGAATCGGCCCTGCCTGGATTCCCATGCAGGGCTGACGGCTAGCGGCAAGCCCGGTTGCTATTGCCAATTCGAGCCTTGCCGCGCGGCGCCACGGCCAATCCGCCACGGTCCTTCCGCGCTGGCCAACTGCAAAATGGCTTAATCCGGCCTGCCACTTAGGGCGGAGCTTCCAGCGGATTGAACAGGGTGATGGGCAATTGCCTGGGGGTTAATTTGCGTCGCTCGGTGTGGCCATCGAGAAAGACAATGGTGGTGCCGCCGTTATGCCGGCGGTCGCTGGCCCGGATCATGCGCGGGTTGGAGTTGGTTCGACCTTGAGCGTCAAAAGTGGCCTGGCTTGGCTGCCAGATGTCCCACTCGGCGAAATTTTTTGGCGTCAGCGCGTTGGTGTTGATTTCTGTGATGTAGAGCACAGCCGAGGGACTGCCGGGCGCATCGCTCAGTTTGGAAGTGGCGACACCCCGATACTGGCGGGTCGCTTTGAAGTAAGGCCAGTCGATGGAATTAATCGTGTACATGAGAACATAGGGAGTGCTTTGCGCCCGGATCACCTGGCGCACGGAAGGGCATCGGTACACCTGCATTCTTTTATAAAGATCATAGATGTAGTTGACGTCCTGTTCCCGGTTGCGAGGAATGGGCGGTCCGCCGACGTACGTGCATAATTTGTTGGCGAAGAACTGATCGCTGGCAAAGGTGTCCCGCGGGATGTAATCGTTGTAATCGCTGGTGTAAAGGTAAGTCGCCTGACCGAGGTTGCGCAAATTATTCTGGCATTGGATTGTGTTGGCTTTGGCTTTGGCTTTGGACAGCGCGGGCAGCAACAAGGAAGCCAGGATCGCTATGATCGCGATCACGACCAGCAATTCGATGAGCGTGAAGGCGGCTCTCATAGAAAAGAACGGAGATTGCATATTCAGTTGTCCTGAGCTTTTCATCAATTTGGGCTTGGATGTCGCCCGCACAGTACTGCTGCCAAGGGAGCATGTCATTAGGACAATGGTTCTAATTCTGAGTGGAACTTTCGATCTATTCTGAAAAGTTTAAGCTGCCAGCATGAGAATTTTTGTTGCAACCGGCCAGCCGACATTATTCTAATGCCTTTAGAAACCCAAAATCAAACCTCTATGAACGACCGGGCTAAGAGCTTCCTGATCGGGCTGGCCATTTGGCTGGCGGTCTTATCGGCAGTCCATACGGCCTGGGCTCTCGACCCGGCGAAAGCCATCACCCAGTACCATCTGGACGTGTGGACAGAGAGGGATGGTTTGCCGCAAGGCTGCGTGCAAGCCATCACTCAGACCCGGGATGGTTATCTCTGGATCGGAACACGGGACGGGCTGGCCCGATTTGATGGAGTTGCTTTTACGGTGTTTAATGCCGAGAACACGCCGGGACTCAGGGCCAATGATATTCGATCCCTCTTTGCCGACAAAGCGGGCCGTCTCTGGATCGGCACGTTCAATGGCGGCCTGAGCCGGTTTCACGAAGGAAAATTCACCTGTTTCACCCGGGCCGACGGCCTGCCGAGCAATGGCGTGCTGGACCTGTGCGAGGACCGGCAAGGCGCCCTTTGGATGGTGACATGGAACGGGCTGTCGCGATTCCAGAAAGGAGTGTTTACCGCGTATAGCACGACGAACGGATTGGCCGGCCGCAGAACCTGGTCCATCTGTGAAGACAAGCAAGGCCGCCTCTGGATCGGCACCAGCCGCGTGCTGAACAGTTTCTATGAGGGCCGTTTTAGCGTCCACCCGGCCAAAGACGGCTTGGTCCATCACGGTTTGCGAACGGTCTATGTGGATCGGGATGGCCTGCTGTGGATGGGCAGCATCGGCGGCGGTTTAAGCCGCTTCCACGACGGTGAGTTTGTCAATTATACGACCCGCGATGGGTTGGCGGACAACAAAGTGCGCGCCCTATCTCAGGATCGTGATGGCAACTTATGGATTGGAACTTGGAAGGGATTGAGCCGCTGGTGCAATGGAAAAATGACCAGTTACCGAAGTCAAGACGGGCTGCCCCATGATTTTGTCGAAACCCTCTACGAAGACCGCGAAGGCAGTTTGTGGATTGGCACCCGCAGCGGGTTGGCCCGGCTGAGAGACGCGAGATTCAGCACCTATTCCAGCAAGGAAGGGTTGGCGAATCCATTTTCCAAATGCGTGTTTGAAGGGCGCGATGGCGCACTTTGGATTGGGAGCGAGGGAGACGGTCTCAGCTGTTTTCGAGATGGCAAATTCACCCATTACACGACCGAGCAGGGATTGTTGAGCAATTTCGTTTTAGCCGTTGACGAAGATAGGCAAGGGAACATTTGGTTGGGGACGGACCGGCCCTCCGGGCTGAGCCGGTTCAAGGATGGAAAATTCACCAATCATACGGAAGAGCAAGGCTTTCCGTTGCGTAATAGAGTGCGGGCTATTTTTGAAGACCGGGAAGGGAATCTTTGGATTGGCGGCGACGGGGATGGGCTGTGCCGTTATCGAGATGGGGTATTTCAGCTTTATGCAAAGAGCGACGGATTGTTGAGTGAATTGATCCGGGCCATTGGACAGGACCGGGAGGGCAACCTTTGGCTCTGCACCAACGGCGGACTATGCCGTTACCGTGATGGATCCTTTGCCAGTTTTACCACTCAGGATGGTTTGTCGCATAATGCGTCTTATTGCTTTCATGAAGATACGGAGGGAACTCTTTGGTTTGGGACGCAAGGCGGATTGACCCGCTACCAAGGCGGAAAATTTACTGCCTACACCATTCGCGAAGGGTTGTTCCACAATATGATTTACCAGATTCTGGAGGATGACCAACGGAACCTTTGGATGTCCTGTAACCGGGGAGTTTTCAGCCTCTCCATCCGGGCCGTGGACGATTTCGACCAAGGACGGATCGCCAAGCTGCCCTGTGTGTCTTATGGAATGGCCGACGGCATGAAATCCAGCCAATGTGAAGGCGGCACTCAGCCCGCCGGATGCAAAAGCCAGGATGGCCGACTCTGGTTCCCGACCGTCAATGGCTTGGCCACCATCTCCACGAGAAACGTCCACCGCAACACCTTGCCCCCGCCGGTGGTCATCGAGCAAGTGGTCGCCGGTCCTCAACAGATTGATCTGCAGGGCCCCCTCCGACTGGCGCCGGGCACCCGCGAACTCCGATTTCATTACACGGCACTCAGCTACTTGGTCCCCGAAAAGGTGCGTTTCAAATACAAATTGGAAGGGCTGGATGACAATTGGGTCGAGGCAGAAACGCGGCGCGTCGCCTACTACAATAAAATCCCGCCCGGCAATTACAGGTTCCGGGTCATGGCCTGCAACAACGACGGCATTTGGAATACTGCGGGAGCTTCATTGGCCTTTTCTCAGGCCCCGCATTTTTACCAGACCTATTGGTTTTACGCGCTCTGCGGAGCGGCCATCGCCTTGGCGGCTTGGAACTTTCATCGCCATCGGATGAAGCAGGCTCAGGCTCAATTCTCCCTCGTGCTGGCCGAGCGCAATCGCATTGCGCGGGACCTGCATGACACGCTGGCTCAGGGATTCGTCGGCATCGCTTTCCAGTTGGAGGCGGTCGCGACCAGGCTGATGGAAGCGCCTGCCCAGGCGCAACAACATCTGCATCTGGCTCTGAACATGGTGCGCCACAGCCTGACGGAGGCCCGGCGTTCCGTCATGAACTTGCGCTCCGCTGCTCTCGAAAACGGTGATTTGGCTTCCGCCCTCTCTGAAGCCACCCAGCAATTGCTGGCGGATCAACCGGTGGTTGTGCAGTTGCAAACCCTGGGCACAGCGCGACCGCTTCCGCTCAAAGTAGAGGCCCACTTGCTGCGCATCGGCCAGGAAGCGATCACGAACTCCGTTAAACATGCGCGCGCCGGGGTGATTCGCATCGAACTCAATTATCTGCCCAAGACAGTCGTGTTGCGAGTTCAGGATGATGGCGGGGGATTCGCTACGCAGGCGCCACCGCCTGCCAACGGAGCACACTTTGGCTTGTTGGGAATGCGCGAGCGCGCCAAGCAAATGGCGGCCCGCCTGGAGGTGAAGAGCAACCCCGGCCAGGGGACCGAAGTCGTGGTGGAAGTGCCGGTCCCCTGAGCCGCCATGGGCCAAGGAGTATGACGAGTTCAAATCCGATTCGCATCCTGATCGCGGACGACCACCTGGTCGTGCGCATGGGTTTGAAAAGCATGATCGACACCCAGCCCGGCATGAAGGTCGTAGCCGAAGCTGCCAATGGCCGCGAGGCGGTTGCACTGCATCGCGAGCATCAACCGGACATTGTGCTCATGGATTTGCGGATGCCCGTCATGAGCGGCGTCGAGGCCACCGTGGCCATTCGCGAGCAGTTTCCCGAGGCCCACATCATGGTCCTCACCATCTACGACGGCGACGAAAATATTTACCGGGCGTTGCAGGCCGGGGCTCGGGGTTACTTGCTGAAAGACATCCCTGGCGACGAGTTTCTTCACGCCCTCAAAGCCGTCCATGCCGGGCAGTATTGCATTCCGCCGGCGGTCGCAGCGCGTCTGGCCCAGCGCGTGTCCTCCACGGATTTAAGCCCGCGGGAGCTGGAAATCCTCAAGCGGATTGCCGAAGGCCTGAGCAACAAGGAAATCGGCTTAGCTTTGTCCATCACCGAGAGCACGGTCAAGAATCACGTCAATAGCATCCTGAGCAAACTGCATGTCAGCGATCGCACTCAAGCGGTCACCACGGCTCTCCGGCGCGGGATTGTCGTGCTCGACTAATCGTCACAGGCCTGCTCAGCGTAGAAGCGCCGCAACCGGAGGAGCGCGGTCTGCAGACCGAGGAAGCAGCCGCAAATTAGAAGGCCCTCGTCAAACGTAAGTCCGGATGGCTTATTGGACGGCAGTTACATGTGGGCCTCAGGTTTAGGCCATTCTTAAGCACGGCTTATTTCTTTCCCATCGCAATAGATCAAATGGTCTATTGAAAATCTGGACTATTGAATTCGTGACAAGCTGTTCGCTCTGCGCAACCATTGACCCGAAAAGCCAAAACCAAACCAAAATCGGAGAGCTTTTGGGCTTTCCGAAGTTCAGCCATGAAAAAGATGTGGCGAGTGGGGCCAGCACCGGCCTCCTGACGATGAAAGCAACACCCAACCGATGAGAGGACAGTGCATTATGAGAAATCTTACCCTTAAAGCGTTTTATGTCACAGTGCTTGGCGCAGGGCTGGCAAGCTGGAGCACTTCCGCCGCGATTTATCAGGAAGCGGGCGGGCAAGTGGTGATCGAAGCCGAGCATTTTCACGAGCGCACCCGTCACCTTCACGCCGCTGGCGATGATCATCACTGGCACGTGGTGCCAAGTGAAGATGGGAACGATTTTTTGAATGATGCAGGGGACCCGCCTTTTACGAGTGCTGGTGGAAACGCTTATGTTCAGGTTTTGCCCAACGGGCCTGGGGGCGGTGGTGCCAATGTGGATCCTAAGTTGGATTTCAAGGTCAACATACAGACGACTGGGACCTACCAGCTTTTTCTTCGTTGGGGGGGTGCCAGCGGTAGCGATGATTCGCTGTATGCCGGGGTTGTCCCGCTGGCTGATGGGACGGGAGGGGCCATTGCCGACTGGTATCGCTTCAGTCAAGGTGCCCGGACTGACTTTGCCAATTCCTGGCAGGGTTTGGCCGGCTTCGAGAGGACGGATGCCAGTGGCAACAATGTTCCAGCCACCTGGAATATTTCCACCCCTGGAATTTATACAATCCGATTGTCGCAGCGGGAAGACGGCGCGGCGGTGGATACGGTGTTGCTCCAGCTTTCGAGTCTGCCGGCTCCGAGCGAGCCGGGACCTGCGGAATCGGCCATTTCAACGACCTTTCCGGTGTCTGTGAAATCGCGGTCGCCGATTGGAGCCGGAGTCTCTCCCAATGCGCCGATTGTTGTGCAATTAGAGGACGGCGGTTCAACTCAGGTTAAACAAGATGCAATTAAAATAACATTGGATGGCAACGTTTTGGCTGCCTCTGTGAGCCAATCCGGGAATGTCACAACCGCGACAGCGTCGCCTCCGAATTTGTTGCCGGCAAGTTCGACACACTCCGTGACGTTGATTTTCAGCGATACGGCTTCTCCAGCGCAGACTTTCACGAACACCTGGCAGTTTGTGGTGGCCAATTACCTGACGCTGGCTTCGAGCCTGGCCTATCCAACGGGATCAGCCGATACGAGCGCGCCTGGATTTAAAGCTCGCGTGGTCGAGGCCAACACCTTTTCAGGCACTTTGCCCAATTCAGAACAACGCGCCGAAGCGCAATTGGCGGGAACTCTCATTGACCCTGGCACCGGACAGCCTTATGTGAACGAAGCAAATACGGCGGCGGCAGGCGCGGACGGGTTCTTCGTGGATTCCGATGTCATCAATTGGAACCAGGACGCGCAAGGGATCGGGGCCGAGCAGGGCAATTTTCGAGCGCCCTCGTTGCCGGATGAGCCGATTCCCGGCATTCCAGGACTGGACGGGTTCAACACCGACAACATTGCGGCGGAGATTCTGACGTTTCTGGAGCTGCCAGCAGGCGCATACACCTTGGGCGTGAACAGCGATGATGGTTTTGTGCTCGCTGCGGGTCCAGATGCTCGAGACGTGTTGCGCACCGCTTTAGGACGATTCGATGGAGGGCGCCCCTCAGCGGACACGACGTTCAGCTTAGTGTCGGAAACAACCGGTATTTATTCGTTCCGGCTGATCTGGTACGAAGGGCTTGGGGGCGCAAACCTCGAGTGGTTTTCGGTCGATTCTGCCACGGGCGAAAAAATCCTCATTAATGATCGGAACAACCCGAAAGCGATTAAAGCCTGGCGGCAGATCACGGCGCCCACTCGGCCATTCATCAGCGCGGTTTCTCCAACTCCGAACGCGGCGAGTGTCCCGGTGGAAAGCGCACTCGAGTTCACCTTTACGAACGGCGCAATTCAAGTGAACACCAATTCGATTCAGGTGAAACTCGAGGGCCAGTCCGTGGCGCTGACCGGCATTACGGTCTCGGGGACGACCGTGAAAGTGGTGGCTGACCCGCCGGGAAATCTGACCGGCACCAAGACCTACACCGCCCAAATTACCTACAGCGATTCCGCTGGCAACAGTGTTACGAGTAGTTTCAGCTTCACCACCATTCGGCCGCCGATCACTCTTCCACCCATTCGGCAGGACGATGCCGGCCTGGCCGTGATTGAGGCGGAAAAGTTCGACGCGAATGTGCCGCAGGGCGCGCACGAGTGGGCTTTCGTTAAAACTCCGGCCGGTTA
>CAYIIH010000331.1:0-9660 GCA_964363225.1 uncultured Verrucomicrobiota bacterium | reverse complement strand
GTCGGCCTGCCTGCGCCGCCCCGGCAGGCAGGCTTTGGCGCCGGCGTGCGCTTCGGGCCGACAAGAATGTCGGCGCTCCTGCGCCACGCCGGAAAATCCTCGCGGCGCGCGAGGATTCGTACAGATTGCAGTGCAGAGAGGCAGGCCGTTCTGAAGGCAAACGCCGGCACCCAAAGGGTGACCATCAATCGCCCACTTGAATTCCTTTCTTTGTGATCTTTGTGTTCTCTTGTGGCCATTCAACTGCCCTTTTTAGAATTAATGGCTTGCAAACCCGCCCCGTGAAGTTATAACGTGATCGCGATGGCCCGGGCGTTCCTTGTCGATCTGAAGCCGCGCCGCGCCACAGATCAAGTTATGCAACCTGACATTTTTCAATGTTCTGGAGCGGGTCGCTTGCCTCCTCGGGCGGTGCCTCCGGACATTCCGGCCCCGTCCCATGCATAAGCTCATTCTCGGCCTCAGTTGGATCAATGGCCGGTTCAAAGTCGTGGCCCTGCATAAGGGCACAGTCACGGGCCAATGGGAATGTCCTCAACTGGTGGGCGTGGCTGATGATCTCAAGCCCATCCTGCTAGAGGCGGTCCAGCAAACCCACTACACTGGATTCCTCGCGGCCCTGGTCCTGGCCCATCCGCAATTGGCCCTGCAGTTGGTCGAAGCGCCTCCGGTTGAAGGCCGCGACCTCGCCGCCTTCCTCGAACGCCGCGCCCAGCAAGTCAAACCGTTCGATGAACCAGCGGCCTGGAGCTACCAAGGCGCCTTGCCCACCAAAAGCGCCCATGGCATCCTGCTTTACACCTTCCCGCAAACGATCCTGCAGGACCTGGTGCGCTCCTGCCGGGAAATCAACTTGCACCTCGTCAAACTCTTCCCGACCACTGCCCTGTTGCAAAGCCAACTCGCCCACCTGCCTCTGAAACCGGGAGAAACCACTCTCCTGGCCGCCGAGACCGAAGGCAGCACCGCCCTGCTCATCGGACGGAAAAGCGGCGAAATCTTCCTGGGCCGTTTTCTCGGTGCCACCTGGCAAACGGACCTCGAGCATACGATCGCGGAAGTCAAACGCACCACCCTCTTCACCAAACAACGCTTCAACACCAACGTCGATGGCATCTGGTTGCTCGGCCACGGCGCCCAAGACCACGTCGCCTATTTGCAACGGACCCTGGACCTCCCCGTTCAGGTCTGTCCGGAGCCCGTGGGACCGTTCTTCTGGATCCAGGAAGCTTTAGCCCTGCCGCCTGCCGCCTCCGCCAACCTCATCACCAAAGAAATGCAAAAAGCGCCCCAGCGGCGCATCCTCTTCCGCGTCACCTCCGCCCTGGTCGCCCTCTTGATGGCCTGCTGCGTAGCCGTCACGGCCTACGTGGAAACCCTCTTGCAAAAACGAACTCGCGAAAGGGTCCGCCTGGAACCCAAACGCCAGGAACTCCTGCTGGAAAAACAACAACTCAACCTTCTCCAGGCCGACCGGGCGCGACAACAGGTTTTTACCGATTTCCTGGACAAAACCATCCCGCCCGTGGCCGGCTGGTTTCTCGGGTACCTGGCAAACCTCCCCGAAAAACTGGTCGTGACCGACTTCCGCCTCGGGCGACTCGAGCCGCAGGAAGGACTCTGGCAGCTCCGCTTGGCGGGTTTAGTCCAACCTGCCGAAGGCCAGCCTGTCCAGACGGCCATGACCGAGAACCTGGAGGTGCTCGAAAGCCGGCTCCAAAGCGGTCCTTACCATCTGACCATCACGAACAGCACCCTGCGCGCCTTGCGCGGCGGTAAGTCCGCCGCCTCGGCCAGCAGCAGCAGCAGCCTCCTCCGCAGCCTGAGTGCCACCACCGACAATGCCTTCTTCATCGAAGGCCTCATGCGCGAGGGTGCCACCGATCCCCAAAAACCACCGCGCGTCGCCCTGGCGAAAGGCACAATGCCATGAAAAGCGCCATGCGCCTCGCCCGGCTCAAAAACGCGATCAAATTATCGCCGCAAACGGTGGGCCGTCTGATTCTGACGGCGCTGGTCATGGCTTCCCTGGGGTTGGTCGGGTGGACCATCCGCTCACGCTATCCTCAAGTCAAAGCCCTCGAGGCGGACATCGAAAAGGTCCCGCAACTGGCGGCCGAGGTCGATCGGCTCAAAGGCCAATGGACAACCCAGCAGATCGCCCAACTCGAAAGCAACTACGCCAAAGCCAACGAATTGATCTTTAAGACCGAAGATGAACTGGACGCCTGGCGCTTGCAAATCCGGGAGCAGGCCGGTTTGTCCGGCCTGAAAGTCAAAGACTCGCTCAGCGCGGGCCGCCTCCTGCCCCAGCCAGACCTGGCCCTCTCCAACCTCGTGGCGCTCTGCGAACTCGAGCCGGCCGGACCGGAACAACCCAGTGCCACGCCCCTTTACCACCGTTTGCTCCAGTTCGCCCACAGTCTCTCGACCAACCAGGCCAAACGCGCCGACCTGGTCGAACTGGCCGCCGCGGGCCAAGGCCTCGGCGTCACCCGGGCCAAAGTCAACCTGCAACTCTGGCTGTGGCACACCAACGTGAGCACAAACTTGACGAGCACGAACCTGGTCAGCCCCAATCGGCCATGAACAAACTCTTGCGCAATCCTTACGCCGTCGGGCTCTTTGTTCTGCTGGCCGTGTTCCTGGTTTATCGCACCCTGTTCCCCCGCCGCCCAGCCCCACCGAAAACCAGCACCAATTCGCCCCCGGCCGCTCTCACCGTCCCGCAACCCCTCACCACCAAGGTCGCCTCGCCGGAGCCGCAAGTGCTCCCAGCCAATCCCATCGATCTCACGGCCGTCGATTGGATCATGGCCCGGGGCCGCGATCCGTTTAAGCGCACCCTCTCGGCCGCGGAAGAGGCTCGCCAGGTTGCCGGGGCCGCGCCAGACATCTTGAACCTGAGCGCGATCTGGCGCCAAACCGGCGGCCGTTTCGCGGTCATTAATGGCCAAATCGTCGGGGAAGGCGAAACCATCGAGGGATTCAAAGTCCAGTCCATCGAAAACGATTCCGTCCAAGTGCAAAGCCCTACTGGCCTCGAGCGTGTCAGCTTCAAAATCGCCACCCCGCCTCCCGCGGCCCAACCCATCCCCACACCACCGCCGGCCAGACCCCAGGGCAAAACCGACCATGAGCGCAAGTCCAATTAACGAAAATGACGATTAACCGGCGGATCCCCTGGCCTTCCCGCCTGCGGTTACTACGGGCCATCGGGCTGGCGCTCGTGGCGGCTGTGGGTTGGGTTTGCCAAAGCCAGCTTGCCGAAAATCCGCCCGCCGCCCAGCCTGCTTCGCTGCCCGGTTCCCCAAGCAACTCGCCCCCTTCCTCAACTCCGATCCCTGCCCCGACGCAGCCGTTGACCGTTCCAACCAACGAGGTTCCCCAGGACATCCTCGAGTTGGAAGCGGAAATCCTCCGGCGTGCGGCCGCAAAACCTTCGCCCCCGCAGGCCGCCGAGGCCAACCCAGTCAAACCCCTTTACTCATTCCGAGCCGAGAACCTGGAACTGACGAAAGCCCTGGCCCTGTTTGCCCGGGCCAACAAACTCAACATCGTGCCAGATATGGATGTGGCCGGCCAGATCACCGTCGATCTCCAAGACCTTCCCTTGGACACCATGATGGAGGCCTTCTTGGATGCGCATGGATTTCACTGGGAGGAGAAGAATGGTTTGATCCGGGTTCATACGACGGAAACCCGCATCTTCACCATCAACTATCCACGGTTGACGCGCACTGGCTTTGGCTCCACTTTCGCGTCTTTGGCCGCCGGTGGCGGTGGCGGCGGCCAGGGTGGTGGCGCCGGAGGAGGCGGCGGCCTGGGTGGTGGCGGCGGCGGCCTGGGTGGCGGTGGCGGCGGCCTGGGTGGCGGCGCCGGAGGAGGAGGAGCCCAGGGTGGTGGCGCCGGAGGAGGAGGAGCCCAGGGTGGTGGCACCGGAGGAGGAGGAGGCACGTCAGTATCAATTATGAACCAAGACACCATCGATTTCTGGAAAGACTTGGAGACGCAACTGAAGCAATTTATGTCGAGCAACGGCAAGATATTGGTTGATAAGATGGCCGGTCTCATTCAGGTCACCGACCGCCCGAAGGTGATCAAAGACATCGAACGCTTCCTCCGCCTGATGCAGGAGACGGTTCACCGCCAGGTGGACATCGAAGCCAAGATTTACGAGGTGGCTCTGAACGATCAATTCCATCTGGGCGTCGATTGGCAGCGAGTCATCAAACAAGCCGACCTCACCGTCGGAGTCAGCAACATTGTGCAGTCGCCTTTCGGCGGCGGAATCGCTCGCAAGACGGCCGGCGTCATCGCCACTTTTCCGGGAGGGGCGGCCCAGTACGGGCAAATTGCCGCGGCCGTGGAAGCCTTGAAAGAGCAAGGCGAACTGAAGGCAATTTCGCAGCCCCGGCTGCGGTCGCTCAACAATCAGACGGCGATCATTAAAGTCGGAACCGATCGGCCGTTCTTCAGCAGTTCGAGCGGCTTTATCGCCGGCTCTCTCGGCGGGGCTGGCGGCAGCTTCCAGAACAATTCCTTCCAACTGATTACGGAGGGAACGATCCTGGTCATTACTCCTCAAATCTCCAGCAACGGCTGGATCACCCTTGACGTTACACCCGTCATTACCAGGCTGGCTGGGGTCGAATCGTCAGGATCGGCCGCTAATTTTGTCAGCGCCCCCATCCTCGATATCAAGCAAAGCTCTTCCCTGATCCGGGTGAAGGATGGCGAAACCATCATCATCGGGGGCTTGATTCAGGACAAAAGCACGAAAACCGTCCGCCAAATTCCTTTCCTGGGAGACATTCCGCTCCTGGGCAAACTCTTCCGAGGAACCTTTCAGTCGAAACAGAAGAACGAACTCATCATCTTCCTGACCCCGCACCTGGTGGAGTGAGACCCAACCAGCCAGACGTGTTGATGGTCAACGCCATAAATACAGAGGGGCTCGTCCAGCCTATCCAAGCGTCCCCTCTGTCTTTCGGGCTTTCGCCCGCACGAGAAGGCGGGTGGAAAGTCAGAGCCTCCTCACGGCGGCGGCGGCCGCGGCAGCGTATCTGTTGAGCGCAGCGCAGACTTCCAGTCGGCCGACCGTTCGACCTGTCCACCGCGTCCCGATCAGGCAGCCCATGCGGGTTGGAAACCCGCGAGACAGCCCAGCGCGGCGAAGCCGCAACCAACGGAGCGCCGACATTCTTGTCGGCTTCGGTGCTGGCGCACGCTTCGGGCCGACAAGAATGTCGGCGCTCCGTTCCGGCGAAAAATCGTCGCCGCCCGCGACGATTTGGCCAGATACTTATAGAGTGGAAGTCTGCGCTACGATCCGGTGCGGAAACGCTCAACAGATACGGGTCAGCAGCAGTCCTCTCCTTGAACCTAAATCCGGCAGTTGAAATGGCCGCCAAAGAACGCAAAGAACACAAAAAGAGAGGACGGCATGAATTGAACCTGAAAACGGCATTTCAAACCGCGAAAGACGCGAAAGACGCGAAAGGAGAAGGAGTTGAGCAGGAAAGTGTGTTCATCCAATTGGTGAACCGGGCATTTTCCCCAACCCATTCTGTTTTGGCGTATTTCGCGTATTTCGCGGTTCCAACTTCTTTTTCTGGGTTGAACTGCTCCGTTTAGGTTCATCCGCAAGGTCCGCCGCCGCTGCCGCGGCCCCGACGGCGGCAGCCCCTTCCGGTTCAGATCGTGCCTCAGCCTGGCCCGCCCTTGGGCCCCGCCGACGGGCGGAGGAACCGGCGGCGCCGGAACCGGCCGGCCGCCGGCAGCACGAAATACTTCATCCTAAAAAGGGCAGTTGAATGGCCACAAGAGAACACAAAGGTCACAAAGAAAGGAATTTAAGTGGGCGATTGATGGTCACCCTTTGGGTGACGGCGTTTGCCTTCAGAACTGCCTGTCTCTCTGCACTGCAATCCGTCCAAATCCTTGCGGGCCGCAAGGGTTTTCAGGCGTGGCGCAGGAGCGCCGACATTCTTGTCGGCCCGAATCGCGCGCCGGCGCCCAAGCCTGCCTGCCGGGGCGGCGCAGGCAGGCCGACAAGAATGTCGGCGCTCCTTTGCTTGCGGCTCCGCCGCGTTGCGATCTCTGTGTTCTTTTGCGGTTGAACGGCTCCGTTTAGGTTCATCCGCAAGGTCCGCCGCCACTCGCGCCCAGTTCAAACCCAGCCACGTTCCACCGGCAAGGCCCCGCTCCAGCCAAAGCAGACGAAATAGCCCGGTTGCGGTTCCGAAAAAAGCGCGAATGGGTCTTGACATGTATTGGAGAATCTAACCAAATCCACCCATTGTTCATCCCAGAAAAAGAAGTTGGAACCGCGAAATACGCGAAATACGCCAAAACAGAATGGGTTGGGGAAAATGCCCGGTTCACCAATTGGATGAACACACTTTCCTGCTCAACTCCTTCTCCTTTCGCGTATTTCGCGTATTTCGCGGTTTGAAATGCCGTTTTCAGGTTCATCTTTGGCACTCGTGCCCGCTCAAGAAATTCTGGTTCGAGCCCGATTGATCTTTTGCGGCTGAACTGCTCCTTTCAGGTTTATTTATTGAATGAAAGCCAGTCTTCGAGCCGTGTTCGCGGGGCTTCGGCGGGGATTTAACGAAGGGGCCGGGCACGAGCGGGTGTTGCTTTATTCGTCGCTCTTGCTGTTGCTGGTCATGAAACGGTATGCGCTGTCGCTGGACGCCCTGGTTTACCAGGAGTTTTTCTTGGTTTGTATTTTGCTTTTGGCGTTGGTGGCGCTGGCCGTCGAGTTGTGGAAGGGGGGCAGTCTGGGTGGGGCAGTCTGTCAGCGCCCAGAGTTCCGGCAGACGTTTCAGTGGAGCGCCAGGCGTTTGGGCTCGATGGGGGCCTTGGCTGGCGCTGTTCCATCGGAGGGGCGAGTGCCGCCAGCCCCCGCTCTCGGTGAAGGAGCGGGTCTTGTGGGGCGGAATGGCGAGACATGGATTTGGGTGCTGGGCGCGCTGTTGCTGGTCTGGTCGGTGGCATCGGTTTTTTGGTCGCCCTCGCCTTATTGGGGATGGTACTGGGCGGGTTCCTGGCTGGGTTGCCTGGTCTATGGGGGGTTGTTGAGTCTCGCGGTCAGGCGCGAATCGTTTCGGGGGGCCTTTCTCGGAGTGGTTTTGGCCGGGTTTGGGATGTTGTGCGTGGCCGCGATTGGCCAGTATTATCTGGGCGGTTTTGCCATGAGACACTGGGGGGGGCTGAGCCGGCTTCAGGCGGCCGAGGTATTGGCCATGTTCCTGCCATTAACGGCTGGGTTGTTTCTTTTTCATCCGCTCCGGTTGTGGCGCGGGCTTGGGCTGGTCTGTTTTGGTTTGTTTTTCTGGGTGATGCTGCAGACGGGGGAACGGTCGCCGATGCTCGGTCTCTGGGCGGCGGTCCTGGTCGGCGGGGTTGGGTTGGTTTGGCTCTCGAGGCGAGAACGGGCTGGTTTGGGCAAAGACGGGGCGGCGGCGGTATTGAGTCGGCCGGTCTTTCGCCGTCTGGGGTTAATTGTCCTGTTGGCGGAGGCCATGACCCTGGTTCAGACCCGGCCCACCCTGTTCAACGGTTGGAACACCCTGACCTTGGCGGACCGGCTGCAACCCGAGGCGGTCATGGACCAGAACTTGCAGGCGCGTTTTCAATATTGGGCGGCTTGTGGCGAGATGTTCAAGGCGAATCCGCTGGCCGGCCAAGGGGCGGGCAGTTTCCGGTCGGGCTATCGTCATTACCGGGGGCTCTATTTCCAGGACCATTTGCCCTGGGGCTACTTCATGAATGACGAAGACTACACACCAGCCCGGGCGCACAACCAATATTTTCAGGTTCTTGGGGAGTTGGGCCTGGTGGGACTGGTCCTATTGGGGCTGTTTCTGGCGGCAGTCCTGTGGACGCCCTTAAGACGGCTGGCTGGGGGTGGCCCAAATGCGGGAGGGGCGAACCAGCGGCGGCGGCAACTGCTGGCCCTCTGTTGTGTGCTGGGGTTGGTTGTTTTTTGTGTGAGCGCGGCCGCCAGTTCGTTTGGGTTTCACATGGCGGTGAGCGCCTGGGGGTTTTGGGTGTTGTTGGGATTGGCTTTGGCATGGTCGAGGCCCGGTGCTGGATCGGAAACCCAAGGCCCGCCGCTCAAGGCTGGAAACCACCGGAGCCAAGTCGAAGGAGGGGCGCTTGGGGAAACGGGAGATGTTTCGCTTGGCGCTCCGGTTGCAGCCGGCTGGTTTCCCCGAAGCGGCCCGGGGGTCTGGTGCACTGTCGTTGAATTAGCGAGCCGGTCGGTAAGAGGGAACACGCTAAAGCGTGGACACCAAACGGGTTCCGGCGCGTTTGGTGTCCACGCTTTAGCGTGTTCGGGCCTTAATTCAACAGCAGTGGGGGTCTGGTGGGGGGCAAGGATGGCGCTGCTGGCCGGTCTTGGGGTGACGGCGGCCATGGGGTATGCCAGTTTCCGGATGGTGATGAGCGATTTCCAGTATGGGTTGTTCTGCTTCTCGAGGGGACGGGCCCCGAGTCATCTCGAAGCCACCCTGGCATGGCAGCCGCAGAATCCCGGGCCGCATCTCCTGGCGGCTAAGGCCCACCTCGATCAATTGCTGCTCATTCACCGTGCCATGATGCTGTATGCCGCCCAGCCGGAGACAGCCAACCCCGGAATGCCCTCCGAAACGAACTCGGCGGCGGGATTGGAAAAAAACCGGGCCCTGTTTTCGCGGTGGCTGAAGCAGGTCCGAATCCAGGACGCGCTCGAGCATCTGGACCTGATGTCCGGGAACGGATTGGATTTGTCGATCCTTCATGCCTTCAAGGCCCTGACCGCCGAGATGGTCCTGAACCGGCCGCTGGCCCTCTCGTTTCTCGAACAGGCGCTCCAGGACGGGTATCCGGACTCGCCTTTTCTGGGGGCGTATTATCTCCATCTGAGCCGGCTCTTGGGCCGGGACGAGGCCAAAACGCGGGAGCGACTGGCCTTTGTCCTGCGCTATCAGCCCGAGGCCTTCCGGGTCTGGCAAGGCTACTTCGACGACCCATTGGCCGAGGTGGACAAACATCTGGAACGTTATCCCAGTCTGGCGGGGTATTTGGACCATTTCCATTACTTCTATCGGCAAATCCGTGATGAACGGTTTTAGCGCAGAGACGCCCAAGGCACAACAACCTTTAGCCGCCCAAGAACGCAAAGAACACAAAAAGAGAGGACGGCATGAATGGAAGGATCGCGGCCATGCCTGCCTGCGCCGCCCCGGCAGGCAGGCTCACCTGCGAGGTGAGTGGATCGTCTGCTTCAACTTCTTTTCTTTGTACTACTATCCATAAAAGTCTTCTCAGCTTAAGCACAATTTCCGGGGACGTTTGGTGTCCACGCTTTAGCGTGCTTTGGAGACAGATGCGGGCCAGGATGGGACACGCTAAAGCGTGGACACCCAACGCTGCGCTGCGGTCGCCATCCTCTATCCTCCATCCTCCATCTTCTTTGGTTGCGGCTTGGCCGCGCTGTGATCTCTGTGTTCTTTTGCGGCCAACAACTGCTCCTTTCAGGTTTAGCGTAGCGCCGACTTCCAGTCGGCAGACCGCTCGACCTATCCACCGCGTCCCGATCAGGCAGCCCGTGCGGGTTGGAAACCCGCGAGACAGCCCAGCGCGGCGAAGCCGCAACCAACGGAG
>CAYIIH010000330.1:8578-9685 GCA_964363225.1 uncultured Verrucomicrobiota bacterium | reverse complement strand
GCCCGCGAAGACGTCAAAGTGCAGGAGAAAGCGTTTGAACTGGCCGGGCGGCTGCTCGCGGAAAACCGGAAGCGCGTCGAGGTCGGGGCCATGGCGCCGCTGGATGAAAAGCAGGCGGAGTCTCAAGTCGCCGCCAGCAAGGCCGCGCTGCTCATCACCCAAAGGGCGCTTTCGGAACGGGAAAATGCGTTGAAGAATCTGTTGACTGACGATTATGTCCAATGGCACGAGATCACCCTTCTGCCGGCGGAAAGCCTGATGGCGGTGCCGGCGATATTTGACCTGCAGGAAAGCTGGAAGAAAGGACTGTCGCTCCGCCCTGACTTGCTTCAGACCCGGCTGGACTTGGACCGCACCGATATCAACTTGCGCCTGGACCGCAATCAATTGTTCCCGCAACTGGACGTGATTGGCCGGTACGGATTTGCCGGCCAAGGGAGTGAGTTTAGCCGGACCTTTGGAAAGATCGGCGAAGGCAGCAATCCCTTCTATCTGTACGGAGCCGAATTGAGCATTCCCCTGGGCAACCGCGCCGCGCGCCAGAGTTACAACATCAGCAAAGCGCAAAAGGAACAGGCCAAACTCCTCCTGAAAAAGAAGGAGCAAGATATCCTGGTCGAGATCGACAACGCGGTCAAAGTCGCCCAAACCAACTTGGAACGCGTCGAAGCCACACGCCAGGCCCGGCTGTATGCCGAAGCGGCCCTTGAGGCCGAGCAAAAGAAACTCGAGAACGGCAAGAGCACCAGCTTCTTTGTGCTCCAATTGCAGCGCGACCTGACCGCCCGGCGCTCCGACGAAATCCGCTCCCTGGCCGATTACAACAATGCCCTGGCCCAACTGGCGTTGGTCGAAGGCAGCGTCCTGGAGCGGAACCGCTTGAGCTTGGATTTCAAATAGCCGGCTATTTCCGGCTCAAAGAAAAAGGCCGCCGACATCCCCGTCGAAATCCGCCAGGGCCTCGTTCATCTCCTGGTCTTTCAACGGCAAATATTTTCCTTTGGCGGTGGCCAGGACCAGGTTCTGCTCGTTGCGCAACTCCGCTTGCGCCTCGAACAAGCGGTGGCGCCGGTTGCTGACCAGTTCGCCCGTGGCCAGCAAGGTTTC
>CAYIIH010000330.1:0-8478 GCA_964363225.1 uncultured Verrucomicrobiota bacterium | reverse complement strand
CGAACAAGCGGTGGCGCCGGTTGCTGACCAGTTCGCCCGTGGCCAGCAAGGTTTCGCCTGGACGCGCCGGATGCACGAAGCGCACGGTTAATTCGGCGCAATAAGCGAAGCGCCGGGTCTGAACGCCGCAGGCCCAAACCATCACTTCGTCCAGGAGCGTCGCGATGATTCCGCCATGCACGGTTTGCTGGAACCCGGCATGTTCAGGCCGCGGCACAAACCGGGTGCGCACCACTGTCCCATCCGTTTCAAATTGGAGTTTGAGGCCGAGGGGATTCGCGGAGCCGCAAACGAAACACGACTTCGTAGTTGGCAGTTGCTGCATCCTCCGGATTGTTAAGGCGCGACAATCGCGCGTCGAGCGCTAAAAACCAAAGAAGGGCAGGGCCGGAGGAAAGCGGCTCTGATTCCCAAGCCAAGGGGTGATTAAACTGCCGGACTGGACCGTCTAAAACCCGTGGCCGCTTCTGTTCCAGACCGCCTCCGCGTCAGAGTGGATGGCAAGTTCTTTCGCCTCGGCGAAAAAAAGATGTCTCTGAAAGGGGTAACGTACGGACCGTTCGCCCCTCATCAGCGCGAGGAGCCTTTCGCCTCACCCGAACAGACGGAGCGGGATTTTGACCAAATCCGGCGGCTCGGAGCCAATCTGCTGCGCGTTTATTGCATGCCACCCCGCTGGTTTCTCGATCTGGCCGCCCAGTATGATCTCAAACTGCTGGTGGATGTCCCCTGGAACAAGCATGTTTGCTTTCTTGACGCTGAGGAAACACGCCTCCGGGCCTGCGCCGTCGTCCGTCAGGCCGCCGAAGCGTGCGCCGCCCACCCAGCCGTCTGCGCCCTCAGCGTCGTCAATGAGATTTCGCCCGACATTGTCCGGTGGAGCGGAGCGGGCGCGGTGGCGGATTTCATTGATGAATTGGCCGGGATCGTCAAAGCGATCGAACCGGCGTGCCTCTGCACCTTCGGAAATTATCCACCCACGGAATTTCTCCGGCCGCAGAGCATCGACTTCCATTGTTTCAACGTTTACCTCCACGAGCCAAGGCCGTTTGCCAATTACCTGGCCCGGCTGCAGATGATTGCCGATGGCAAGCCGCTGATCCTGGGTGAATTCGGCATCGATTCCTTGCGGGAAAGCGAAGAGCGGAAAAGCCAGATACTGGCCTGGACGATTGAAACGACCTTCCGGAGCGGGCTGGCCGGGGCCGTGGTGTACAGTTTTACCGATGACTGGTTCAAAGACGGGCAGCAAGTGACCGACTGGGCCTTTGGCCTGACGACACGCGAGCGGCAGCCGAAGGCCTCGTTTGCTGTGGTGGAAGCGTTATTCCGCAGCGCGCCCTTCTTTCCCTTGCCGCAGACGCCGCTCGTGTCGGTGGTGGTGGCTTGTTACAATGGCGAACGCACGCTGCCCGCCTGCCTCGATTCGCTGCAGCATCTGAATTATCCGGCTTACGAAGTCATCCTGGTGGACGATGGCTCGACCGATGCCACGGCTGAGATTGCCGCCCGCTATCCCGATTTCCACACCCTTCGTCACCCGGCCAACCTGGGACTCTCCACGGCACGCAATACCGGGATTGAAGCGGCGCGCGGAGACATTGTAGCTTTTACCGATGCGGACTGCCGGGCGGATGAGGACTGGCTTTATTATTTGGTCGGCGATTTGTTGAACAGCCAATTTGCGGCCATGGGCGGGCATAATCTGTTGCCGGCCGACGATTCGTCGGTGGCGGCCGCCATCATGGTCTCGCCGGGAGGCCCGGCGCATGTCATGTTGACTGACCGGCTGGCCGAGCATGTGCCAGGCTGCAACATGGCCTTTTACAAATGGGCGCTGCATGAGATTGGCGGGTTTGACCCATTGTTCCGCAAGGCGGGCGATGACGTGGATGTCTGCTGGCGTTTGCAGCAACGGGGCTTGAGGGTGGGATTCAGCCCGGCTGGTTTTGTCTGGCACTACCGGCGTTCGACGATTCGGGACTATCTGAAGCAGCAGGAAGGTTATGGCGAGGCGGAGGCCTTGCTGGTGCACCGGCATCCGGAATACTTCAACTGGTTTGGCGGGAGCCAATGGCAAGGCCGGATTTACTCGGCCGCCAAATTTGGGCTGATAACGCGTTCCCCCATGATTTACCACGGGTTGTTCGGGAGCGCGCTCTTTCAAACGCTTTACACGCCGCAGCCGGCTTTCACTCTCATGCTGCTAACCAGCCTGGAGTACTATGTGTTCATTGCCATGCCGCTCCTCATTTTAGGGGGGATGTTCGACATTTTAGTCCCGCTGGCCATCACGGGTCTTCTGGTTCCCCTCGCTGTCTGCGGCGCGGCGGCGGTGCAAGCTGAATTGCCGAAAGCGAAGAAAAAACTCTGGTCTCGTCCCTTGGTGGCGTTGTTGTTTTTCTTGCAGCCCATCGTGCGCGGGTGGGCCCGGTATCAAGGGCGCCTGAGAGTGCCGCGCACGCCCCTGGCCGGCTATGAATCGCTCGATTCGCTCAGCCGCGACCGCCAAGGCCAAAGATACGATGTCCTGCAATATTGGAACCCGCGCGGCTTGGACCGGCTCGATTTTCTCCGGGTGATCATGGAGCGGCTCGACCAGAAAGGCTGGCAAAACAAAGCTGACGCCGGCTGGAACCATTGCGATGTCGAGATTTACGGGAGCCGCTGGAGTCATTTGCAGTTGACGACGGTCACCGAAGTTCTCGGCCCAGGCCAACAATTGATACGGTGCCGCCTCCGTCCGGCTTGGACGCTGCTGGCCAAAGTGACTTTTTGGGCCGGCTTGGGCTTGGAACTGCTGATCATCAGCGCGCTGGTCCAGACTCTATGGTGGCTTTCATTTCTGCTCCTCAGTCTGGGCGCTTTGGTTTGGTTCCTGGCCAAGGAAGAACGAGACCTGCAAAGGCTGATCGCGGTGTTTTTGGACGACGTGGCCGGAGATTTGAGATTTGAAAAAGTCAACCCGGAACCGCCCTCCGCCGGCTGACCGTACTGGACCAAGAAATCCGCATTGCAGAATGCTCGAGCATGGCCGATGATGCGGCACTCGAAACTCAAGCTGCGAACCAGGCATGATTCAGTACCATCAACTTTTGCGCCTCGTGCTCGAACACGGAAAATGCAGAGCCGACCGTACCGGCACGGGAACGTACGCGGTGTTCGGCGCCCAGGCCCGCTTTCCTTTGGGGGACGGATTTCCGCTGCTGACGACCAAGAAGCTCCATTTGAAATCGATCGTCCATGAACTGCTCTGGTTCTTGCGGGGCGACACCAATATCAAGTATCTCCATGAACGCGGCGTCACAATATGGGACGAGTGGGCCGATGCCCATGGCAGCTTGGGCCGGATTTACGGCGCGCAATGGTGCGACTGGCGCGCGCCGGACGGGCGGTCCATCAACCAGATCGACCGCGTGATCGAACAAATAAAGACCAGACCGGACAGCCGCCGCCACATCGTCAGCGCCTGGAATGTCGGGGAGCTTGACCAGATGGCGCTGCCGCCCTGCCACGCTTTGTTTCAATTCTTCGTGCAAGAGGGCGAGTTGAGCTGCCAACTGTACCAACGCAGCGCCGATCTGTTTTTGGGCGTGCCCTTCAACATCGCCTCTTACGCTCTGCTGACGATGATGGTCTCCCAGGTGTGCGGACTTAAACCGGGAACGTTTGTCCATACTTTCGGCGACTTGCACCTGTACCGCAATCATCTCCAACAAGCCAACTTGCAGCTCTCCCGCCAGCCCCGGCCCTTGCCCCAGATGAAACTGAACCCGGCCGTGCGGAACATCCGTGATTTCACTTATGAAGATTTTGAGCTGGCGGGTTACGATCCGCATCCGGCCATCAGGGCGTCGATTGCGGTTTAGAATTTGCACTTGTCTCAGTTGGGCCGCAAAGTCTTGCGAATGAACGACAGGCAATTGGTTTTGGATGCCGTGCGACAGATGCCGGACCGGGCTTCCCTGACGGAAATCCTCGATGAACTCAGGCTGCTGGCGTCCGTGAAGGAGGGATTGGCCCAAAGCGACCGCGGCGAAGGATCGGCCCAAGAAGAGGTCGTCAAAATACTTGACGAATGGATTACAAAATCATCTGGACGCCACGCAGCATAGACAGCCTCAAGGAGTTGGTTGATCTTGACCATCTGGCACGGGGCACGGGAGACCCCAGACATTTACCCGGATGAGGTATTTTAAAGCCATCGCCGCCATGTCCCAAAACCGGGTGATCGGCCAGGGCAACCGGATTCCGTGGCATCTGCCGAAAGACTTTCGCTGGTTCAAGAAAATGACCACGGGCCATATCCTCATCATGGGCCGCAAAACGTTCGAGTCCATCGGCAAACCGTTGCCCAACCGGACCACCCTCGTCCTGACGCGAAGCAACTCACTGATCGCCGGCGTGCAAACGATTTCAGACCTAAGCCAGGTGAATCCGGCGCTGGAACGGCGCGAGGTCTTCATCTGCGGCGGGGCGCAAGTTTATGAGCAGGCTTTGCCGCTCTGCTCCGACCTTTATCTCACTTTGGTGAAGCGAGTCGTGGAGGGGGACGCGTTCTTTCCGCCGTTTGAAGACCAGTTTGAAGCCGTGGCGACCCTGTTGCAGTGCCCGGAATTCACCATCACGCATTACCGGAATCAGCGGCTGTCAATGGATTGGCTTCTCTAACGGCGTGTACGGAAAATCAATTGGAGGCATCGTCCTCGTCGTCGTTCTCGTCCTCGTCCTCGATGCTGCCTTCATTTTCGAGGACGAGGAGGACGACGAGAACGAGGACGAAAGGGCGGTCTGGAATTTCCATGCACGCTCTAAGCTGCACGCTCTAAGCTTGCAATCCTGCGGCCAGGGTTTATACGTCTCGCCATCATTCGTGGCCGGCAGGCCGGCCATGATCGAATGCGCCCAATTTCCTTACACTGTTTTGGCATCGGCGATGGTTGGCCCTGTGGAGACCGGTCTCACTCCTCCTTTCTCTACCGTTTCGGCCAGGTCAACCTCTTGATCGATTGCGGCGAGCCGGTCAGCCGCCATTTCAAGAACACCGGCCTCAAGTATGACGCCATCGACCGCATTTTCATTTCCCACCTGCATTGCGATCATATCAGCGGATTTTTCATGCTCATGCAAGGATTCTGGCTCGAAAAACGCCGGAAGGATTTGCCAGTCCATTTGCCCGCCGATGGCATCGCGCCCGTCCGGCAGATGTTGAATGCCGCTTACATTTTCGATGAACTGCTGGCGTTCCGGCTGCAATTTCAACCCTTGGAAACCGGCCGGTCCGTGATAACGGAGGACGTTCGCGTCACGCCTTTCCCTACGACTCACTTGGAGGGCCTGCGCCGCGCTTTCCAGAAGAACCACCCCCAGAGCTTCGCCGCCTACAGTTTCCTGCTCGAATCGGACCCGGTGCGCATCGCGCACAGCGCCGACCTTGGCGCCGTCGATGACCTGGCGCCTTTGGTGGAGAAACCGCTCGACCTGCTGGTCTGCGAACTGGCCCATTTCAAACCCAAGGACCTGTTTCTCTATCTGCAAGGCCGGGAGATCAAGCGCATCGTGTTTATCCATGTCAGCCGCCGGCACTGGGAAGCCCTGCCCAAGACCGAAGTTCTTGCCCGCAAATTGCTAGGCAACATACCCTTTTCTTTCGCCCGTGACGGCGAGAACATCACGCTTTAATAATCGCTATGGTCAACATTCCAATTCTGCGTTGGGGCCAGCCCTACACCAGCCTCGAACTCGACCCGGTCGTTCACTTCATTACCGGTGAAACCCTGGCCAAAGTAAGCCAGGCCAACCCCGGCTTGCTCGGTCGCGACATGCGCCAGGCCCAACGGGCCCGCGATGTCCTGCGCGACATCCCTTGCCGCCAACTCGTCGAGCTGATGAAGAAGGCGGCCGATTTGTACAAGGACGCCACGCTGCCCCTGGGCGATGGCACGCAATCGCCGGACGATTTCGCCCGCCAGCAATCGGCTTCCACCGGACTGCCGGAACACCTGTGCAAGTCTAACATGGCCAAAAACCATTTCGTGCTCTCTAACATGGACCGCATCCTCGACGCACTGACGCGCGGGCTGGATTTGGACATCCTGACCCGCGGCTACGGCGTCGAGTCGCGCGGCGTGACCATCAGTTATCAGGCACAGGCTTCGGTCCTCGGCATGGTCCTGCCCTCAAACTCTCCCGGCGTGCATACGCTTTGGCTGCCGGTCATTCCGATGCAGATCGGCCTGGTGCTCAAGCCCGGCCCGCAAGAACCGTGGACGCCCTATCGCATGGCCGCCGCTTTCTTCGAGGCCGGCGTGCCGCGCGAAGCCATCGGCATTTATCCCGGTGGCGCTGAGATGGGTGCCGAAGTGGTCAACCGCTGCGAGCGCACCAAGATTTTCGGCAGCACCGCCACCGTCGAGCGGTACGAAGGCAACCCGCGTGTCCAGGTGCACGGCCCCGGCTTCAGCAAAATCCTCCTGGGCGACGACGTGGTGGATGATTGGCAAAGGCACATCGATCTCATGGCTGACAGCGTCTATCTGAACAGCGGCCGCGGCTGCATCAATTGCTCCGGCGTCTGGGCCTCGCGCCATAGCAAGGAAATTGCCCAGGCCCTGGCGGAGCGGCTTGGGCCGATGGAGGTCAAGCCGCCGGACGACCCGACCGCGGCGCTCGCGGCATTCACCGTAGCCGGCCAGGCTCAGGCCATCCACGCCGCCATTCAAGAAAACCTCAAGGAATCGGGCGTCGAGGACGTGACGGCGAGGTTTGGCCCGCGCCTGGTGGAGATGGAGCGCTGCGCTTACTTGCGCCCGTGGGTGGTTCATTGCGATTCACCGGATCGCAAAATCGCCAACACCGAGTACATGTTTCCCTATGTGACGGTGGTGCAATGTCCGCAAGATCAAATGATCGGGAAGATCGGCCCGACGCTGGTCGCCACTGCCATCACGAACGACGCGGCCTGGCAACAACAACTCATCGAGGCCACGAATATTGACCGGTTAAACATCGGCCCGATTCCAACCATCAAGCTGGACTGGCTGCAGCCGCACGAAGGGAACATTGTCGATTTCCTCTTCCGCGCGCGCGCATTTCAGAAGGCGGAGCCGCTGGTTTAGTCCAGACACACTTATTTGCCAAGAAGGTCCTTCATTCGACACCGGCCTTCGCCGCCGCATCAGGGTCGATTTTCTTCAATGCTTCCTTGGCCGACTTTCTTAATTCCTCATCTTCTGCCTGGGAAACTTCGAGCAGGGACGAAACCGCTTCTTTTGCCTGCGGTCCAATCTCACCCAAATATCGCGCCGAAACACGACGATACGATGCCTCGTGCTTCACCCGCAAACCATCCATGAGCACCTGCAACGCCAGGCGTTTCCTTTCCTCGCTGCGGATGCCGATTTTGAATAGCGCATAAGCACAGTGTTGACGCACCAGTGGTTTCCGCTCGTATAAGCCAAGAGTCAGCACCGGAATGGCCGCCTCAGCTCCCGGTCCAATCTTGGCCAGAACGTCCGCCGCCCCATGCCGATTCACGGCATTCTTGTCCCTCAAATACTTGATCATTTCTGGAACGATGGCTGGTCCCTGCTGCGGGTCGATGGCCAGCAACGCCCAGGCTAAAATAAAACTGTTTTCATTTTCACGCCGCAGCGCCTCCAGCAGGGCGGGCCCGGCTTCCTTTTTATCAGGCCCCATGGCTTGAAGTTGACCTGCAGCGCCATGACGAGTCGATGAGTCTGGATGCTGCAGCTCGCCAATCAATTCCGGCAGGCTTGGTTTTGCTTCTTCGTAAGGCTGCCGGCTGGATTTTCTTCAATGCGGCCATGGCCCGGCCTCGCGCGTACTGGTTGGTATCATGCGCAACCTTGATCAGTGCTGGCACAGCGGCCTTTGCAGGCGGACCTATCAGGGATAAATAATGGGCCGCATTGCCACTGGCGGCAGGATCTTTTAAAGACTCGATTAACACGCGCACCGCTTCGTTCGTTTGAATTCCGGTGCGATAGACCGCTAAAGCCCCAGCGATGCGAACCGCCGGCGTGGGATCATTCATGAGTTTGATCAAGGAAGGCAAAGACCGACCCGCCAACTTTCCGCTCTCAGCCAACATCCTTGCCGCCAGAGACCGATCTGTCATCCGGGGCGAATCGAGCATTTGGATTAATGCTGCCAAGGCCGTCTTACTCTCATGCTTGCCGGCAGTTTGTTCCAGCGTCAGCATGGCCATGTTGTAAGAATAATCCTCCTTACCATTCACAGCCTTGATCAATGCAGGAACGATGCTTTCAAACGCTGCCGCTGGAGGATGATTGAACGCCAAATCGCGCAACATGCGAGCCGCCGCTCGCTTTTGCATCATGGGAGAAACAAACTGGGGTAGCAGCGCTCTCATGAAACCAGGAAGCTTCTGCCAAATACTTCTATGTGGGTATCCTGTTGACTCCACCTGCCACAACCAGTAGTGTATTGGCGTGG
>CAYIIH010000329.1:0-9779 GCA_964363225.1 uncultured Verrucomicrobiota bacterium | reverse complement strand
AGATCGAGCTTGGCACCCGGACGGCGCGCACGGAGTGACGCGCCCTACCGCCCTGGGCGGGTTCAGGGGCGCAAGGCGCGAAGACTTGCTTCGGGGAATTCTCACCCCGCTGGTTTGCTTGAAGAGAACTTGTGTACTGCTCAGAAGGTCTTCACGATAGTCTTCCGAAGAGCGGTCATAAGACGCGTGAGCGAAACTGGGCGGCCATCCTTGGGCCACGGCTGGCCGTTCATCTTGACCGAGAACTGGCGGGTGCCAAATGGGTGCGGAAGAGCAAGACCTTTAGGCTTCTGGAACGGGGATTATCCTTGATAGAAATTCGCAAGTCTGGTTTCATAAGGCTATGGTAACAGGCAGGGTTAAGAAAATCATCTGTGCGCAGAGCCGTGCACGCCCTGCGGGATAATAATAATGTTCGGCGCAGTCCACTATGAAAACACTGATTCTCCAAAATCCGGGTCTGAACTGGTACGCACACTTAGTCCTGACGTCTGTTACCATCCTCGCTCTGACCGTTTCCCTTGGATGCAATGCCAAACGGAATGACACGACTGAGGATTCTACCAAACTGGACGACAAATTTGCCAATGCCTATCTCAAAGGAGATATCGATCAAGCCAGACAAAGCCTGAAGGAATTGATTCAACAAATCGACAAACCGAAGCTGTCACCAGTCAATCAAACCGACCAGATCAATCAAGCTGACCCGCTGGCCTTTGCTTATGCTCGCCTTTATGTTCTTGAGAAAAGGGCGGGAAACGAAGACTTGGCCCAGGCTTATCTGGCCAAGTCGCGGGAGTGGCTTGTTCGCTACCACGAGTTGAGTGGCGAATCGCCCGAGGCGGCGGCGGCGGTCGTCAAATCTTTTAATTTCATGGAATTCGTGGACCAACGGGACAAGGCTCTTACCGGAGGGAAGGGGCCTAAATATTTTCAGACCGAACTGCGCTTCCTGCCGGCGGCGCTCGGCGAGGCTAACGCCGGTTTGGGCAAGAGCGCGGTGGCTGAGATACCCGGCCTGCCTAGCGGAGCCAAGAAGCTTGAAGTGGTGTTGGTTCCAGGGCGCGGCGCGGTGAAGCCTTTTTTGATGGGCAAGTACGAGGTCACACAGGCCCAATATCAAGCCGTTATGGGCAACAACCCCAGCTATTTTACGAACGGTTTTGACTACCCAGTGGAGCAGGTGAGTTGGAACGACGCACAAGACTACTGCGCCAAACTCACGGCTGGGTTGTCCGGTGAACTTAAAGGCAAGATGACCTTCCGCCTGCCCAGCGACGCAGAGTGGAGCTTGGCGGTGGGCTTGTCGGAGGAGACCGGCAGCACACCCAAAGACAAGAGCGGGAAGATCGCAAATGTCTACCCGTGGGGTAGTCAATGGCCGCCGCCGGTAGGTGCGGGAAATTACGACCCGAAACTTAAAGTTGATAGCTTCGATACGACTTCGCCTGTAGGGAGTTTCAAGCCTAACCAATTGGGGCTTTACGACCTTGGCGGTAACATTTGGGAATGGTGTGAGGATTGGTGGGACAACGACCACAGTTGCCGGTTGTTGCGCGGTGGGTCTTGGGCCGACGACTGGGCCGTGGGGTTGTTGTCCTCGAATCGTCACGGCCCTGTAGGCGATCGGCGAAATGGTCTGGGTTTTCGGGTGGCGGCGTCTGCGGTTAGCCCGCGTTAATGCATTTCGAGTCCCGCCACGAGGGACACGCTGTCGAGGACCGTGACTATTGAACTGAAGCCGAACAAAATCGGTCGAGCGAACCGCCGCCCAGCTTGTCCGCTCAACCCTGGGCGGCAGTTCGAGAGTGCCTCGTGCGCTCCACCGTCCCTGTCGGCGGCGGTCGCTCACCTCTGGCGTTCTTACGAGTGAAGCTGCGAAAAGCATTCCAGCAATCCAAGACTTTTGCGTTTCCTTGCCGCTTTACGCGGGGGTGACGATTACGGACGCCCTCAAGAGCGGCCTTTACGTCTTTATCACGAGTGAGGCGCATATCGACTGCTTCTGCGTGGATTGCCAGCAGCCAAGCGTGTTCCTCAGTCCTGAAGTAGATATTGGCGTTATCCCCTATAGTTTCGACTTGAAAGACCGCATCTTCACGCGGGCGTTTGTCTGCTCTTGGGTCCACTCGCGTATTGCTTACTTTCATTTCCGTCTTCAGCGCAAGATCCTCAGCAAGATTGGCCTCTTTTGGTGAAGTGCTGAGCGCTTGCACCGAAAGTCTTGCGATGGGGAATAGCTGACGGTTGCGATTCGGCGAGCAACGGTCAGGGCGCGTGATTTTAGCGCGACGTGGTCCCTGGCCGAAAACCAGCCCTCGGACGCGGCGATGTCAGTTCTTTCAGTTTCGCATAGACAACCGGATCGTCCGCCGCGCCGTGGAATTCGAGCGGGAAGTATTGGTTGATGGCCTTCAGCATCAAGCCCCACGAAGCGCCGTTGGCTACGCACAGCTCGGCGGCCCGCGCGGCCGCCTTGCCCTCCTTGTCGTCTTCGTTGCAGACAATTGGCTTCCCGAATTTCTTGAGGGCCGCGATGCGGACGGGGATGTCGTCGAGTTGCGTGCCGTTGAAGTGAATCAGGAGGAAATCGGCCGCCTCCGCCAGCTTGTCGGGATACCGTCCGTGGCCCAGGCCGCTGGCGGAAACGAGCAGGCCGGGCGCCGTCTCCTTCGCCAGATGGATCAGCTCGATTTCGCCATCCACGGTGCGGAGCAGGCGGTGGTCAAAGCCGCCATGGTCAAACTCGTTGGCAATTTCGAGCACGACGTTGCCAAAGCCGCAGCGCCGAATCCAGTTCGCCACGTTGACCACCCCGGCGCGCACAGCGGCTTCGTCGGCCAGCACCTGGTCCTGCCGCTGGTAAAAGCAGCCGAGGATGACCACCAGCCCCTGCCGGTCGCACGCTTCGATGACGCGCCGCACGCGGGCGAGATACGGCTCACGCAGTGAACCGTCGGGAGCGAATGCCGAGTTGAGCGCCCCTTCGTAGCCGGGCATGCCGCCTTGCAGACAGAGCGTAAAGGCACGGACGCCGTGGGAAGCGTAGTCGGGCACGCGTGCCAAGAAACGGTCCGTGTTGGCTTCCGGATCGAAGTCCGGTTTGCGGCGGTCCTCAAAGACCGAGTTCACCATGCGCACGTTCATCAACAGTCCCTCCGCGCGCGCGCCGCGGCAGGTCACCTCGTCATTGATGAGCCATTGGCCTTCCCGAAGAGACACGCGGGTGCGCGCCGCAAAGGGTTCCTGGCCCTCCATCAATTTCACGCGGGCCTTGGAACCGTCGTGCATTTCGACAACCTGAGACTCGCCGCGATCCAGGTCCACCGCGCAGAGGGGCGAACGCACGCCGCCGGCCGGCTCTTCCGAGAGCGTTTTCTGCACGGTAAAGGTTTCAAGAGAGTCCGCGCCGACCGCTGCGGCCTTGGTGGCGGCGAGTCCAGCCATGTTGAGCAAAGCTGCGATCAAAGCGACAAAGATGAATCTCATGGAAACAATGGTGTGCGAGGGTTGAAAAACGGAGCGGGTTTCAGCGGTTGGGGCTCGCGTCTCCTTGCCCTCGTTAAATCAGCGCGGCCAGTGCGACCCGCTACAGGCCGCTCGGTCACCGCAAACTCCGCGGCACAGCTCTGATCCTCAAGAACCCGATCCGCCCGGCGCCGGCCGCTTTCGTGAGAGTGCAGACAGCCTCCGCAGTTCCGGTCCCATCAAAAAGGTTTCGCGGATCTTGTGTCCAAGCAATCTCCGTAGGTCTCGCGGTCCAGTATTTCAAGTCCGACGACGCTTCGATGACATAATCAAGAATCGCCCCCGCCCGCCGGCGAAAGGGCACCGACAGAACGCTTTGCTCCCCGCCGAAAGCCAAACTCGGATAAAGCGACGAAAAGGACTTCGCATCCGCCGGGTTCGTGCCGAAAGCGAACTCCGAGAAATTATCCCGGCCATCGCCATCCGGGTCCGCGCCGGGCAGCGCGGCGAGGTGGCCAAAGTATTGCAGTTCCCAATCGTCCGGCAGTTGGTCGGCATCCGAGTCCACAACCTTGGCTGCATCCATAAACAGTTGCCTTAAAGCTGATCGGTTGTCCGCCAGGGCCAGGTCGTGTTCGGTCAGATTGAAGACCGCATACAACCGGTTTTGCGAGTCGAGAATGCGCACGTCACGATACGTAATCTTCCAGCGGTCCCAGACCGTCGCTTGCGCTGTGTCTTGCAGCCAGGGAAGGCGGCGCCCCGCTATGGCCAGGTTGTTGTAGGCACTATCGCCGATTCTGTTGAGACCGAGGATTTCAATGTTCAGGTCGGGCTGCGTCCTCTTCAGCTCTAACAGCATCGCGTCGAGGTACCCGAACTGGGTACGGCAGTATCCTCACCCCGCCGCGCCAAAGTAGTAGCCGGAAACCTGCAGCAGGTAATCGCGCGGAGACACTGGCGCGTTGAGGCGCACCGAGTTGGTGTTCACATCCACCAGCCGAAAATCAGGCGCCAGTTCGCCGGCCCAGCATGCAGCCACACCAAGAGTGACCGCCAAACTCACGATCAATCGTCTCATCGATGCCACGATGCCAGCTTACCGATGCGATGTCAAAGCCAGAGCCGAGTCTGACCTTGACGCTATGCCCCGCTTCAGATACCTAGAGGAATAGATTCGGCGGGATTGAACCGTTGACCGTTTCACCGAAATAACAGCCGTTAGAAAAACAACACACTATGAAAATCAATCGTCGTGAGTTTCTGGAGAAGTCCGCCCTCGGAGTCGGCAGCGTGCTGCTGGGCGCGCCTCGGATCCGTGGCGCCGAACAAAAAGCGGAGGTGTTCGATCCTTATGAAAAGGTCACGCTCGGCAAAATCAAGCTGCCCGCCTCGCGCGTGGCCATGGGTACCGGCATGAGGGGTGGACAACGCCAATCCAATCACACGCGCATGGGCAAGGAGAAGTTTGAAGCCTTGCTCCGCGGGGCCTACGAGCGCGGCGTGCGGATGTTTGACCTGGCGGACCTTTATGGCTCTCATCCGTATCTGATCCCGGCCTTGAAAGGCCTTCTGCGCGACACTTATTCGATCATCACCAAAATCTGGTGGCGCCCCGGCGGCCTGCCGGAAAAGGAACGGCCGGATGCCGACGTGGTCGTGGAACGATTTCTCAAGGAATTACAGACCGATTACATCGATGTGGTGCTGCTCCATTGCGTTGAATCAGGCAAATGGCCGGAGGAGTTGCGCAAGCAGATGGACCTCCTGGCCAAGTTCAAGGATAAAGGCCTCATTCGCGCCCACGGCGTTTCCTGCCATTCCTTGCCCGCCCTGGAGGCGGCCGCCAACGAGCCGTGGGTTGACTCGGTCAATGCGCGCATCAACCCTTACGGCACGAAAATGGACGGGCCGCCGGAAAAAGTGGCGCCCGTGCTGAAGAAAATGCGCGCAGCCGGCAAAGGCGTGGTCGGCATGAAATTGATCGGCGAAGGCGAGTTTCGCAACAGCGATGAGAAACGCGACCACTCGATCAGCTATGTTCTCGGCCTCGGTTGTGTCGATGTTCTCGATGTCGGCTTTGAGAAGCTGGAGGAAATCGACGACTTCGCCGCGCGCGTCCGCAAGGTGCAGAAGACGCCGGCCTGACATTTTTTGGCCGGACGCAGTTCTCAAAGTCACGTCTAATTCAGAACTCGCTTTCAAGGTTTTTCATGGCACATTGAACACGCCTGATATGAGAATACTCTTGGTTTACCCGCAAACCCCGGACACGTTCTGGAGTTTCAAGCATGTGCTGCGGTTCGTCTCGAAGAAATCGGCGATTCCTCCCTTGGGACTGCTCACCGTCGCCGCCATGTTGCCCAAAGAATGGCACCTGAAGCTCGTGGATTTGAATGTGGAGCGTTTGCGAGATGAAGACCTGGCTCGGGCGGATTGGATCATGATCAGCGCCATGATCGTGCATAAGGAGTCCGTGCATGAAATCGCCGCGCGCTGCCAATCCCTGGGCAAGAAAGTCATCGCCGGCGGCCCCCTCTTCACGACAGGCCACGAAGAGTTTCCGGAAATCCCGCATTTTGTCTTGGGCGAGGCGGAAGAGGTGATGCCAAGAGTGATCCACGACATGGCGAACGGGTGCTTGGAACGTTGCTACAAACCGTCCGGCTGGCCGGACATTGCCCAATCGCCCGTTCCGCGCTGGGACCTCATGAATCTTCGCCATTACGTCACCATGTCAGTCCAGTTTTCCCGGGGCTGTCCGTTCAACTGCGAGTTTTGCGATATCATCATCATGAACGGAAGAGTGCCTCGGACCAAAACCCCCGCCCAGCTCCTGGACGAATTGGAGGTGCTGCGGCTGCGTGGCTGGAAGGACATGGTGTTCATCGTCGATGACAATTTCATTGGCGACAAAAAGCGCACCAAAGCCATGCTGAGGGCTTTGATCGAGTGGCGGTCCCGGACGAAGGCGAAAATGGGCTTCCTGACTGAGGCCTCGGTGAACCTGGCCGATGACCCGGAACTGTGCCAGTTGATGGCCCAGGCCGGATTCACCAAGGTCTTCGTCGGCATTGAAACTCCCTCGGCCGAGGGTCTCGAGGAATGCCAGAAGATTCAAAACAAACACCGCGATTTGGTCGAGGCGGTCAAGATCATCCAGCGCTCCGGCATGGAAGTCATGGGCGGATTCATCGTCGGATTTGACAGCGATAAGCGGGACATCTTTCGGCAGCAATTTGAATTCATCCAGCGCTCGGGCGTGGTCACCGCCATGGTGGGCCTCCTGACCGCGCTGCCGCAGACCCGGCTCTACCAGCGGCTCTGGCGGGAAGGCCGGATCGAAACCGGCAGCACCGGCAACAACACGCAGGCGGCGCTCAATTTCAAACCGAAGCTGGACCGGGAATTCCTCCTCTCCGGGTACCGCGACCTGATGAAATCGCTGTATGAGCCGCGGATTTATTACCAGCGGATTCGGACGTTTCTGGAAAACCACCGGCCCAGCGGAGCGGACCTCCGGCTGTCCCGTTCGGATTTTCAAGCCTTCCTCAAGTCGTTTTGGCTGCTCGGTGTTTGGCACCGGGGCCGCGCGGCCTACTGGCAGTTTATGTGCAGCACCCTGCTGCGACGCCCGCGCCAGTTCCGCCACGCTGTCGAGCTGGCCATCATCGGGTATCATTTCCGCCTCATTGCCAATCGGCTCTGATTTGGATGTTAGATCTGTGAAAGTCTTCGCTGCTCGCGCAAATTCTCTGGGCACGGATTCAACCTCAGAGACGCGAAGGACCCAACGCGGAACAGTCGCAATCCGAGGAGCGCCGACATTCTTGTCGGCTTTGGCGCTGGCGCGCGATTCGGGCCGACAAGAATGTCGGCGCTCCTGCGTCACTCCAGAAAACCCTCGCGGCGCGCGAGGATTCTTACAGATGCCAGTGCAGAGAGAACCTTTCGATGCGCCTACTCCGCGTTCATCGCGTCTCTGCGGTTTTCTCGCCGTCCGGTTTAGCCAGCGGTTTCGCTGCGCCACCTTCATCGCCTCTCTACGGTTTTCCATGAGTTGGCCTTTGGTTGCGGCTCCGCTGCGCTGCGAAATATCCGGCCTGAACCCTGAGAAACCGGAGAATTGAAGAGAATGACGTCCCCGCCTGCTGAATCGGAATCGCGTCCCGGCCGCAGCGCCCGCGACTGCGTCACAATCGAACTGCTGCCGCTCGGCCAGAGGCTGAGCGTCGAACGCGGCGCGCCGCTCCACGATGTGCTCTTCGCGCAA
The DNA here is from genome assembly GCA_964363225.1 of uncultured Verrucomicrobiota bacterium. Lineage (GTDB taxonomy): Bacteria > Verrucomicrobiota > Verrucomicrobiia > Limisphaerales > CAYIIH01 > CAYIIH01. Next base: position 2,038 of record CAYIIH010000329.1, on the reverse strand, counting down.
GGAGTCGAGTTCGCCTGCGGCGGGCGCGGACGCTGCCGCAAGTGCAAGGTCAGGGTGTTGGAAGGTTCGTTGCCTGTGACCCCCGACGATGTCCGCTTGTTGGCGCGCGCCGAGATTGACGAGGGCTGGCGCCTGGCCTGCCGCGGTCAGGCCGGCGGAGATTTGAAAATCGAACTGGCGCAATGGGAGGCGGCGATCCTGGCGGACGATTCCACGTTTGCCTTCACACCTCAGGACGGTTTGGGCGTGGCCATTGATTTGGGGACCACCACCCTGGTGGCGCAACTCCTCGATCGGCGCACGGGCCACGTGCTGGCGGTGAGAACGGCTTTGAACAACCAGGCCCGGTACGGCGCCGACATCATGAGCCGGGTCGAGTTCGGCAGCACCCATGCCGGACAGTCATTGCTGGAAAAGCTGATTCGGGAGCAATTGGGCCAGTTGATTGTCGAGTTGCTCGCCGCTGCCCCCGGTCGCAAAACCGGGCTGAAAGAGGTCGTTATTGTCGGCAACACGGTCATGCATCACCTTTTCTGCGGCATCAACGTGAAGCCCTTGGCGCACCATCCGTTCGAACCGGAGTATTATGGCATGCAGATGTTCCAGGCGCAAAACCTCGGCTGGAATTTGGCCGGCAACCCCACGGTCCGGTTTCTTCCTTGCCTGGGCGGCTTTGTCGGCAGCGACATTCTGGCCGGCATTCTGGCCACGAAGCTGCATGAAAGCGAGGTCCCGCTGGCCTTGATCGACCTGGGCACCAACGGGGAAATCGTGGTGGGCAATCGCGAGCGCCTCCTCTGCGCTTCCACCGCTGCCGGACCGGCCTTTGAAGGCGCGCGCATCTCCATGGGCATGCGGGCGGTGACGGGCGCGATCTCGGAAGTGAATCTGGTGGAAGGCCGGTTGCGGTGCCGCGTGTTGGGAAACACGGTCCCGCGCGGTATATGTGGCAGTGGCTTGGTCGATGCCGTCGCCGCCGGCCTCGACCTGGGCTGGGTCAAATCCAACGGCCGGCTGGCCAATGGCGGCACCTTGACGATTGCTGCGCCGGTCGTGCTGAGCCAGGGCGATGTTCGGGAACTGCAACTGGCCAAGGGCGCCATTGCGGCCGGCCTGCGCATTTTGGCTCAACGCTGGGGCGCCGGGCTGGAGGGTTTGTCGCGTATTTATCTGGCCGGCGCTTTCGGCAATTACATCAACCGCGCCAGCGCCCGGCGCATCGGCTTGATCGATTTTCCACCCGACAAAGTCCAGCCCGCCGGCAATACCGCTCTGCTGGGAGCGAAACTCGCCTTGTTCAACCTTTCCGAGAACGAAGGCCGCTACGCCCACGTCCTGCGAAAAATCGAGCATGTGCCGCTCAATGAAGACCCCGCCTTCCAGGACATTTACGTGGAGGAAATGGGATTTCCTGAGTCGATGACCGGTTCAGGCCGGCTTCATCCGCTTGCTTTAGAGCGGCCTTGACGGCCGGGCCGGCCGCGTTCCCGCCTGGACTTCGGTGACGCAGCAGGGTAAAATCATGCTGGCTTGGTGAAGGCAACGCCGCATGAATGTCCAACAGCCAACTAATGGGAGACTCTGCGCTCGTAGCGGCAGGCATCCTGCCAATGCGCGTCAAGCTAAGCTGAAGTGGGCGTAGCGCGGGTGCGCCGGGGCCAGCGGCGGCCAGAGAAAATCGCGCGTTTTTCTGCCGGACTATTTTCCCCGGGGCACGCACTCTCGCCGCATGGACGAACGCTTTTGGTGTCAGGGCCGCTGGCTCGAGCCAGCCCAAGTGCAGTGGCTGGCCGGTTGGATCGCCCTCCATCCCGACTGGTCCCGCAAACGGCTGGCCCAGCAGTTGTGCCGCGCCTGGCATTGGCGCGACGGCTGCGGTCGGCTCAAGGATTTCGCCGCCCGCCGCTTCTTGCTCAAGCTCCAGCAGCGGGGGCTGATCCGGTTGCCACCGGTGCGGCCTTGGCGGCGTCGCCCGCCCACGGTCCCGCCCGCGCCCCCGCCCGTCCTGCCGCCGGTGCAGGAGTCGCTGCCGGCGCTG
>CAYIIH010000328.1:0-9811 GCA_964363225.1 uncultured Verrucomicrobiota bacterium | reverse complement strand
GAACACGCGCCGCGAGTTTGTCGCCAACGTCAGCCACGAACTGCGCACGCCGCTCTCGCTCATCAAGGGCTACGCGGAGACGCTGCTTTCCGGCGCCAAGGACGACCCGGAAGTGACCGTCCGTTTTCTGCAAAAAATCGAGCGGCATTCCGACCGGCTCAACAGCCTGATCGAAGACCTCCTCACCATTTCCAAACTGGAGTCCGGCCAGGTCAGTCTGCACTGGTCTCCCGTGGACTTGCGCGAATTCAGCAGCCGCCAAGTCGAGGAGTTGCAGCAGCGGGCGGCCGCGAAGAACGTGACCATCATCAACACCATCCCGCCCGGCCTGCGCGGAACAGCCGACCTCGACCGCTTGCAGCAGGTCTTCTTCAACCTCCTCGACAATGCGATCAAGTACGGCAGAACCGGCGGTCGTGTCACCCTGGACGGCCGTGCAACGCCGGACGAGAAGGTGCAACTGTGCGTGAGCGACGACGGCCCCGGCATCCCCCCCGACGCCAAGGCCCGCGTTTTCGAACGGTTTTTCCGCGTCGATAAAGCCCGCTCGCGCGACAGCGGGGGCACCGGTCTCGGGCTTTCCATTGTCAAACACATCGTCCAATCCCACGGGGGCGAAGTGTGGGTGGAAAGCGAGCCGGGGCGCGGCGCCAGTTTCTTTTTCACCTTGCCGAAAGCGTGATCTGCGCAGCGCCACGGAAGGGCGACATGCGCGTCGCTCCAAGCCTTGGCCCTCGGCGACGAGGATGGCGCCGCTCCGATGGGGGCGGTTCATGGCCTCGACGCGTGCTCACAAAAGAATCGATCTGCCCCATAAAGATCACATGGGGTGGCCAGGCTGGAAAAGATCCAGGAATCTGACCGCCTATGACTATAACCACCGCTTCGTCGGCAGCTTGGGCATTGAGGCTGAGATAGCGAAGGCTGGTTTTCATATCCGTTCAAGCCTGGGTTTCTGGTTGCGGCAGGCACACCGCGTCCTCTGTGGCGCGCACGAGCACGCGCTCCGGTGCCAGGGACGGGCGACTTCACCCGTCCCCCGCCGTGCCCGCTCAGGCCACCTTGACCTCGATTTGCTGTGGCTTGGCCTTCTCGGTCTTGCCCAGATGCACGGTCCGCACACCGTCTTTGAACTCGGCGCTGACCTTCGCGGGGCTGGCATCATCCGGATCCGCGATTTTCATTTCGAGCGATCAAATGGCTGGCGCTCTGAGATGTCTCCGACTAAAAGCGCGACGATCACCAGGAGGAACTGAATGAAGTCGCAAAACCTGTGGAGAGTCATCTCATCCGCGCCAGCCAGAAAATGACCGTTCTCATCGCAGTGGTTGTCACGGGACGACACATGCTTCTGTCCCAGCATTCACCGGACCACCGCAAAGACTCTCCTGATCTTTGACCACCACAGGTATGGGCCTCGTGCGGGGCTTGCCCAGGCGAGACTCCAAAAGCAGCGCGACCAATCGACGGCATTCCTCTTGCCGACGGTCCAACTCCCGGCGATAGACCACCCAAAACCCTACGTACACCAGGAGGGAAATCAGCGCACCTAAGGCCAGCGCGAATAAGAGCCTGACGACTAACTGTGAATTGTTTCCGGGGAAGTCCTCCAAGAAAACCGCGCAGTAGCCCAGTCCAGTCACGGCCAGCGCGATCACAAGGACCATCAGCCAGACGGCGCATCGCACACAACACTCGTCGCGCTGGGCTTGAGTAATGGTTTCCTCCAGTCTGTGACGTTCCGCGGTGTCGTCGTACGCAATGACCTCCCTCAGAAACGTCGTTTCTCTTTGGTAAGCACTCATGTGAAGGCAATTTACGGTTCAGGGTTTGAGCGGCAGATCTTCCGGCGGGAGCGGCCGTGTGAGTTCTTCGGCGCGCGATGCCAATTCATCCATTTGGATCACCCACAGTTCCATTTCCGAAGGAGCTGTCGGTATCACGTGTCCATTCTCGGCGTTGCATGTCTGTCCCGGAGCAATCACAGTGATTCCCCGTTCACCAATGACCTTTTCTCGAGCTTCATTTCGGTGTCCGCTTGCAGGCGGACCGTCGTTCCTATTCGCCTGAACAACAGATCTTTTTGCGCCTCTGCGCCGGTCCGGACCACCGCGCCCTCTTTAAAAACACGGCCCGCTTTCAACGCTTTAAAAGACCCGCCGTCCTCGGAATAGTCGCACCTCCCATGCGCCGCGGGGAGGAGAGCTTGTGGCAAATCGGAAGTCTTTGTGCTTGGGGCGTTCACCCGTTGCGCTTGGACTAAAGCGGGCATGAGGAAGGGCCATAACACCGCGCCGACGAATAACAACAACATTTTATTCAGAGTGCTCTTCTTCATGTCAAAACCGGAGTGCTGTCGTTCCTTGACGGCGGCTTCGGCTTCGGCGTGGGATTTGCAGATCGCCACGACGGCACTGTTCTTCGTCATTTATTTGTTCTTTCGTTTCTGCGTTTTTGGTTTTGTCGCAGGAGGCACGCTACGCTATCGGCTGACCCTTCGCTATGGGGTAAAACCCTACCACGCATTCGGGAGCTGATCGGCGAGGACTGTTCTGGCTTGAAGGCTACTTTGCAGGCTTCGGGCGTCACTCCGCGACGCAGGGGCCTTTGGCGAACCCCTGTCCGTGGGATGAATCCCACGGCTACCGTCAAGGCATCGCTCCGCGATGAACGGAGATCGCTACCATCCATTGTCCTCTCAACTCAAGCTCCTCCCACCCTTTTTCCAGAACTTCCTGACGTCGGCTGCTACAAGAAAATTTCGTCGGGGGCTTCGCCCCCGAACCCCCAAGAGAACAGAGTTCCAGAGCATCAGAGTTCAGAGGGTTCAGCGTCCAGAAACGAATGGGGACGCCACCACCCGAAACCCGAAGTCGCCGTTCCGGTTGCCCGGGTCGAACCCGTTGCGGTACGCACACCGCACGTCGCCACGGCCGCTGCTCCACGAGCCGCCACGCAACACACGACGGACTTCAATTGGAGCCTCCAAGTTCTCCCTCCCGTCTTGCGGTTGGTATGGATAACCGAACGCAGGCTTCTCCCAGTCCTTGCCCCATAGACTCCTCGTCCATTCCCACACGTTGCCGCCCATGTCGGACGCTCCACACACCGCATTGCCGCTTGGGAAGAGGCCGACCGCCGAGGTGTGGCCGATCCCGGTATCAGCCATGTTGCATCGCTGTGGCGCCTCGTCCTCGTTGCCCCAGGGAAACGTCCGCCCGTCCGTGTGCCGTGCCGCCCGCTCCCACTCCGCTTCGCTCGGCAAGGTGATCATGAAGCCCAACTGCTGCGAGAGCCAGAGGCAATACGCCAGGGCCTCGTACCACGACACGCCGACGCGTGGATGGTTACGAGTCTGATAAACCTCCTGGTAATTCTCCGGCCTGGTCGCCCGACTCCGTTGCCGCCAATCCCAGCCTGCCTTGGTCCAGTATTTCTCCTCCTCGTAGCCCCGGGCGGCCACGAAACAGTCGAACTGAGCGACGGTGACGGGATACCGGCTGATGCGGTAGGGGCGCGTAATCAGCTCGCAGCGAAACTGCGGCGTCTCCTTCGACCAGGAGACAACGTCTGTTTCGCTCCCCATCACAAACGGGCCGGAGGGGATTTCAATCCACTCGATGTCCGGCCAGCCTTTGGAACTCACGCCTACACCAGGGCGCGGGTCGCCCAGTTTGCCCAGCGCTGCCCCGGCGGCGGCCCGTTCCACCGGGGTCAGCGCGCCGGTTTCGAGCAACCCGGCCAGACGCTTCTTCACGCGATGCAGCACCTCCGGGCCCAGAGCGCTTTCCTTCACCCTCGGCAGTGTGATTTCGTTCAACACGTCGCCCGCCAGCCAGACTTTCCGCCAGCCGAGGTCGGAACGCAGCGCTGTTTCCGGGCAAAGCGCGGCGGCCAGCGCCACCGGCTTGTCGATGTCTTCATTCAGATAGACGAGCTTGCCCACGGCCAAAAGGAGTACTTCACGCCAAAACGCGCCTTCGCCGACCAGTCGCGTGGCCTCCGTGGCGAAGTTGGCTTGGGTCGCCAAATGGGCCCCGGCCAGGTATTCCTGAAAGGTGCGATGCGGGAAGGTATAGACTTGCGGCACCCGTTCCAGCAGCAGCCCGGCCCGCAGTTTGATGGTGACGATCAGTTCCTTGGCCCAGTCCAGGCTGCGCTGCGGGTGCAATTCCGCCAGAGTGCTCTCCAAGGCGGACTCGCTGATGTCGGCCAGCGCATCGCCTGGCCCGGCCCCGCCAGCGCGGTGGGCCTCAAAGGCCAGCCGGTAGAGCCGTCGTTTCAGGTCCACGTCCGAACGGTTCGTCTGTCGGAGCAACTGCCGCAGGCCGGCGGTCTCAGCCGGGCCGCCCAATTTCATCTGCTCCCAGCGCCAGAGCAGAATATCGACGGTCTCCTCGTAGAGCACGGCGCGGGCATCGGGCAACCGGCCTTTGTGCGTATGCACCAGCGCCATCACGGTGAGCAGAAGCGGGTTGGGCGCGAGCCGCCAGAGGTCGGGCTGGCGGATGGCCTCGTGCAGCCGGCCCGCGAGCGGCTTAGATTCTTCGGTCTTGACCACGTTCACCCGTTCCAGGTCCGCATACCAGGCGTTGATGAACTGGTCGATTTTCTCCGGGCTGAACGGCGCGAGAGTGAACGCGCGAAAGTCCTCGGGCAATTGCCAGGCCGGGTCCTGGTAGGAGAGCGTGCGGCACGTGACGATGAAGCGGCTGCGACTGTAGCGCGCCGCAAAAGCGGCGACCGCGTCCCGCACGAACGCGCGCTGGGCGGCGGTGGGAAGCTCATCCAATCCGTCCAGCAACACCAGGGCGCGGCCGTCCTGAAGGGCTTCTGGCAGAGCCCGCTCGGCGGATTCGAGCTTCTGCTCACGCAGCCGTTTGGCGATAAAATCCCAGAGATGACGAACGTGGGCTTGGGCCGGCGTGTCGCCAAGGCTGCCGATGAAGTCGCGCAGGACGACAGGGATGGGAAGCAAGCTGCCTTCGTGGCCTGGCCAGCCGGGCAGGTGGCGTAACCATTGGTTGGCCGGCTCAAGGTCGTTCAGCGCCAGGCAAAGGGTGAGGTGATTCAAAAAGGTGGATTTGCCGGAGCCGGGATCGCCGAGCAGGACGACGCAGCGGTTTTGCGCGGCGGCTTCCAGAGCGCTGAGAGGCCGGGATTTCTCGCGATCCGGGGCGAAGGCCTCTTGGAGAGGTCGCGGTTGTTCTTTGTCTTCAACCTGAACCTGAGTCTGCGTGTCGAGGTTCACATACACCTGGTCGAGGTGAAGTTGTTGCTGGCGGACGGTCGGATCGCTGGCGGCGATGTCAATGCCCCGCAGCGGCAGGCGGGAGCAGGAGCTGACCAAGAGTCGGCGATAGTCAGTGAGGGCTTGGGAGACTTCGGATGCGGAAGGGAGTTGATGAGTTTCGTGCGAGCCAGGCTGGGCAGCCGCGCTCTGAATCACATTGCCATCGCCAGTGATGATGGTGCTGCCTTGCACGCTGCCGCGAACGACCACACTGCCTTTTCCGGCGGCCATGGCCCCGTGGCCGACGGCAATGGCGCCACTGCCGGTTTGGACGATAGTTTTCTTGCTGGCCGGACCCGGATGGGCGGGCTCTTGCTGTGTGGCCGGTCGGGAGCCTGTTCCGCTAGGCGAGACGCCCGGTTCCGCGGCAGGTGGGGCGCCCGCCGCTACGGGCGGAGGCTCTTTCTCCGTTCGGGAAGGAAGTGGAGAAGCTTCCGCTGGAGGCTTAGCCGGAGGTTCGAGAATGAATTGTGGGGGTGGAGGCCATTGAGTTTCCGAGCCAAGGATTTCGTGCGCAATGTCGATGAGTTCCTTGGAATCGTTGATCGGCTGGCTGGTTCCTTCCCACAAGACCTGAACCAATTCGATGGGGAATGCAGTCGGGTTGTAGGAGAGCGTCACTGGCTGGTCCTTTTTGCCGAAGCCGGGATTGTCGGTGTAAATCAGCCCGGCCAGGAATCCTTTCTTATACGGATTATTGTAGTCGTCGCCAAACAACTCGCGGAGATAACCCAGGCCAGAGCCGTCGACTTTGACGCACCGCGTCAGTTCGAGGCTGACGGCAGGCGACCCGCTTCTGCCGGCAAGAATCGGCACGGGCGCTGAAGGATTCCAGCGGTTCTTCGCCAGCGAATAGGCTTTGGCCACGAGGAAGAAGAGAGCGAGTGACTTGAATCCGGGGCTCTTCATGGTTTTGGAATTTCCCGTCGGCCCCGTCAATGTGACGACCGGACCTTCACGCGGTTTGATTGGCTTCTTCAGCGACAGGGTGATGGCTGGTCTTGAGGAGGCCGATTCGTCTTTGGCGGGATTCGTGGCCATAGCTTTGAATGCCGAGCATCATTGTTCCAGGGCCGGCTAATGTCAATCCACCGGAATTCTCCCCGGCTTTCCCTGCGGCGGATTCAAGAAAGATGGTCTCGCTTGGGCAGCCGGGGTGGAGCGCCGATTTTCAATCGGCTTGAGGGTTCCACAGGCCGGTCGTTGCGCCAAAGCCGGTTGCAAACCGGCGCTCCGTTTTCTTGAATCCACCTTGGACTTTCCCCAAGCGTCCTCTTTCCGAGGAGTTTCAGAAACAAGTTCTCCGAAGACCCTCTCAAAGCGCGGCGGCCAGCAATGTGGTTGGCTGGCTCCAGTCAGCAACGGACTGGCGGTGCTGGCCGAGAGCCGCGCGCGGCGCGGTCGATCGCGAAAACCAGAAAACGTTTTTGAGAGATGTTATGAACGAACAAGAAAACATGGGTACGCCTGCTGGCGGCAACTCTGACGCCCGGAAACTCGGCCACGACTTGAACAACAAAATCGCAGTGCTGGTCATGGCCTTGGCGTTGTTAAAGTCGCAACCCTTGAATCCCGAAGGCCGACGGCTGTTGAAGATTGCCCTGGGATCGCTGGAGGGTTGCGACAAGCTCGTACGACAGATCATGGGCGGCCAGCCGGACCCAAAGCCCGCACCACCGCCGCCGCTCTCGCAAGTCCTGCAGTCCACCGTGGACCAGCAACGCCTCAGCTTGCCCAAAGGCCTGAATTTGACCTCCGACATCGCAGCCGGCTTGGGGCTAATCCGCTGCTCCAAGACTGACGTGGAACGGCTGATGGAGAATTTGATCCGCAATGCGGTTGAGGCGACGTCGCGCGGCGGGCGGATCAAGGTGACCGCCCACCTTATGGACTTGGCCGGGCCGTATCCGGTGCAGTTCCCGAAAACAGCCTTGCCCGCCGGGAAATACCTTCGCCTCAGCGTGGGCGACAGCGGCTGCGGCATTGCTCCCGAAGACCTGGACCGCATCTTCGAGGAAGGTTTCTCGACCAAGGGCGGCAAGAATTGCGGCTTGGGGCTGGCCAACGTGGCGGAAATTGTGGTCCGACAGCACGGCGGCATCCGGGTGGAGTCCGTGGTGGGCCAAGGGACCCGGTTCGACGTTTTCCTCCCGGTCGTGGACCAAACCGGGTGAAGGGCCGCGCGAACGAGTCAACCTAAAACCGGGAGTTCAAACCACGAAATACACGAAATACACGAAAACAGAACCGCATTGGCAAAAGCCGCCTCTCACCCAAAGGGTGAATGGCCTCGCTCTTACAAGCGTTTTTCATTTCGTGTATTTCGTGTATTTCGTGGTTCCAACTGCTTTTTCGAGGGTCAAGGGCACAAAGGTCATCCGCTCAATGCGACAGTTCTGCCTCGGCCATCGTCAGTCAAAAAGAGCCTTCCCGAAGCCTCGTAGCAGCCGACGTCAGTCGGCTCACTTTTCCAGTGAGAAAGTCAGAGCCGACTGACGTCGGCTGCTACGGCTGGGGACCGCCGCTCTCCGGGAAGGTCGTTTCAGTTCGTGGGCGCAATGCGCGGCTTCTGGCCGTGGAATTCTCCTAAAACCGGCGCATGCGAAAAAAATTCGTCGGGGGCTTCGCCCCCGAACCCCCAAGAGGACAGAGATTCAGAGCATCAGAGTTCAGAGGGATCAGCGTCCAGAAACAAATGGGGACGCCACCACCCGAAACCCGAGGTGGCTGCTCCGGACGCTCGGATCGCCCCTGAGGCGGTAGGCGCAACGCACGTCGTCACGGTCGTCGTCCCAGGAGCCGCCACGCAACACACGAGCGGCCTCCCCCCCCAGGTTGTCATCCACTTTCTTTTCATAACTCTGGTAGTCTTCCAGCCACTTGGTGCGGCACCACTCCCAGACGTTCCCAGTCATGTCCGCCGCTCCGCACACCGCATTGCCGCTTGGGAAGAGGCCAACTGCCGAAGTGTGGCCGATGCCGGTTTCCCACATGTTGCACCGCTGCGGGGCTTCCTCTTCGCGGCCCCACGGAAACATCCGTCCATCCGTGTGCCGCGCCGCTCGCTCCCACTCCGCTTCGCTCGGCAACGCCACAGGAAAGCCCAATTGCTCCGAAAGCCAGTGGCCATACGCGACGGCCTCATACCAGCTCACGCCCACCACCGGATGGTTCGCCACGGCGAAGGCTTCGCCGGAATTGGCCGGCTGCTGGCACCAGTTGTCATCAGTCCACCCCTTGACCTTGCCTTCGCTCCAGAGATTCGCCGCTTTGGCTTCCGGCCAATACCTTGCCTCACCATAGCCACCGGCTTTCACGAAAACATCATACTGCGCGACCGTGATCAGATAACGGCTGATGCGATATGGGTTTTTGATCAAGCCGCAGGTAAACTGCGGTTTTTCGTAGTTGAACTTCGCTTCGCCTTCCTTGAATCCCATAATGAACGGCCCCGGCGGAATCTCGATCCAGTCAATGTCCGGCCATCCTTTCTCGTCCACGCCCACGCCGCGACGCGGGTCGCCCAGCTTGCCGAGCACCACACCGGCGGCGGCGCGCTCGACGGGAGCGAGAGCTTCCGCCGTCAGCAAATCAGCCAGCCGCTGCCGGGTTCGTTCGAAGAGTTCAGCGCCCAGATGGGAGCTCTGCGCACGCTGCAAGCCGGCTTCCAGCAGCACTTCACCGGCGAGCCAGGCGTGACGCCAGCCCCAATTCGTCCCGAACGGTTTGGCCGGGCATAGTTCGGCCACCAGGGCCAGCGGCTGGGGAAGGTTGCCGCTCAAATAAACCAGTCGGCCGACCGCCAACAGAATGGCCTCGCGCCAGAAAGCGCCTTCGGCCGCCAGCTTCGCCGACTGGCTCGGGAAGTCCGGCAAGTTTGCCAGATGCGCTCCGGCGAGATACTCCTGGAAGGTGCGATGGGGGAAGGTGAAGAGATGGGCGGCGCGTTCGAGCAACAGGCCGGCGCGGAGTTTGATGGCTTGAATGACCTGAAAAGCCCACTCGTGATTCCGGGCGGGGTGAAGTTCCACCAGAGCGTCCTGCAAGGCCTGCTCATTGATATCCGCCGGGGACTCTTTGCCGCCGCCGGCGCGGTGCGCCTCGAAGGCCAGCCGCCAGAGGGCGCGCTTGAGGTCCACGTCCGAGAGCTTCGCTTCCGACATAAGTTGGCGGAGACCAGGCTGCTCCTCGCCGCCGAGTTTGATCTGTTCCCAGCGCCAGAGCAGAATATCGACGGTCTCCTCGTAAAGCAGCGCCCGGGCATCGGGCAACTGGCCCTTGTGCGTGTGTACAAGCGCCATGACCGTGAGCAGGAGCGGATTGGGCGCCAGCCGCCACAAGTCCGGGCGGCGGACGGCGGTCTGCAGTCCGCGAGCGAGGGTCTCGGTGGCCTCGCCTTTCACCGTGCCGAGCCGTTGCAACTCGTGAAACCAGGCCGTGATGAAGCGGTCGATCTTTATCTCGTCAAAAGATAACATGGGGTGGTCAGACTGGAAAAGATCCGGGAAACTGACCGCC
>CAYIIH010000327.1:0-9813 GCA_964363225.1 uncultured Verrucomicrobiota bacterium | reverse complement strand
GGGAGTAGCACCCGCGTCGCGCGGGTCGGGATCGGCCGGCCCTCTCCCCCACTGGAGGCGAGGGAAGGGGTGAGGGGGAACAGATCCGATAGTACCGGCGCTGCCAATTGGTCGCGCTCGCATCAATGAACAAGCAGGGACTCTCGGGCAACGTCAGCGTCGTCAGAAGCTGCCAGTTCAAGAAGCCCGTCAACTCATCCATATACTCGATCTTGTGCTGGCTTCCGGCGGTTGCGCCGTGAGGCGAGAGTGCGCGCCCCGGGGAAAATAGTCCGGCAGAAAAACGCGCGATTTTCTCTGGCTGCCGCTGGCCCCGGTGCATCCTCGCTACGCCCGCTTTAGCATAGCTTGACGTGCATTGACGAGGGCGTCTGCCACGGCACCCGGGGCGGGTGCCGCTCCCCAGACTCTCGAATAGCCACAACTAAGCGCGGACGCGGCGGCGCCAAACCAGGCCGAGGGCCAGAGCCATTTGCACCACCACCATGGCCCAGGTGGACGGCTCAGGAACCACGGTGACGTCGAATTCGCGGAAGACCAGCGACGTGGCGACGCTGGCCGAGCCGGCCGGCCGAATGGCAAAGGCATCGAAGGCAAGAGTGGCCCCGGCCGCATCGGTGGCCGTGTGCGATAGGTTCAGGCCATCTCCGGTAAATCGCGTGGTGACGTCCACCGAGTCGGCGCCCGTTCGCGTCACTGAGAACTGCAACGTGTATTCCACGCCGCTGGTAAAGCCCGGACCGTTCAGACTGCCGGCAGGCCCCGCACTCAGGGCCGTGAAATCGCCGCTGGCACCCATGAGGTTGATGCTGCTTACGGCCGTGCGCTCCATGATTTGCAGCGGAGTGTCCACCCCGAACGTGGTGCCGAAGTTCATGTTCAACATGTAGCCCTGGACATTGGCGCCCGGCGCTCCGGTGCCGCTGCCGGTCGAGAATCCATCCGCGCTCATCCGGGTTCCGCCATCTGAAAAATTGTAAAGGCCGATGCGCAACCCTCGGGAGGTGTTATTGGCCGCGACTCCAGCCGGAGTGAAAACAGCCCTGGCGGTGAGTGTTTCACCCACGGCCAAACTGGCGGGACTGCCGGCAGGCGTGAAAAAGGCGGCCCACAAAGAGGACCCGCTGGGGATGGCGGCGGTCATGGAACCGGGCGCAGCCGTCAAAGAGGCCCCGCTGGAATCGGAAGAGAACCAGGCCGACTCGGCAGGCAACGCGGTGTTGTTGCGCGTGCCGTCAGCCCAGGTATCGTGGAGAAACATCTGTGCGCGGACAGGCAGACCAAGTCCGCAGACCAGCGCCAAGGCAAGGGCGATTCGAGAAAGGAGTTTCATAGGCGGAATCTAGTCGAAGTTACGAATTTGACACAAGAACATTTAAGGAGAGGAAAGGACGTAAAAGCGCCGCGGGTGCGCCGCTGCTAGGTCGGTGAAAACAACCGGTGTATCGGAAAACGTCCCGCCGGAAAGCAAGGTCCAGGCCGTCGTCACCGGCTGCAGCGCCAGGTCGGCGCTGGCCCACAACCGGTAGTCCTGGCCCGAGGGTCCGGTGAAGGTGAGGCTGACGCTGCCATCAACAGACCGGGTCACCTCGCTGAAGGAAATCGGTGTCGTGAGGGCCGGAAGCACCTCGACCTTGAATCGGGTGATGTCGAGTTGCTCGGCCGAATCGGTGGTTCTGTTCGCGCGAATGGCGAAGCTGTCGAGCCGGCGGTAAACGTAGGTGCTGTCGGTGACGGTGTGCGAAATGTCCACGTCGCCGCCGGTGACTCTTGCCATGATGTCAACCGATCTCTCGGCCGTTCTCCGCACCGTGAATTCCAGGGTGTATTCCGTACCGTCGGCGAACGCCGGAACATTTAAAGACCCGCCGGCTCCCGCCCCGAGCGACAGGTAATCACCGGAGTTCCCCATCAGGTCGGCGCTGCCCAGGTTGTTGCGCACTTGGATTTCCAGCGGGGTGTTGTCGCCAAAGCTGTCGCCGAAGTTCAGGGTCAGCATGTATCCCCTGACGTTGACGCCGCTGCCGGTGCTGCCGGTGCCAAAATCGTCCGCAGAGAGCCGCGTACCCCAGGTGTAATTCAGCAAGCCAAGGCGGATACTGCCGGTGTTCTGAGCGGCCACATTGCCAGGCGTGAACACCAGCGTGGCTTTGAGGGCGTGGCCGACCGCGATGTCCACGGGCGCAGCAGGGTCCTCCGTGAAGTAACCGACCCATAAACGAGAGGTGTCCGGGGCAGGCACGGCCATCATCGAACCGACGCCGGCGGACAGAGAAGTGGCACTGGAGGCAAACCAGAGTGAATTATTCGTCGAAACAACCGGGTTGCCGCTGCCGCGATCGCCATCCTCCCAAATATCGTCAACGACGACGCCAGGGCTGGTGAAAACGGGGAGGTTGACCGTGACCATGGCCACCTTGCTGGTGGCCACGCCCTGATCGTTGCTGACGATGACGAAATATCCGCCGGCCTGGTTCGTCTGGATATTCGTGAGCAGCAACGAAGCATTGCTGGCATTCGCCACAGGCGTGTTCACGTCGTTGAAGTACCACTGGTACTGGAGTGGCGCCCCTCCGCTGGCCGCCACACCCAGGCTGGCGGTCTCCGCAACGGTCAGCGTCCGATCCTGCGGTTCAACGACCAGCGATGGCGGAGGCGGCAAGGGGCTCGGACCTTCGACTTTGAAGCGGGTGAAGACAAAGTTCATCGCCGTCCCATCACCTCTGGACGGCCGGAATATGACACTGTCGAACTTGGTATAGATGCTCGTCGTATCCGTGTTCACGTCCGTGGCAGTCCAGGTGCTGCTCAAGTCGCCCCCGGAGTAGGTGCCTGTGAGCGTCACCGAGGATTCCGAGTCGCGCGTGACGGAAATCGTCAGGGTAAAAGGCACTCCGTCGGTAAACGCGGGATCACCGGTGACCGTTCCTCCGCCGCCGAGCGAAGTCCAATCTCCGGAGGTGGTTAACAGACCGCTGTTCGAGAGGTTGGCGCGTCTCCTGAGGTCGATCCCATTATTGCGGCCCCACGTCTGGCCGAAATTGCCGAAAAGCGCGTAGCCGGTGTAATTGGCCGCATTGGGACCCCCGTCGCCAGCCAGACGGACTCCCGCCGAAGAATCGCACAGGGCAATGCGCCAGTTTTGGGACGAGTTCTGCGCCGCCACCTGGCTGGGCGTGAACGCAATCGTGACGGTAAGCGTGTCGCCGACGTTCAACTGCGAGGGGCTGCCGGCCTCCGTGAAATAGGTGGTCCATTGACTGGAGCTGGTGGCCAGGTTCGCAACGCTCAGGCTGCCGGGACTCGCCGTCATGTTGGCAACCGAGGTGGTAAACCAGGCCGATTCCGCCGGCAGATTCTGCTCCGCACGGCTTCCGTCGGCCCAGGTGTCATCGACCAGAACAGCGGCGCGGCTGGGCCAAGCCAGGCTGAGCCAAGCCAGGAGCGCAAGGGAAAGTTGAAGCCGTCGTTTCATTCGGATTTTGTCAAAGGCGCATCGAAGGTCACGACCATTTCCATTTGACCAGACTTCTGTGGGTTGAGCTTTGGGGTTCATGCTCTCCCAGTCTAGCGTCGTGCCGGTCAGGGAGAAATACCTGATTGTGCACAGTTCCTTGAAAAAGTTGCACGCGGGCCGGACAGGACAGGAGGCAGGCAGCGCCATTGCTTTCTCCAGCGGAACGACGCAGTTGCATCGTGGGAGCGCGGACATCTTGTCCGCTTTGCGTGTGAAAAAAAACTACCGGCCGCGATGAGAACGGTACCTGCAATCAATTCCGATACGCCAAACGGGCGAGGACGCCCGCGCCCCCGGGGCGCGCGCCTCGCACACTGGCTGGCCTTGCGCCCGACAGAAGGCGGCCTGGTTTAACCGGTCGTTGCCTTGGGTTATTGCGCCGAAGAAGCCATCGGCGGGACGCCGATGGCAGCGACCGAGACGGTCGCGCTCCCCTTTCGCTCGCGCTCGCCTTCTGCTGCATGGTCCTTGCTTTGGCTGGGTGTGACCCGGCCAAAAGTTGTTCAGAAGGGTTGAGAAGCGGCGGCCGGCGGCTTATGCTGGCGGAAATGCCCAGAAGCCAGAAACGAGTTTTGATCGCGCTGGGGTGGTACGATTACCGGCTGCACCGCGGCATCGAGAAATACGCGCAGGAACATGGCTGGCGTTTGTCCGCCAACCTCACGCGCGAGCGAGTCATTCCGTGGGGGTGGGATGGCGATGGCATTCTGGCCTGGCTCGGAGCCGGGGATGATCTGGCCGAATTCGTTGGGCGCGCCAAGTTGCCGACCGTGGACTTCAGCTTTCGCCGGCCGCAGTTGAGCTTTCCGCTCGTGTTGGAAGACCACGCGCACGCGGCGGAACTGGTCGCGGACCATTTTCTTTCCCGCGGCTTCACTCATTTCCTGTTTTATAGCGAGGCCGACAACTGGTCGTACGAAGAGCGCGGCGAGGGCTTCGTCAAGGCGCTGCAACGCTCCGGCCATTCGTGCGAGTGGCTCCGCTGGCATCAATCGCCCGCTTATCGCACAGACCGGAAAGAGTGGCAGACGAAGCGCGACTGGCTGGCGGCCCGAATTAAAGCGGCGCCAAAACCCCTGGCGGTTTTTGCCGCCAACGACGAACAAGCGTTGAATGTGCTCGAATCGTGCGAAAGCGCGGGCATCGCCGTGCCGGAGGAGGTGGCCATCGTGGGGGCTGAGAACAACCTTCTGGCTCCAGACGCGATGCACACACCTATCTCGAGCGTGGATATGAACCTGACGACTTTGGGCTATCGCGGCGCCGCTTTGTTGGACCAGTTGATGAAAGGCAAGCCGGTGTCCCGGAAACCGGTCCGAGTGCCGGCGGCGGGCCTGATCACACGCAAGAGCAGCGACCTGTTGGCGATCAGCCACAAAGGAGTGGCCCGATGCCTGCGTTTCATCTGGGAGAACAGCCATAAGCCGATCACGGTCAAGGACCTGGTGGGTGTGGCGGCCATGTCGCGCCGCGGGCTGCACAAGGCGTTTCTGGAGTATGTGGGCCGTCCTCCGGACCGTGAATTGCACCGGGCGCGCCTCGAGCGCGCCAAAACGTTGCTGGCCGAATCCGATCTGAAAATGGACGTCCTGGCCGGCCTGTGCGGCTACCAGAGCGCCAACAGCTTCTGCATCGCGTTCAAGCAGGCCACCGGCATGGCGCCCAAGCAATTTCGCGATACCCAGGTCCGCTGAGCCTCCGAGTGCGGATCAGCCGCGCCGTGCCCGGATCTTAACCAGTTCATTTCAGCGCTGGAGGATTAGGCGGAAGAACAACGCACGACTGCCGGAGGTGGCGTAGCACGCCTCCCAGATTTCCAGCCCGGCGCTGCTGCTGACCGCCTGCTGGAGGAGGCCAGTCCCACTCCAGTTCACCAGGTCCGAGGACACTTCGACGCGATAAGTCACGTCGCCGGCTGTGGCGGGGCGTTGATAACAAAGCACTGCGTCGCCGTTCTCGAAACGCAACGTCATCAAAGGCCCGGTGGCGGCCACGAACGGCGGCAAGCCCAGCGCGTATTTCACCCAGTTGGCGATTCCATCCCCGGCCGGTGCCGCGTCCGGTCCGGAAAGGGCCGTGTTCAAGAGTTGTTCCGGCGTGAATTGTTCGAGGCGCCACAATTCAAAGCCGATTTTCCCGACACCAGCATGATTCGTGACGATGTTGGGCACAGCCTCCACGGGATCGAGCGCGTAGGAGTAAGGCGGCACGGGCGTGGCAAACGGCGCGTTGAATGTGAACGTCGAAGCGCCAAACTGGCGGAAGGCCACGTTCCCTCCCGGCAGGTTGACGATGACGCTGTTGACCACCTTGACCACGCCGGTCCCGCCGCCATTGACTTCGACGGTGGGATAACTTCCGGACCTTGGGTGAACGAAAAAGGCATTTTCCACGAGCGTGGCCGCTTCGGTGGTGGATTGAATCCCTTTGCCGCCCAGATCGTTGCAGTAGAGGTTGAACACGTGCGCGTTGCCAAAGCGCATCCGCGGCATCCGTTCCTCCACATGGTCGTACCAGTTGTGATGGAGGGTAACGTTCAGGTGACCCCGGTCGGTGGCCGCCGTGTTCTCGCTGTGGCCGACCAGATTGCATTTTTTCTGGTTGCGAAACACGTTCCAGGAAATGGTGACAAAGTCAGCGCCACCCTTGAGATCGATCATCCCGTCGTAGGCCCGATCAAAATCGCAATGATCAATCCAGATGTGATGGCTGCCGGCTTCAATGCCGATGTAATCCCAGCCGTATTCGTCGTATTGACCGGACGGATCGAGCACCCACAGGTCGCGGAACTTCAGGTTGCGAACGATGATGTTTTGCCGCCCGGTCGGGCCTTTCCCGATGCGCAAAGTGCCGCGCCGGAGGGTGGCCCCGTTCTTGGAATAGATCGTTTTATGCGAGTTCACCAGAATCTCTCCGGTCGGATAATCGCCTGGAAAACCGCCGTTGGCGTTGGCCAAAGGGGAGAGATCGATGTCGTTCAGGATTTCGACCATCAGCGTCTGATTGCTCTCCAAATGTCTGGCCAGATCGGCCAGCGCCGAGACGTGGACATGCTCGCCGCCCGCCCCTCCGGTGGTGCCGTTCCGCCCCAGGCCGTTCACGGTGGCAAAGCCAACGAGGTCAAAGTTCGGCGGACCGGCGAGAAGCGGGCCGGCAAACCAGCCGAGCGTGGCCAAAAGGACGTTCAGAAGAACAAAGGCCCGGTGAAAGGCCGGCGGCGGTGATCGCACTGGACTGGCGGACGTTGCGGTCAAAACCAGAAACGAAAATCCCGCCCAGGATTGGCGATTTGTCGAACCTCCATTTGGCGAAAATTGCGCCAAGCCACATGGCCATCGGTAAAAAGGATATTTCCGCCGGCGGGACGCTTGCCAACGAGATGGCTGGTCTGATGTCCCGACGGCACGTTATCGGTGGGAATGCCTACGAAGCGGTTGGTTCCTTCCAAGATCACGCAGTCGGCGGCAAGCTCCACTTCACTCGGGATCGGAACGGTCAGGCGCGTCAAAAACGTCCTGCCCGGCAGCAGGGAATTGGTCGGACACGGATCGCGCAGAATCATCCAGGCATAGCTGGTGACGCGCCGGCCGCTGAAATTCCACCAGAAATCGGTGTCCTTGACGGTCGGATGGAACCCTGGACAGTAAAGAATTTGAAAATTAGGCACCTGGGCGGGGCATCCGGGGAGACCCTTCGGCCATTGGGCCGCGCCTTGTGACCATCGACCGTTGACGCTGGTTGGCGGCCGACTGGAATCGTTCCAGAAGACCGCCGCGATCTACCGCGCCGCTGGGGCCGCGGACAAGCCCGTTTTGAAAAAGTAATCCTCTAACCCGTAACTATGTGGATAATGGTTCGCTTGGCGGGGGAATCTATTTCACTTTGCCGCAGCGAAGCTGCTATAACCCGCGCCAGCATGAGTTTGTTTCTTGTCCTGGGTAGTTTCTTTCTCGCGCTCCCGTCCCTGCAGGCCGAGCGACCGGCCTTGCCGGCCGGTGTCATCGACACGCAACGCGCCGAGGACCGGCCGCTCCCGCCGTTGGAGGCGCTCAAGAGAATGACCGTGCCGCACGGTTTTCAAGTGACGTTGTTCGCGGGCGAGCCGGATGTCCTGCAGCCGATCGCGTTCGAGTTCGATGATCGCGGGCGTCTCTGGGTGGTGGAATGCTTTTCCTATCCGGAGTGGAAGACAAGGAGCGACCGCATCCTGATCTTCACGGATACGGACGGCGACGGGCGTTTTGACGAGCGCAAAGTCTTTTGGGACCAAGGCGAGCGCCTGACCGGGATTCAGCTTGGCTTTGGCGGCGTGTGGGTGACCTCAGCGCCCAATCTCTTGTTCATTCCCGATGCCAATGGCGACGACGTCCCGGATGGCGCGCCGGTGATTGTGTTGGATGGCTGGACCTTGCAGGCCGGACACAACACGGTGAATGGCCTGACCTGGGGGCCAGACGGCTGGCTGTTTGGCCGGCACGGAATCACAGCCCCGTCGCTGGTCGGAAAGCCAGGCACACCGGACGATCAACGAACCCGGCTGAGTTGCAGCATCTGGCGGTATCATCCCTCTCGCAAAGTCTTCGAGGCCGTCACGCATGGCACCACCAATCCCTGGGGCCTGGATTTCGATGATTTTGGCCAGCCTTTCTTTTCCAATAACGTCATTGGCCACTTGTGGCACGTCATTCCGGGCGCGCACTACCAACGCATGTTCGGCGAGGACTTCAATCCTTGCATCTATGAACTGATGGAAGCGTGCTCGGACCATCTGCATTGGACGGGGTCGGATTGGCGCCTGGCCCGAGGCGGGAAGGAAAATGATCCCTTGGGCGGCGGGCATTCCCATGCGGGGGCCAGGATTTATTTGGGCGACAATTGGCCCGGCGATTATCGCGGCGCCCTTTTCATGGTCAATCTTCATGGGAATCGAGTTCTTTACGATCGGCTCGAGCGCAAAGGTTCCGGCTATGTGGGGCGGCATGGCGGGGCGTTTCTCCTGGCGAACGATCCCTGGTTTCGAGGCGTCACGATCAGTTACGGGCCCGACGGCGGCATGTTCGTGAGCGATTGGAATGACTTGGGCGAATGTCATGATACCGACGGCTCTTATCGCAGCAGCGGGCGGATTTACAAAATTACATACGGTCGGGCCAAGCCTGGCGGCCAGT
This sequence comes from uncultured Verrucomicrobiota bacterium, assembly GCA_964363225.1. GTDB lineage: Bacteria > Verrucomicrobiota > Verrucomicrobiia > Limisphaerales > CAYIIH01 > CAYIIH01. The sequence continues at coordinate 1,128 of CAYIIH010000327.1, read as the reverse complement.
TCGATCTGGCCAAGCTCACCGACGCCGAATTGGTTCAATTGCAGTTGCACCGGAATGATTGGCAGGTGCGTCACGCCCGGCGGCTTTTGGCGGAGCGGGCGGCCGCAGGAAAACTGAACGCCGAAGTGCCCGGCAAACTCGCCGGCATCCTCAAGGAGAATCCGGACGTGACCCGAAAACTGCGGGCGTTATGGGCGTTGCACGTGACCGGCGGATTGAACGGGCCTCTGCTGACGTCGCTGCTGGATCATCCGAGCGAGCACGTGCGTTGGTGGGCCATCCAGTTGTTGTGTGAGGGGCAGACGGCACCCCCGATCCAAGTTGAGCCACCGGTGCTGCGGAAGTTCGAACAATTGGCGCGTGCAGATCGATCGCCCCTGGTGCGGCTGGCGTTGGCCTCCGCGCTGCAACGGCTGCGGCTGGAAGATCGTTGGCCGATTGTCACGGCCTTGCTGGGGCATGCTGAAGATGCGCGGGACCAGAATCTGCCGCTTATGCTGTGGTATGCCATTGAGCCGATGGTGCCGGCGGATCGCGCGCGGGCTTTGCAGCTTCTGGGCCAATGCCGGATTCCTCTGGTCCGGCAGTTTATCTCGCGGCGCTTGGCGGCGAATTAGGGTTTCCAAAGCTTGATGCCTAAACCCGCGATCAGTGCCGTCATCCAAAGCAGCAAACTGAATGATGCGGGGAAGGAAATAGTTTTTGCAAAAGGCGGCGATGTTGCGCCAGAGTGAAGCTGAACTTTGGCGGATTGGCAGTTAGCGACCATGGGTAAGCGCAACATAATATTATTTCTGCTCCTTGGTGCTGCTCTGGCAGGTGTGCTTTGCTATGATCTGGCCCGCCTAGAACCCAAGTACAATGGGAAACGGATTAGCGCTTGGATCAAGAAAGCGGGCAAGGCAGAACAGGCCAAAGTGGAACAAAAGGGCAAGGTGCCTCAATGGATGCTCGGATTTGACGAAGATGACCCTGCGCAAGAAGCGATTAGGACTATCGGAACCAACGCACTACCTTATTTGGCAGAAGCGCTTGATCGCAAGGATTCTTCTGTTGCTCAAAAGTATAGAAGTATCTGGGTATCCTATTGACTCCACCTCACACTACAGGTTGTTATTGGGAGTTCAA
>CAYIIH010000326.1:0-9853 GCA_964363225.1 uncultured Verrucomicrobiota bacterium | reverse complement strand
CTGCCGATTAAGCCGACTGTGCTGTTGGTTGATTGAAAAGCATGCGGGCGAAGGATTTGAGATGGCTGGAAGCAAAGCGTTGCCCCATGCGGCACAATCGGATGCTGCCACAGGAAATAAACCTGTTCCCGACAACTGGTCTGCCGGTCTGCTGGTTCAAACATCGCATTCATTCGAACGTCCGCTTTCAGTCTGATGGGAGGTGCGACAGCCCTTATGTGCCATCCAATTCACCTCCCACATTCTGAATACGTATCACGGCTTCTATGGCTTATTATGGTTAAAGTAAAGCTTTTTTTCAGCTCTTTTTTTAGGCGCATTTCTGTCCGGCGTAGCATCTCTGCGTTGTTGGCGCGTTGCTGGAGTGCTGGGTCAGCGGGCCGGAGGCACCGCGCTACCCAGGTACCATCTGTGCGTTTTTCGCGCGTCGCTGAAGCGCGCCGAGGTGGGGACGGCTCGTCCACATTAACGTTGCGGCGTTTGGCAGTGGGGGCGAGCCGTCCCTACTCCCCGGCGCATATCCCCTTCTCACCGCCACATATTCCAACAACTCGACAATGCACGAAACTCAAAAACGCGGCTGCGAAAGGTCTTGCGGCAGCTTGACTCTGAAGCGTAAAATCCGGCGTGTTTCCCGAATAATCGCGCGGCCAGCAGCCCATGTCCAGCAATTCAAAAGACGAAACGCTTCGAGTCGGTCCGCCCGCCACGACGGAGAAAACTCCCGTCCCCCAGGTTCCCGACCATGAATTGCTCCGCCTGATTGATGTCGGCAGCTATGGCGAAATCTGGCTGGCCAGAAATGTCATGGGCACCTACCGCGCCGTCAAAATCCTCTATCGGAAAAACTTCGAACGCGAACACCCCTTCGAGCGCGAGTTCGTCGGCATCCAAAAATTCGAGCCTGTCTCGCGCTCCCATGACGGCTTCATGGATATCCTGCAGGTCGGCCGGAATGATGCAGCCGGTTATTTCTATTATGTCATGGAACTGGCCGATGACGTCGCCGCCGGTCCCCAGATCGACCCCGCCACCTACGCGCCGAGAACGCTTCGAAACGAGCTGGCTCGCCGAACCAAGCTGCCGTTCATGGAATGTCTGCAACTGAGCCTGTCGTTGACCGCGGCGTTGGGGCATCTGCACAAACAAGGCCTTGTCCACCGTGACATCAAACCGTCCAACATCATCTTTGTGCATGGCGTCCCCAAAGTGGCCGATATCGGCCTGGTGGCTGACGTCGGCGAGGCTTGGTCTGTCGTCGGCACCATCGGCTTCATTCCTCCGGAAGGTCCAGGCACGGCTCCCGGCGATCTTTTTAGCCTGGGCAAGGTGCTCTATGAAATCTGCACCGGCCAGGATCGGCAAAACTACCCTGCTCTGCCCAAAGAGTTGGAGGAAACCTCCTCCATGCAGGAAATCCTGGAGCTGTTCGAGGTGATCCAAAAAGCCTGCCAAACCGACATCCGCCGCCGCTACCAATCCGCCGACGAAATGTATGCCGACCTTTTGCTCTTGCAGGCCGGCAAGTCCGTCCGGCATTTGCGCACGGTCGAACGCCGCCTTGCTTTCCTGACCCGTCTGGGCCTGGCCGCGCTCCTCCTGGCGCTGCTGTCGGCCGGCAGCTACTACCTGGCGGACCGTGAATTGAAAAAGCAAGCGGAGATTCGCCAGCAGCGCATCGGCAAATTCGTGGCGGACGGCGCGCGTGCCATAGATGAAGGCGATTTGTTCGGTTCCCTCCCGTGGTTTGCCGAAGCTTTGAGCTTGGTTCAAGGCGATCCCCACAAAGAAGAACCGCATCGACTGCGCCTCGGCGTTGTCCTGCGCCAATGCCCCAAAATCGTCCGCATCTTTTTTGAGCACAACGCCCTCAACACCGCCGAGTTGAGCCCCAACGGCCTGCATCTGGTCACCGGCAGCATCGACGGCACAGCCGCAGTCTGGAATGCCACGAACGGGGCCCGCGTCGCCCTTTTGGCCGGCCATACTAACGAAGTGGAATGCGTCTCCTTCAGCCTGGATGGAAGGTTCATTGTCAGCTCCAGCATGGATGAAACCGCCCGCCTTTGGGAGGCCGCCTCCGGGAAGCTGCTCCACGTCTTCCCCCACTCGGCTACAGTCCACAGCGCCAGGTTTCATCCCGAAGGCAACCGCATTCTGACGGCGAGTGGCGATGGCAAGGCGCGTCTTTGGGACGCGGCGACAGGCCAGTTGCTTTTTGAAGCCCCTCACGCCGGCGCAGTCCGCTTTGCCTCATTCAGCGCCGATGGACGGCAATTCGTCACGGCCAGCGCCGATGCCACCGCCCAGGTCTGGGACGCCGCCACTGGCCAACGCTCGGGACCGCCCCTCCGGCACGACGATTGGGTTTATCATGCCTCATTCAGCCCGGATGGACGGCAGATTGTGACGGCCAGTTTTGATCGCACAGCGCGCATCTGGGACGCAGCCACGGGGCAGAAATTGGTGACGTTGTCCCACGCCGCCGCCGTGCACAGCGCCCAGTACAGTCCGGACGGACACTACCTCGTTACGGCTTGCTGGGATTATACCGCCCGGGTCTGGGATGCGGCCACCGGCAAGGCCGCCAGCCCGCCGCTGAAGCATAGCGGCAATGTCATGCAGGCCGCATTCGGTCCGGAAGGCCGCCGCATCCTGACCGCCAGCATGGATGGGATGGCCCGCCTCTGGGACCTCTCTGCCAACAACTGGCTCCCTGCTCCCACCGCCTCTCTGTACAGTCCAAAAGGCAACTGCTCTGTCACGGTCAGTAATCGCTCGGTGAAAGTGCTCGACCTCACGACGGGCAGCTCTTGTTCCTTTGACATCAGCAATACCCTCGAAGCCATCGTCTTGAATCCGGACGGCAGCCGGATGATCGCCTTTTCCAGCGAAACTCGCGCGGCGGGACAGAAAACGGTTTGGGCTCAGTTGTGGGACAGCCAGGCCGGCAAACCCATATCCCAGCCTTTCTCTCACGCCTCGTTATCCACCAATGCCACTCTCAGCCAGGACGGCAACCTCATGGTCACCGTCTCCAACCACGTAGCTCAAACCTGGGATGCGGTGCAGGGCCGTGCGCTCTCCCAGCCGCTGGCACACCGCGGCAAGGTGCCGTGTGCAGCCTTCGATCCCAGCGGCGCTTGGCTGGTGACGGCCAGCGAAACGAACGCCTTTATCCGCGAAGCCATGACGGGGCGGCCGGTCCTGGTCTTGAGCCATGCCAATCCCGTCCACCATGTCGCCTTCAGTCCCAACGGCTTCTATTTGGCGGCCTCGTGCAAAGCCGACGGCTTGCGCCCGAGCGAGGCGCAAGTCTGGGAGGCGCACACGGGCCGCCCGATCGGAGAAACCATGAAACATCGCGACGGCGTGTTGCATGCCGCCTTCAGCCCGGACAGCCAGTTCGTCGTGACCGCCAGCGAAGACCGCACCGCCCAGGTCTGGGTTGTGGCCACCGGGAAACGCGCCGGATTGCCCTTGCGGCACAACGACGAGGTCCTGGAAGCCGCCTTCAGCCAGGATGGCCGCCGCATCGTCACGGCCTGCCGGGGCGGCACCGCGCGCGTCTGGGATGCCGAAACCAGCGAACCGCTCACGCCCGCCCTGAAGCATCTCTGGTCCACGGTCGCACAGGCCCAATTCATCGATCATGGCCGGAGCATTCTCACGAAACGATTTACGGGCGAAGCGTGTGTCTCCGCGTTGCCGCTGGACACCCGGCCGGTGGGAGATTTGGTGTTGCTGGCCCAGTTGCTCTCCGGGCACGAAGGCCATTCCACCGGCGGCGTCTTGCCCAAAACACAGGAAGAACTGCGCGAAGCCTGGAAACAACTCCGCTCCCATTACCCGGCTGACTTTCAAGTTTCCGAGGACGAAGTCTGGTCCTGGCACGAGCGCGAGGTGGAAAAATGTCTGCGCGCCAAACAAGGCGCGCCGGCTCTGTTCCATTTGGCGTTTCTGGCGAAGACCGAATCGTCGGACGCGCAGCGCCGGCTCCAGTTGGAGCGCCTGCGCCGCGATGCCGAGGCGCTCCGCAGCCGCCAGGAGCAAAGCCCGCAGTGAATCTATCGGCAAAGACGTCAGAAAAATGGGGTCAAGAAGATTCTTTGACTCCATTTTATTGACATCTCGGTCGGGTTTCATGGGCTCGATTCGCGGCCCATCAGTCGTGGTTTCTCTCCCCGCTCCCCAATGCGGTGCTGTCCGCTTATCCTTCAGGCGCCCAGCGCCACAAACAGATGCCGGATTTCCTCCTCGATTTCCGCCGGGGTGCCGACTGTGGGCGCGATTTCCTGCCGCAGCAATTCGCGATAGCGCCGGCGCAAGCGGCTCACCGCCATCTTCACCGCGTCTTCGCTCACGCCGAGTTGGACGGCTAACTCCGCATAGCGCGGCGCGTCCGGGTCGCCCATCAGGCCATCGCGCAAAAGGTCAAACTGCGCCCGCTTGTCCGCCACGATCTGCTCCGCGCGCAACCGCTCCAGCACCTGTTCCATGAGCGCCAAGGCCCAGGTCCGCTCGAATAGCTTGTCAGGACTGTCGCGGTCGGCCGGCTCCAACCGGTAGCGCGATTCGGCAGCCGCGGCGTCCAGCGGGACGCAAGCGCACCCGCCGCCGCGCTTCTGCGCCTGGGCGCGATCCCGTTCATCCGCCAAAAAATGGCGCAGGGAGGCCAGCAGGAACGAGCGGAACTTGCCCTTGGCCCGGTCCACCGTGACCAGCGCGTGGTGCGCCAAAAGGTGCTCGAAAAATGCCTGCGTTAAATCCTGGGCGTCCTCCGGACGGTAGCCGAGGCGTCGCACAAAGGCGTAAAGCGGATACCAATAAGTCGCGCACAGCTTGGCCAGCGCTTCGCGCGAGCGGGTGTCGTCAGGGCAGCCCGCCGTCAGCACCACGCTCCAATGGGTCGGAGGAAACCGGCTGGCGTCGGCGGGCCAAGAGTCTGAAGTTTCGTAAGGCATACCCCGTCATCCTGCATTGGATTAATGCCGTCATGGTAACGGTTTGTGGAAAGCAGTCAACTTCGCCCTGGTCGGCAAACGGGTCCGGGGTTGGAGGTAAACCGGCACGGTGCCGGTCGGGAGAGCGATGAACCCAAAGCCGGTAGGGACGTGTTCCACCGCGTCCCTGATTTCGCCTGCTGTCGTTCACCAAGCTGACACCGATGAACGGGAAACCTGAACCCGGCCCTGACACAATTTTCGATCTCAGTTTGCGGCAAGAGAGAAATGGGACGCGGTGGAACGCGTCCCTACCGGGTTTACGGGCAGCTTACGACCAAGCGCTTCACCGACAGGCAACTCCGCGGTGTCTGTTACCTTTCTTCGGATTTTCCGTTGAAAGGGGAAACAGCCGGGTGTCGCACGCCTGAGAACGGGAACCTCCGTGTGCCGGCCAAAGCCCGCCCGGCACCGGCGAGTGCCGGGCGTGAACGGACCGCGGACTCAACAGATACGTTGGGGTGGCACACTTTGCGAAGTGTGCCACGCCCCTTCCACTGCATCGACCTGGGCGTGCGCGGGGCTGCCGCCTGCCGGACGCACCGTCACGGTCCGCCCGAGCGGCCGGCCGGCAACTTGTGAAACAGCCGGACCGGAGCCTGGAAGATCGATTTGACTGACATTAACAACCACAACCTTCAACGAAAGGTTCAACATCATGAAAACACTCTTCAACCGATTGGCTGCCCGCCGGGCCTTGAGCGGCGGTGGGCCTGTCACAGCCACGCTGCTGCTCCTGGCGACTCTTCCAGCGGCAGCCGCGACCTCAACGACCTACACCGCCACAGGCTGGGTCATCGGCGTGCCCGTGCCGGGCATCTGGTTCACCAACGCCCTCGGCCAGGTCGGGATTCGCGGCAACACCCACCTGGCACGCGTGGAAAGCACGGATGCGCGCCTGACGGGCCGCCGCACCATCTTCGTGGACGGCGCGGCCCAAGCCGACGGTTCGGCGCTCCTCTACGGGCCGGCCTATCACGAAGTCGGCACCTGGGACGCGACGGGGACCAACTTCACGCCCACCGGCGGGATGTGGGAGACCAGCTACCGCGGAACCATGGGGGCGGATGGCAGTCTGCAACTCCACATTGTCGGCACCGGCTGGGGCGGGACGATTGACGGCTTGCGCGTCGAGGAGACGCTGACACGGGCCGCCGGAGCGATCCTGGACCCGGCGCTTCCTTACCACTACGCGGGCACGATGAAACCGCCGCCGCTGAGCACCAGTGAGATGCTTGACGACTTCAATGACAATGAGGTCACGGCTTGGCTCCCGTACGTCAGCGACCGGGGCAGCGGAGGAGCGACCGAAGCGAACCAACAATTCACCGTGTGGGGATCGTTCCCCGGCGTGGTCACCCACTCATTCTTTGACAGTTACAGCTTTAAGGTATTGAACAGATCCCCGTGGAGCGTCGGGGAAGGCCAGACGCTGGAAGCGCGGGTGGACTTGATCGGATTCAATAACGAGGGGACGTCAGCCTTTTTCGAGTTGGGAACTACGTCCGGACTCTACGGCCTCCTTCAAGGCCGAGCCTTCATTGCGATCCTCAAATATTCGCCCGCGAATGGTTTCAGCGTGTCGGCCTGTGAAACGGTGCAGGTGAGGCAGACGGATGTCATCCTCTCCCTCGCGTTGACGCGGGTGAGTCCAAATCTGATCGTGACGGCCCGCGTGTTTGACAAGACGAAGGCCGACGTGCTCCTGTATGAGCGCAACGTGGTGGATAGTCCCCAAGCTGATCCCTCCCTCACGGTGAATGAGTATGAGGCCTTGTCGGGCATGCGAATGAGTGCGGACTTCAACCCTGACACTGCGGGAGTGCCTTTCATCTTCTTTCGTCCGGGAATTGGCCTCATTCAGTACAACGACGGCACGAAACAGCAGGCCGAAGCGACTTTCGACAATCTCGAACTGCGGACGCACGAAGTGCCACCGCTTGGCATCGGGCAAGCCGTGGTGCTCTCCTGGCCCGACGTGGGGAGCTACTCCATCGAATCCGCGCCCGGCGTGCAAGGTCCATGGCTCCCGCTCCGCGACACGGTGCCGCGCGGGATGAAGCAAATAACTGTCCCGCTCAGCGGCCCGGCCCAGTTCTTCCGCCTGCGCCAAGCGCCGTGAGTGAAAGGATTGATGTACGAAAACACAAACTGCCCAGTGCGGCGAATCCCCAACCGAAGTAGCGCAGACTTCCAGTCTGCTGTGTCGCGGATTTCCAATCCGCAGGCGCGGTCCCCGTTCGGGCACGCTGGTCAATCGCGACGCGCTGCCGACTGGAAGTCGGCGATACAGCAGGTTGGAAACCTGCGCTACGAAGATTGGCGCCGCTTGGGAGCAACTGCGCCTCTTGCAGTACCAAATCGGTGAATAGCCGCAACCCTCAACCGAAAATTCAACCTCATGAAAACACTCCTTGAAAAATCACTGGACAGCCGCCGCACACGCTGCCTCGAAATGTGCCTCCGGCCGGTGGCCTCCCACCAAAAGCCTGGCGTCCTGCTCTCTCACTTGACGATCGGCGCGCTGCTCTTGGCCTCCACCGCCTTCAACGGCTTTGCCACCGTGCGCTACGTGGACGCGAACAGCGCCAACCCCACGCCGCCCTACACCGCTTGGGCCACCGCCGCGCGCGTCATTCAAGACGCCGTGAACGCCGCCGCGCCGGGCGACGAGATCGTGGTGACCAACGGCCTCTACGCCACCGGCGGGCGGGCCGTGCACGGCACGATGACCAATCGTGTGGCGGTGGACAAGCCGCTGACGTTGCGGAGCGCCAAGGGCCCGCAGTTCACGATCATTCAAGGCTACCAAGTGCCCGGCACCACCAATGGCGACGGCGCGATTCGGTGTGTGTATCTGGCCAACGGTGCCAGCTTGTCCGGGTTCACCTTGACCAACGGCGCCACGCGGATATGGGATGAACAGCACCGTCAAGACAGCGGCGGCGGGGTTTGGTGCGAATCGGCAACCGCAGTGATTTCCAACTGTCTGCTGGTGGGCAACTCGGCATGGTCTTCCGGTGGCGGGGCGCTTGGCGGGACACTGAACAACTGCACGCTCACCGGTAACTCGGCTTATGGGGGCGGCGGGGCGGCTGGCAGCACGCTGAACAATTGCACCCTGACGGGCAATTCGGCCGACGACGGAGGGGGGGCGCGGGGCGGCACCCTCAACAACTGCACGTTGACCGGCAACTCGGCGCGTGACTACGGCGGCGGCGTGGCGGGGGACAGCACGCTGAACAACTGCATCGTCTATTTCAACTCCGCCCCGATCGAGGCCAATTACCACTTCGGTAGCCTGAACTACACTTGCACGACGCCCCTCCCTGTCGGCGGCACCGGTAACATCTCCCTCAATCCCCAACTGGCCAGTGCCTCGCACTTGAGCGCCAGTTCCCCCTGCCGCGGCGCCGGCAGCGCGGCCTACGCGACCGGCACGGACATTGACGGTGAGGCTTGGGCGAATCCGCCGTCCATCGGTTGCGATGAGTACCACGCCGGGGCGGTCACCGGGCCGGTGAGCGTGACCATTGTGGCGCCCCTCACGAATGTAGCCGTGGGTTTCCCGGTGGAATTGACCGCGTTGATCGAAGGGCGAACCAGCGCGAGCGTGTGGGATTTTGGGGACGGCACCGCGGTGAGTAACCGACCTTACGCCAGCCATGCCTGGACGTCGCCGGGAAATTACGGGGTGGTTTTGCGCGCTTACAACCAGAGCGCTCTGGCTGGCGTGAGCGCCACCGTCACGGTCCAAGTGGTGGTTCAGCCGGTGCATTATGTGGCGGCGGACAGCGCGAATCCGCTGCCGCCCTACGCGTCCTGGGCGACCGCAGCCACGAACATCCAGGACGCGGTGGAGACGGCGAGCGCGGGCGGTTTGGTTCTGGTGACCAACGGAACCTATGCCACTGGCGGGCGGGCCGTGGACGGCACGATGACCAATCGCGTGGCGGTGGACAAGCCACTGACACTGCGGAGCGTCAACGGCCCGCAGGTCACGATCATCCAAGGCTACCAAGTGCTTGGCGGCTATCGCGGTTGTGGCGACGGCGCGATCCGGTGCGTCTATCTGGCCAACGGCGCCAGCCTGTCCGGGTTCACCTTGACCAACGGCGCCACGAGGAGATTGCGTGATGAGCACCGTCAAGACAGCGGCGGCGGGGTTTGGTGCGAATCGGCAACCGCAGTGATTTCCAACTGTCTGCTGCTGGGCAACTCGGCCGGTTCTGACGGTGGCGGGGCCTATGGAGGCACACTGAACAACTGCACCCTGTCTGGCAACTCGGCCGGTTCTGGTTTCATCATTGGAGGCGGCGGGGCGGCGAATAGCACGCTGAACAATTGCACCCTGACGGGCAATTCGGCCGGCTACGGAGGGGGGGCGCAGGGCGGCACCCTCAACAACTGCACGTTGACCGGCAACTCGGCAACCTACGGCGGCGGGGCGGATGGGGGTACGCTGAACAATTGCACGCTCACCGGCAACTCGGCCAATGGTCAATTCGGTTCCGGCGGCGGAGCCTCGGGCTGCACGCTGAACAACTGCATCGTATATTTCAACACCGCCACGAACTGGGACAACTACGGCCCTTGGACCATCCTGAACTTCTGCTGCACGACGCCGCTGCTCACCGATGGCGTCGGCAACATCACCAACGCGCCGTTGTTCGTGGATTACGCCGGCGGCAATCTGCGGTTGCAGTCCAACTCTCCCTGCATCAACGCCGGGAACAACTCATACCTCACTGATTCTGACTTCACTAACTCTCTTGACCTGGACGGCCTCCCGCGCCTCGTCAGCGGCACGGTGGACATCGGCGCCTACGAGTTCCAAGGCCCCGGCTCGG
>CAYIIH010000325.1:1624-9933 GCA_964363225.1 uncultured Verrucomicrobiota bacterium | reverse complement strand
GCTGGGACCTATGATCTCAGGTTGGACAGGCAGATAAAGAGTATTGCGGTTACGCAGCCAACGCCTACACCTCCGCCACCAACACCGCCAGCGATTCCGCCCTTCGCATTCCTTCGGCTGGATCGCCGCCAATAGGCTGTCACTTGGACGCGACCTTGCCGTTGGCTTTGCGGGCGTTATCGGCGCGGTCCCGGTAAAGGAGCAAGCCCTTGAGGAAATCAGTGGCGCGCTCCAGTTGCACGTCGCGAACGGCTCTGACTCTCTGCCGTCTGGTTTCATCCAAGGTCTCCAATCCACCCGGAATGCGTTGGAGATAAAGAGCTTCCTCTTCTTCGTCCGTCATGGGAATGATGCTGTCCGGGGTGATGCCTTTCTCGTGAATGACTTTATGGCTGGGGGTGTAATACTTGGCAGTGGTCAAGCGCAAAGCGGAACCATCCTGCAAAGGCAGGATGCTTTGCACCGAGCCCTTGCCAAAAGTCTGTTCTCCCATGATGAAAGCGCGTCCGAGGTCTTGCAGGCAGCCAGAGACAATCTCCGAAGCGCTGGCGCTGCCGCGGTTGACCAGAAGAACCATTTCCAGTTTCGGATACTGGTCCCGGGCAGAAGCTTTGTATTCCTCGGATTTCATCCGGGGCGAACGTCCTTCGGTGGAGACGATCAATTGTCCTCGGGGCAGAAACATCTCGCTGACTTTCACGGCCTGATCGAGCAGGCCGCCCGGATTGTTGCGCAGGTCGAGGATCAATCCCTGCATGCCCTGCGCTTTCAGCTTCTTCAAACCGTCCTGCAAGTCTCCGGCCGTTTGTTCGCCAAACTGGGTCAGGCGAACATAGCCTACCTTGTTTTCTCCCAGAGGAAACTCCCGGTGGCCGTTGATGTCTTTGACGGTATCGACTTTAATGATCGCCCGCGTGAGCTTGACCTCCTTCAATTGAGGCAAAGTCGGCCGGGAAATCGTAATCGTGACATCCGAGCCAGGTTCGCCTCTCAGCTTTTTCATCGCGTCCGGCAGCGTCAGCTTCTCGGTGCTCTTGCCTTCGATTCGGACGATTTTGTCGCCGGGCAGTATGCCGGCTTTGAAAGCGGGCGTATCTTCCATGGGAGCGACCACCGTTAAGACGTTGTCGCGCAAGCCGATAACGATTCCCACCCCGCCAAAGGCGCCTTCCGTATCCTTTTTCAAATCTTCATATTTGACCGGTTCCATGAACTCGCTGTGAGGATCGAGGGTGTTGAGCATCCCTTTGAGAGCGCCATAAATGAGTTCCTGGTAACTCAGCTTCTCCCCATCGACATAATCCTGCCGCACTCGCTCCAGCACCCGGCTGAAAACCTCCATGTGGGCGTAGAGATTGTCTTTGTCAGCGGCTTGAGCCGAGCTCAAGTAAATCTGCGCCCCGACCCACAGGTTCAGGCCCAGCACAACAGAAAGAAAAATGTATAGGATGCGTTTTTTCATACTCAACAGCACTTCAGTACCGGCTGGAAACTAATTTGCATGCCCGCCGTTGGCAAGGTCTGGTTTCGACAAGAGCAGTTCGATGAAGGACAAATCCGCCGGCGAAGTCGCCTTCGGGTTTGGCTCAAGGCTTTCCACCAACCGGACAGGCTGGCCAATCAACTCGCAAGCGGCGGTGTCATCGGTCACCACCAATCTGCTTTGCCGCACCGCGGCCAAAGCGCGGCGGATGACTTCCACCCGGAAGGTCTGTGGCGTTTGCACGGCCCAAAGCCGCGCACGATCTATGGTGCGTGCTATCAAGGTCCCGCCGTCGGATTCCTTGATAGTATCTGCCACGCGCTGGGCCGCGACCGCCGCCCCAATTTCTTGGGCGGCTTTGATGGTTTCCGCAATCAGGGCAGGCGACGTGCAGGGCCGCGCGCCATCCTGGATCACGACAATGGAACAGCGGGCCGGCAAAGCTTCCAGGCCGTTCCAGACGGAGTCCTGGCGATCCGGGCCGCCCGCAACCAACTCGAAAGGCTTCTTGAACTTGCATTCCGCCGCCAGTTCCGCGAATGAGGCCTGCATCCCTGGCCGCACCACCAAAACGATTGTGTCAATGTCGGCAGCAGCCTCGAACCGCTGCCAGGTGTGAGCAATCAGAGGGCGGCCCATGACGGGCAAGAAGAGCTTGTCTGCCAGGGAGTTCATACGCGTGCCTTTGCCAGCCGCAACGATAATTGCCGAGGTCATGATCAGGTCCAAAACGACTGTTTGATTACGGTGAAGCCGCGCGCCAGTCGAGCACTTTGAATTGCACCGAGCGGCGCCGGTTAAACTCATTGAGCAGCGGAGTAAACGCCAGGTCAAATCGGTTCACCGGCAGAGGAGCATCCTGGCAAGCCCACCAAACCGCCTCATGCGTGCGTTCGCCGTCCGTGATCCAGAACTTGGCATGCTGCCGCTCCTTGCCCAGGCGCTGCGGCGGGTGCGTCAGCGTGACATTGCGCACGAGCAGATGGATGCTGGCGTTGCCTTGCCCCATCGGTTCCACTCGCGCCAACTCCTCCAGCGTGCCCAGCGTGACTTCCGACAAGCGCACCTCTGCATCCAGGCACAAGGCCGGCTGCAATTGCGCTCGGCTGACCGTGCGCTGGGCCAGGTCGTTGAGGCGCTGGCGGAAAGCTCCCAAATTCTCCGGGCGCATGGAAAGTCCGGCCGCCATGGCATGGCCGCCGTGGCGGACCAGCAGATCGTGACATTCCCGCAACGCGGCGGCCAGATCGAATCCTTCAATGCTGCGGCCCGATCCGCGCCATTCGTCTCCTTCGCCGCCCAGGATGATGGTGGGACGATAAAACTCCCGCAACACGCGCGAGGCGACAATGCCGACCACTCCGATGTGCCAGAGAAGCTGGCCTTCCACGATGACAAAGTCGGTTTCCGGATTGAACTTGGCGCGCACGGCGCCCAGCACCTCGTCCGCAATGCCTCGCTCGACGGCTTGCCGCTCGCGGTTGCGGGTATTCAGTTCCTGGGCCATCGCCTCGGCTTGGGCCGAATCAGTGGCAAGGAGCAATTGCAGCGAGACGATGGCGTTTTCCATGCGGCCGGCCGCATTAAGGCGGGGAGCGAGTTGGTATCCGACTTCATAGACGCCCACTGGTCCGGTCATCTGGGCGACCTTCCTCAAGGCCTGCAAGCCGGGCCGTTGGGTGGTGTTCAACCGCTCCAAACCGGCGCTGACCAGGATGCGGTTTTCGCCCGTCAGAGGCACCAGGTCCGCGATCGTGCCCAAGGCCACCAAATCGAGCAGCGGCCGCAAATCCATTTCCTGGGCCAGCGGCCAGCCCGCTTGACGCCCGCGTTTGAGGAGGGCATGGGCCAACTTGAAGGCGAGACCCACCGAGCATAATTCCCGGAAGGAAGGGGCGCCGGGCGGAGCCAATTGCGGGTTGACCAAGGCGGCGGCGGCCGGCGGCGGCGAAGAGATTTGATGGTGGTCCAGCACGATCACGTCCACTCCTTTGTCCGCCAGCCATTGAATGGTGCTGAAAGCGGTTGACCCGCAGTCAATGGCCAGCAGAAGGGTGGTGGGGAGTTTATGAAAGCAATTCTGCACGGCATCCTGGCTCAGGCCGTAGCCTTCTTCCATGCGGTGCGGCAAGTAGAATTCCACTTGCCAGCCGAGCCGGCGCAACACTTCGGTCAACAAGGCCGTGGAGGTGACGCCGTCCACGTCGTAATCCCCAAAAATGACCAGCGCTTCGGCGTGTTCATGCGCCAGTAACAAGCGCTCGACGGCCTGGTCCATGTTCGGAATCAGGAAGGGATCGGCGAGTTGTTTCAAACGCGGCTCCAGGAAGTCATGGATGCGCGTCGGCTCGCTCAGGCCCCGGTTGAGCAAGCATTGAACCAGCAAGGGAGAAGCTTTCAACTCCGCCGCCAGTTGTGCGGCCAAGATCGGCTGCGGCGGACTTAATGACCAATGGAACTTCATACCTGGCGGGTGGTCATGTCAATTGGCCAAGCCACTGCATGACCCGGTCGTAATATCTGAAGAAGAATCCGATGATCAGGTGGGCCATGGAGGTGAGATAAACCAGAGTGGCCAGACACATGCCGTAGGCCAGCCAGATCATGAGTCCATCTTCCTCCATCATGCTGGCCGCCATCAAGATGATGGCATAACTCGGCAACGAATTTGAAAAGGGAACGATGGGCGGAATGGGCAGAAACAGGACAAACGCCATCAAGGCCAGGAGGAGCGCGTTGCCAAATTGCGCGGCGCGCCAGGTCAGCCAGTCGGTGCGGCGGGGCTTGACCCATTTCTCCATGAAACGCAAGAACCGCACGCTGGCTTGCAGGACTTTGTGCATTCGTTCCGGGGACAATTTTCGTTCTCCGACAAATCTCGGCAGGTAAGGCGGCATCCGCAAGGCCAGTCGGATGGCCAGGAGCAGAATGACGAAGCCGATCACGTTGCTCAATCCCGGCAGCGGGATGGGGGTGATAAAAGGAAGGCTCAACAAAATCAGCACCAGAAAAAGCCCGCGCCGTTCCGTGCGTTCGATGAGCAAATTCAAGGTCAGCCCGCGGGGCGCTTGTTCCTCTTGCAGAATCGCGGCCAGACTGACTGATAAGGGAGGATGAAGCATGACAAGCGTCCGGGTGAGAGAGGATGTTCAGATCCGTTTCATGCGCGCCCTCGCCTGGCCGCCACGATTGACGCCACAACAGAGACCAAAATAATGCCGGCCACCACCACCAGCGACAAGCTCGTGGAGATGTGATACCACTTGGCGATGAGCATTTTCAGGCCGATGAACGAAAGAACCACCGAGAGTCCCAGCTTCAGGAAACGAAAATAACCAATGGCGCCCGCCAGCACGAAGTAGAGCGAACGCAATCCCAGGATCGCGAACACGTTCGAGGTAAAAACGATGAACGGCTTCTGGGTCACGGCAAAGATGGCCGGGATGGAATCCACGGCAAAGATCAGATCGGTTGTTTCCACCATCACCAGCACCAGCGCCAGCGGCGTCAAAGCCCGCCGCCCCTTCCATTCTGTCACGAATTTTTGCCCGTCGAATTGCGTCGAGACCGGAAACAGCTTTCGGGCCAGCCGGATCAACGGGTTCTTCTCCGGATACACTTCTTCCTCGGGGGCAAAGATCATTTTGATGCCGGTAAAGACCAGGAACGCGCCCAGCACATACAGCATCCAGGCAAACTGCCGGATCAATTCCGTGCCGAGCCAGATCATGAGGCCCCGCATCAGCAAAGCGCCCAAAATACCCCAAAAGAGGACGCGATGCTGAAACTGCAGCGGCACGCAAAAGTAGGCGAAGATCAGCGCGATCACAAAGACGTTGTCCATCGACAGTGACAGCTCGATGATATAGCCGGTGATAAACTCGATGGTTTCCTCGCGGCCCCAGGTCTCGACGATCATCGGCGCCAGGAACAGGGCAAAGGCCATGGCGACGGCAAACCAGACCACCGTCCAGGCGAGAGCTTCTTGGAATTTGATGACATGCGCCTGGCGGTGAAACACCCCGAGGTCCAGGGCCAGGAAAATCAGGATCACCGAGATAAACCCCACCCAATGCCAGGGGCTGATTTCAATCTCGGCAAGCATGGAGGGCAACTACACCCGCGCCGTGACGGCGCTGTCCATGACAACTTGGGAACTGGAAATAGGCCGCTCCCCTTTGTGCCACCACAGGACGAGCGCGCTGGCGATGTAAATGCTCGAATAGGTGCCGGTCACAATGCCCACCAGGAAAGTAAAGGCAAAATCATTGATGACGCCGCCCCCAAAAAGATACAAGGACATGGTGGCGAGGAAGACCGTGCCCGAGGTGATGATCGTGCGGCTCAGAGTCTGGTTCAGCGCCTGGTTCATCACCTCCCTGAAGCTGCCGCGCACGCCCAGTTTCAGGTCCTCTCGAATACGATCAAATATGACGATGGTGTCGTTAATGGAAAAGCCGATGATGGTCAAAATAGCGGCCACAATGGGCGCGCTTAATTCACGTCCGGACAGGAAAAACCAGCCCATCGTCATCAGAATATCGTGGATGATGGCCACGACGGCGCCGACGGCAAAGGAGAACTCATAGCGAAAAGCGACATAGACCAGGATGCCAAACAACGCCAGCAACGCCGCCACCAACGCCGATTTCATGATTTCCTGGCCCACGGTCGGCCCCACTTTATCCAACTGAATCCGCTGAAATTTGGCCTCCGGAAATTGGTTGGTCAGGCCCTGCTCGACTTTGGCTCCGCTGTCAAAGGCGGTGGTGATGCGCAAGGTTTTTGTGCCCGTGGCCAGGTCGTCCTGAAATTGGATGGCAGATTCGCCCACGCCGACTTTATTCACTGCCTCGCGGATCTTCTCCCGGTAGTCTTCCACATTCAAAGTCTGCGCGAAACGCAAGGTCAGGTTATCGCCCCCGGCAAAATCGACTCCAAAGACCTCCTTGCCCCGGATGACGCCCCAGCCATTTCCGATCAAGATGAGCGACCAGGAAGCAACGAAAGCCGGCACCGCCCAACGCAGGAAATCAATCTTGTTGTCTTTGATCATCTGCAACATGTGGAGGGACTTGAGCCAGTTCTTGGCCAGCAGCCAGTCAAAGATCAGGCGCGTCACCACCAGTGCCGTAAACATGCTGACGGTCACGCCAATCGTCAGGGTCACGCCGAAACCTTTCACCGGGCCGGTCCCCATGAAAATCAAAATGACCGAGGCGATGAGAGTGGTGAGATTCGAATCGAAGATGGTGCTGAAGGCCTTGCTGTAACCGGCGGCCAGGGCGCCGCGCATCGATTTGCCGGCGGCCAGCTCCTCGCGGATGCGTTCAAAAATCAAAACGTTGGCATCCACCGCCATGCCAATGGTCAGGACAATGCCGGCGATACCCGGCAAAGTCAGCGTGGTACCCACCGAGCACATCACACCGAACAGGATGATGATGTTCAGGATCAACGCCATATTCGCAACCAAACCCGCCCGCATGTAATAAACCAACATAAACACGGCCACGGCGATGGTCCCGATGATGGCAGCCCGCAGTCCGCTTTGGATGGAATCCTTGCCCAGGGAAGGGTCCACCCCGCGCTCTTCTTCAATTTGCACGGGAGCTTCCAGCGGATTCTCCAGGACGTTGGCCAGCTCGAAGGCCTCCGTCGGCGTGAAATCTCCGGTGATTTGCGCGCTCCCACCTGGAATCGGCTCGTTAATCCTGGGAGCCGAGTAAAGTTCGCCATCCAAAACAATGGCCAATTGGCGCCCGACATTGTCGCGGGTGATATTGGCAAATAATTCAGCCCCTTTGGAATCGAAGCGGAGAATGATCTCCGGCTGGTTGGACACAGGATTCCTTGTCACCCCGGCCCGGGCCACGTATTTGCCGGTCAACCCCAGTTCCGGCTTCTTTTTGACCAGGTGGGGAATGCTGGTTTCCTGGCCGGTGCGGGTGGTTCTCTTCAGCATCAGTTTCTCGCAGCCGGGAGCCGACAATCCCTGGCCGAGCAGCGTCTCGCTATCGGCATGCACGAGTCGGAACTCGAGGAAAGCGGCTTTTTGTATCTGATTCTTGGCGCTTTCCTTCTCCGCTTCCGACAAGCCGGGCAACTGGATCAAAATGCGATTCTCGCCCGCCGGCTGGATGATCGGTTCGGCCACGCCGAACTTATCGACGCGCTTGCGCAACACTTCCACCGCCTGGGAAAGTGCCTGCTGCCGGCGCTCGCCGAAATCGGCCTGGTTCGTATCCACGCCGCTGATCTTGTTGGTGTCCAGTCCGACCAGGAACGACGTGCCGCCCTGCAGGTCCAAGCCCAGTTTGATCTTGCCGGCGGCATCGCGCTGCAACCGATTCAGAATCACCCGCGTCGCCGTCGCATCGGCCGGGGCTTTAACGGTGGGAAAATAACGGGCGATGTTGTTCGTGCCGATGGCGTCGAAGAGATTGCCAAAGGTGCGCCCCGGCTTCTCCTGCTCCAGTTTCCTGGCTTGCTCAACGATGGCGGTGAAATTGGTGTCGCGGTTGGAGGCGCGGCTTTGAAACTCGCCAATCAGGTTGCGTCCCTGCGGCGGGTTGAGCGACCAAAGCGCCCAAAGCACCACGAAGACAACGAAGAGGAATTTCCAAAAGTTATTTCGGTTCATGAACTTGAAAACTTACGAGTCGGTGGAGCCGGAGACCTTTTCCGTGATATCCGAAACGGCGCTTTTCAACACCTCCAGCTTCGTGTCGGCCGACCGAATGGAGAGGCTTCTTTCTTTCACGCTGATCACGACTCCGATAATGCCGCCACTGGTGACGACTTTGTCGCCCGGTTTGAGAGTTTT
>CAYIIH010000325.1:0-1524 GCA_964363225.1 uncultured Verrucomicrobiota bacterium | reverse complement strand
GCCCGGATATCGGCCATGAGTTTGAGATACATATAACTGTTGTGGACGCTCAACATGCGGAGTCCGAGAATCTCGCCCACATTCAACAAGTGCCGCAGATAAGCCCGCGTAAAATTCCGGCAGGCAAAGCAGGCGCATCCCTCCTCAATCGGACGGAAATCGGCCTTGTTAAAGCCGCCTTTGATGCTGACGGTTCCTTGGCTGGTGAAAGCGGTGCCATTCCGCGCCACTCGAGTCGGCAACACGCAATCAAACAGGTCCACGCCCCTAGCCACCAACTCCACCATTTGCGCCGGCGTGCCCAAGCCCATGGCATAGCGCGGTTGGTCCGCAGGCAAAAAGGGTTCCGTACACTCCACCGCTTTCATCATCTCCGGCTCCGGCTCGCCGACGCTCACTCCGCCGATGGCATAGCCGTCAAAGCCCATGGCCACCAGCGCCCGGGCGCACTGTTCCCGCAGCGCCGCATTCGCGCCGCCCTGCACAATGCCGAAAACCAGTTGGCCATCGGCCCGGGGTTGCGCGCGGCATTCCTCCGCCCAGCGAATCGTCCGATCGACGGCCGCCCGTGCCTCGCGGGGCGTGCAAGTGTGCGGCGGGCATTCGTCAAACGTCATGGCAATGTCGGAGCCAAGCGCACGCTGGATTTCCATGGCTTCCTTGGGGCCTAGAAAGAGCAACGAACCGTCCAAATGGGAGCGGAACTCAACCCCGTGCGGCTTGATCTTGCGGATTTTCGCCAGGCTGAAAACCTGGAAACCGCCGCTGTCGGTCAAGATCGGCATCGGCCAATTCATGAACCGATGCAGCCCGCCGGCTTCCCGGATGATCTCGATGCCGGGGCGAATGCTCAGGTGATACGTGTTGCCCAGGATGATTTGGGTGCCCATTTCCAGCAGTTCGCGCGGGTCGAGCGCCTTGATGCTGGCCTGGGTTCCCACCGGCATGAACATGGGCGTGTCGATGGCGCCATGAGCCGTCTTGAGCAGGCCCAGCCGCGCCCTGGAACTCGGATCAGTCTTCAGCAATGCAAACATCGTCCGCAGCATTAAACCTGAAATCCTCAGTTTGCCCAGCCACAAAGAGGCCCAGCGAAGCAAAGCCGCAACAAAAAAGACGGTAGGGCGGTAACGCCTCAGTCATGGCGGGCGGAGCTCCGTTTTCCAAACCGGCCTGCCACGGCGGATCACGCAAAGCCGGTCTGGAAACCGGCGCTCCGTTCCGGGGGAGACTATTCACCCGCCGTGACTGACGGAGAGCAGGGCTTGCTTCTTCCGAGACCGCGTTCGAAAAATGAGACGCTGCCCGCTTTCCGTATGCCTTGTAGGAGCCGACGTAAGGAGGCCGATTTTAATTGCGGATTGCGGATTTCAGAGCCTCCTTACGTCGGCTCCTACAAGGTTAGGGGGTGAGGCAAGTCGCCTGGCCGTTAGTCTCATCTTGAACTTAATTCAGTTGCGTGGCTCAAACAAAGAGCCGTGTCACAACTCTGTGACACGGCTGAGCAGACCGATACTATGAACT
>CAYIIH010000324.1:0-9939 GCA_964363225.1 uncultured Verrucomicrobiota bacterium | reverse complement strand
GTCGAGCCGTGACTGCTTGTGGGACGGGATTCCACGGCTCGACGGAGTCTCGCCCTACCGTGAAAGAAAAAATTTGCGCAGCCTGCGAAAACTTTCATGGATAGCGGGACGAAAGCTTCAGTCCACCAACCGCCTGGTCAGATCTCCGTAGGCGTCAATGCGCCGATCCCGCAAGAACGGCCAGTGGGTGCGTGTGATTTCCACCTGGCTCAAGTCCACTTCGCACAACAGCGTCTCTTCCCGATCGTCGCCGGCTTTGGCCAGGATTTGCCCCGAAGTGCCCGCCACAAAGCTTTGCCCCCAGAATTCCAATCCATCGCCGCCGGCGGGGCGTTCCCATCCGACGCGGTTCACGGCGGCGACATAACAGCCATTGGCCACGGCATGACCGCGCTGGATGATTTCCCAGGCTTGCTCTTGGGTCGCGCCGTGCTCGGCTTTTTCTTTGGGATGCCAGCCAATGGCGGTGGGATAGAAAAGAATCTCCGCGCCATGCAGCGCGGTGAGGCGCGCTGCTTCCGGATACCATTGGTCCCAACAAATGAGCACGCCCACCTGGCCGTAGCGGGTGGGCCACGTCCGGAAACCAAGATCCCCCGGCGTGAAATAAAACTTCTCATAAAAGAGCGGATCATCGGGTATGTGCATCTTGCGGTAAATGCCGAGCAAGGAACCGTCGGCATCAATGACCGCAGCCGAATTGTGATAGAGGCCCGGGGCGCGCCTTTCAAAAAGGGAAGCGATGATGACGGTCTTGCAGCTTTGGGCCATCCTCTGGAAAGCCCGCGTGCTCGGACCGGGGATCGGCTCGGCCAGCCGAAAATATTCATGATCTTCGCTCTGGCAAAAATATTGCGTGCGGAACAGTTCCTGGGTGCAAATGATTTGCGCGCCGGTTCCGGCCGCCTGCCGCGCCAGACGCAGGGTTTTCTCCAGGTTCTCGGCCGGGCTGGGCGAGCAGCAGGTTTGGATCAGACCGAGCGTGATTTTGGACGGCCGCGCACTGTGGGCGCGGGATGCGTGCGGTTTCCGGCTTGGTTTTGGGAAGGGGGCTTTATTGGGTAAAGACGCAGGGCCGGATCGTTTCATGACGATATCTTCTTGGAGGAGGCACGGGCGGTCCGCTCGAGCAATTGCGTGCTTCCTTTGGCGTCAGCGATGGCCTGAGGACTGGTCTGGCCAAATAATTCCCGAATGAACCTTCCCAGGGTCTCGTTGGTCGGGCCGTATCCCTTGTGGTAGATGTAATGCTCCAGATCGTACAAGAACTCATCGGCATTGGGGTAGCGCTGGCTCAGATCGTGCGCCAGAGCCCGGTGCAAAATCTGGTTGAGCCGATCGTCAATGCGCGTGTCCAAGGGCCGGAAATCCGGGATGGGAAGCGTCAACACGCGCTGGCGGGATTCTTCGGCGGAATCGCCTTTGAAAATATTGTAGCCGAGCAGCAGGTGGGCCAGCACAATGCCGGCGGAGAAGAGGTCGGATCGTTTGTCGGTGATCTGAAAATCCGCCTGTTCCGGGCTCATGTAATCCGCCTTGCCGGCCACCACTTCGCCTTCGTTGTCCTGCAAAAAGCCGCGGGCCTTGGCGATGCCGAAATCGGTCAGCTTCACGTCGCCCTCGAACGCGATCATGACGTTCTTGAAGCTGACATCGCGATGCACGATGCCCAGGGTCTTGCCGTCTTTGTCCATCTTGGCATGAGCGTAGGCCAGGCCGCGCGCCACCCGGCTGGTGATAAACACCGCCAACTCGACCGGCAAAACCCGTTGTTTGTCCTTCAACTGCTGGTGAAACTGGCCCAGGTTGACGCCACGGATCAGTTCCATGGCGATAAAGTAAATGCCCCGCGCTTCGCCCAGGTGGTAGGTTTGGACGATATTGGTGTGGATCAAGTCCGCCACCAGCTTGGCCTCGCCGATAAAGTTCTCGATGAACATTTTCTGGTTCGCGTAACTTTGGCGAATGACTTTGATGGCGATGCGCTTGACGAAATCGCGCGCGCCGCGCTGCTCGGCTTCATACACCACGCCCATCCCGCCCTCGAATATCTTGCGCACGATTTCGTAGTGAAATTCATCTTGAATTGTGAACAGGCCCGGCATGAAGGCATGTTGTTGGTTTGATGAGCCAAGTCAAGCCTGCGCTGGCAGCCTGCGCTGACGCCGGGGGGCGAATAAATCAGATGAAGCGCGAAAACAGGGTTGATTTTCTCCTTGCAGCCCCTCTCTGAAACGCTTTAATACGGCCAAGTCGCATGACTTCACGGAACCAAAATTAAAACAAAACTATGGCAAAACCACTTACCAAATCTCAAATCGCAGCATCTATTGCTGAGAAAGCTGCTATCACAAAAAAGACCGCCGCGGAACTTCTCGATCACATTGCGGAGCTGGCCTACAAGAACGCCAAGAACAGTTTCACCCTGCCGGGTTTGGGCAAGCTCGTCCTGGTCAATCGGAAAGCTCGCATCGGCCGCAATCCGGCCACAGGCGAACAAATCCAAATCAAAGCCAAGAAGGTGGTTAAATTCCGCGTGGCCAAGGCCGCCAAGGATGCGATCCTCGGTGCGAAGTAATCGACGTCTTTCTCATCTCATTCAGGGCACTCTGACGCGGTCAGAGTGCCTTTTTGTTTTGTATGAAAGTGGCCATGGTCGGCTGCGGCGCCTTGGGCAGTTACTACGGGGCCAGGCTCTGCCGGGATGGGCAGGAGACGCACTTTCTCTTGCGGTCGGATTATGAAGCAGTCCGGCGCCACGGCGTCCGCGTCCGCAGCCCGGAAGGAGACTTTCACGTGCGGCCCCAATGCGCGCGGCGCCCGGAAGAGATTGGCTTTTGTGACCTGGTCCTGATCGGGCTGAAGACCACCGCCAACGACCAATTCGCCCGCCTCCTGCCGCCGTTGATTGGCCGCGCGACTCTTCTTCTGACCTTGCAGAATGGTCTGGGCAACGAACGGCAATTGGCGGCGTTGTTTGGCGGTCAAAACGTTTTGGGAGGACTCTGCTTCGTTTGTTTGAATCGGTTGGAGCCGGGATTGATCCAACATAGCGCGCACGGCAGAGTCGTCATCGGCGAGTACCAACGCCGGCCACAAGCGCGGACGCATGACATCGCTTTGCTCATGCGGCACGCGGGAGTGCCTTGCGAGGTGACGGAAAACCTGGAACGCGCTCATTGGGAGAAACTGGTCTGGAACATCCCGTTTAATGGCTTGGGCGTGGCCGGGACGGCCGGGTACGATGCGGTCACCCAAGGGACACGGCCACCCGGCAGCAGATTGGACCCCTGTTTAACGACCGACCGATTGCTGTCGGATCCGCGCTGGGAATCGCTCGTGCGCGAGCTCATGGCTGAAGTCATCGCCGCGGCCAACGCCCTCGGCCTGAAAGTGAGGGGGGACCTGGCTGGGCAGCAGATAGCGAAGACGCTCACCATGGGGGCGTACAAAGCTTCGACCCTGGTCGATTTTGAGCGCGGGCAAGCGCTCGAATTGGAGAGTCTGTTCTTGGAACCGTTGTGCCAGGCCCGACAGGCCGGCGTGGCCACCCCACGGTTGGCGGCGCTCTGCGCACTGCTGCAGCAGTTGAACCCTGCCTGCTAATTTTGGGGTCACATCTCAACAATCAACATTTTGCGATCGCACAGGGGTGGGGCGCGTGTGACACGCGACGCTGCGCGTTGGCTGGGCGGAGGCAGGACCCGTCCGCATGCCTGAAGTTCGCAAGGTCCGTGGAGCTGGAGAGCACGCAGAGGTCCGGATTGCGCATGGCTAGACTGGATCTCTTCCAACGTCCCCGTCCATTGAAACCGGCTGCAATCCGCTTGCACGTTTGGCGTTTCAGGGCCAGCATTCGGAGCCATGCGAGTCCTTTGCTTGATCCCGGTCCTTTGTTTCTTCAGCTTCCGGCCTGCGAGCGCCGAAGCAGCCCAGCCGGATGAAACCCAACCGCATTCAGCTTCGACAACGGCCGGCGCGCCTTCGCCCGCCAAGGCCGTGGATCTCCGGTCCGAATTCCAGCGATGGGGCCTAGTTGCCCGCCGGCAGGGCGATCGTCCCACTTGCTCCGCTTTCACGGTGGCAACCGCGCTGGAATTCGCGGTGGCCAAGCGGCAGGGACACAGCCCCCGGCTAAGCGTCGAGTTCCTCAACTGGGCCGCCAACAAGGCGTGCGGAGACACGGCGGACGGCGGATTTTTCTCGGATTTATGGAAAGGTTTTGCGGCCTACGGCATCTGCGCGGAGGAAGAGATGCCTTATCAGTCCAAACTCGATCCGGCCCAGTTTCCCAGCGCAGGCGCTCTGGCCGATGCAAAAACCCGGTTGCAGTTGGGGCTGCAACTCCACTGGATCAAGGAGTGGAACGTGAACACTGGGCTGACCGATGCCGAATTCGCCGCCATCAAGAGCACGCTCGCCCGAGGCTGGCCGGTCTGCGGCGGCTTGCGCTGGCCCCAGCAGGCGAAGTGGGAAGACGACGTGCTGCAAATGTGTCCCTCCAACGCTGTGTACGACGGGCACAGCATTTTGCTCGTGGGCAATCGCGATGATGCCGGCCAGCCAGGCGGCGGCGCGTTCGTCTTTCGCAATACCAGCAACAACGGTCGCGACGGCTTCATGCCTTATGTCTATGCCCAGGCTTACATGAACGATGCCGTCTGGGTGGACTTTGAAGCGCGGACCGGGCGGAGTCTGGCATCATCTGCGGCTGGCTCGTCGGAGCGCCCCCTCACCCCATCCCTTGCCGGAGGAGAGGGTGCCCAAGGGGCCGGGGAGGGGCGGAGCGGAATGAGCACGGCCGGATTCTTCCGCGACCCGCTGGGCGCGCTCGCCACCCCCCCCACGGGGCGCAACCGCCGCATTTCCAGCAACGAATTGCCGAAATGGAACGACGCCAACCTTGACATGACCGTCCTGCCGCCAGGCAAAGCCCTCGAAATGCCGCTGCTCGAAGGGCCGGGCGTCATCACGCATATCTGGCTCACGAGCCACGCGGGACGGGCCAACGAACTGAACGCGCTCAGCCTCCGCATCTATTGGGACGGACGCAAGGAGCCGGGTGTGGAAGTGCCGCTCGGAGAATTCTTTGCCGTCGGGCAAGGCAAACCGGCGTCGGTCGAGAGCGTGCCCGTCCAGGTTTCTCCCTCCGGCTCGCTATCGTGTTATTGGCGGATGCCCTTCGCCAAGTCAGCGCGCCTCGTGGTCGCCAACGACAATCCCGATCGCACGACCGGTCTCTACTGGCAGGTGGATTGGACGGAGTTGGACGAAATGCCGCCCGAAACACCCTACTTCCATGCGTGCTACCGCCAGGAATTCCCCGCCGTGGCCGGCGGCGATTATCTCATTGCCGACCTCACCGGACGCGGGCAGTACGTCGGCACCGTCATGTCGGTCACGCTCGGCCAGGACGGCTGGTGGGGTGAAGGAGACGATTTCTTCTCCATTGACGGCGAGGTCGTCCCCAGCCTCCAGGGCACAGGCAGCGAAGACTATTTCAACGATGCCTGGGGATTTCGTCCACGCACGAGCGCCTGGTTTGGCCAGCCGCGCTGGCAGGGCGACAACGCGGGCGACAGCGGTGTGTGCTATCGCTGGCACGTGCTCGATCCGGTGGGCTTCACGAAGTCGCTCAAGGTCGCGCTCGAACACAAAGGCAACCGGGCCGAGGACACCGAGGGCTTCTACCTGGAGCGGCCTGATTTCATCAACAGCGTGGCGTTCTGGTATCAAACCGGCGAACCAAAGCCGTTCGGCCGACTGCCGCCGTATCCGGAGCGGCGCGTCCCTTGGCAACACCATCACCTGGTGCGAGCCTTTCGCCAGGCGCAGGTGACGGGTCCGGCGAAAGCACAGGTGGAAACGACCGGCATGTTCGGCGCCAGACCGGTGCTGGGCTGGACGAACACCGAGGTGGGCGCACAACTCACGCTGCCCTTCACGGTCGAAACGGCTGGGCGTCATGCCGTGCGGTTGACGGCGGCGAGCGTGCCGGAGTACGGGCTTTACCGCATCCAACTGGACGGCAAGACGGTCGTGGCCTTGGCCGATTTCCGCGCACGCGACTACGAGGAACTGGACCTGCCGCTCGGCACGCACGACCTCGCCGCCGGACCCCACACGCTTTCGTTCCGCGCGCTGGCCGTCGAGGGGGGACGCGCCCGGCCCATGGCGGTGGAGATGCTCCGGTTGCTGCGCCTGCCACAGGAAGCCACGCGCGCCGTCAAGACGCACCACGAAGCCCACTTCATTCGCTTGGGTATTGGCCGGGCGGTCTATGCCTACCGCTTGGCTTACGGCGAGTTGCCCGAATCCCTCGACACGCTGGTCAAAGCCGGCCTCATGTCGCCGCGTTATCTGGCCGACGAAAACGAAAAGCCGCTACGCTCGCGCCGCGACGGGGATTACCTCGTGGTCGAGAGCACCGGGCCGGGCGCCTGGACGCATCGCTGGCAAGGGCTGGATGCGCGGAGGTAAGCTCGCGGTTTGGGCTGTTGAACGTGGGGCTTGTCTTCACCCGCCGTCAGGTGGTATCCACCGCCGCGACGAAGAACTCGCCGACGCCAAGCAAGCCATCCTCGGTTCGTAGCCGCCCCTGTGATCCGACTGCTTTTTCAGCCCGGCTGGGCGACCGAAAATAGCCCAGCGTTTCAACGCTGCGGTGACGCCGCCGCAAGGAACGAGTCCCGTCAGGGACGACAGAAGCCGTTCTGGTATCACGATTTCTTTCGTCCCTGACGGGACTGGGTCCTTTTTGCCGGATGAGTTCCCACCGATGAATCGGGTTAGTCTTTGGGTTTTGGTGGGAAGCCGAGCCGACCGGCGGCTCGACATAGACAAAAGCCACTGTGAGATTGTCACCGCCGAAGCCCTCCAACGTTTGATTGATGAGCGTTGTCGCCAGTGACTGTAGTCGCCGCGGAGTTACCGAGTCGTTCATCAGGCAAGTCCTATAGGCCTGGGCGATTTGTTCGGTTGACAGTCCCTCGTGGAAGCCGTCCGTGGAGAGCATGTAAAGGTCGCCGGGCTTGACGTCGTCAACAATGATTTCGGGAAAGAACTTCCGACTCATGCCCAAGGCGTTGTACAGATGGCTCCTTGCCGGATGGAATTTGACATCCTCGGGCGCGAGGATGCCTTGTTGAACGAGAAGCTGGACTCGGTTGTGATCCTGCGTGAGCTGAGTGACCATTCCCTCGCGATAGCGGTAAGCGCGAGAATCACCGGCCCAGCCAATGTAAACTCTTGTGCCCAGGATCAGAAGGCATACGACGGTAGTCGCCATTCCTTCGAGCCGCGGATCCCTCGAGATGCGTTCAAAGATCGCAGCGTTTGCAGCCACAAAAGCCTTCCCCAGAAGACAATGAACTGAACTTGGCAGTGCATAGTTATCTCCATCTCCGTGTGACAAGCGCAATTGGGTGCAAAGACTGTGCATGACTTCATCACAGCAGATTTTGCTGGCGACTTCCCCCGCTTTCATCCCACCGCAGCCATCAGCGACGATGCAGCCGTGCAACTCCAAAGGCAGACCAGCAACCAATGCTTGTTGTCCGAATATTACGGCGCAATCTTCCTGGTTTTCACGGCTCAGACCGAGGTGCTGTTGGGCCCATGCTAAGACATTCGTGAACTCCTCAACCTGGCACGGATTGGTGTGATGACCTCTGGTGTTACCGGGTAACGGTTCGCTGGCTCGGGCTCGCAAACCGCCGAGCTTCCAGAGCTTCTGGGCGCGCGCCTTCGCGCAATCTGGGTCGGGCGAACACCACTGGAAGAATTGAGGGCTGAGTGCGCCCGGGTTAGTCGATGGGGGATTCGTATAATCTTGCATGGCTCGTCGAGTCCCTCTACGCCTTCGTGCAAACTTGGCCCACGCCCAGCCGCACGGCCGAGACGTTGCTGGTCCGACGGGAAGGCGAGGAAACCGTTTTCTTGAATGAACTGCGCCATCGCACGAACACCGCGCTGCGGCTGCGCTTCCCGCTCAGCCGCCGGGAAATCCCGGGCGTGCGGGCGGCCCTCGGGGAGGAGGGCATTATGGAGGGACGCGATTACCGGGGCGTCCCGGTCCTGGCGGCGCTGCGGACCATTCCGAGAACGCCGTGGTGCATCGTGGCCAAGGTGGACAAGGAGGAGGTCTTCGCGCCCTTGCGGGCGCGCGCCCTGGGCACCGCCCTGTTTGTCGCCGTGCTGGCGATGTCCGCCAGCCTGGCGGACGCGTTCTTCTGGCACCGGCGGCGGCTGGCCTTCACCCAGGAACACCTGGCGGAGGCGCACGCGCGCCGGGTCTTGGCCGAACGGGTGGCCTATCTGACCCATCACGCCAATGACATCATCCTGCTGATGGACCAGGACTGGCGCAGCCTCGAAGCCAACGACCGCGCGCTGGAGACCTACGGCTTCTCCTTGGAGGGGCTGCGGGGCATGACGCTGCGGCAACTGCACGCGCCGCAGGCGCGGGCGGCGTTTGATCAGGAGGTCAGCCGGCTGGAGGTCCAGACCGGCCTGATCGTGGAAACCTGCCACCAGCGGCACGACGGCTCGGTCTTCGCGGCAGAGTCCAGCCTGAGGCCAGCCGAGCTGGACGGACGAAAGTACCACCAGGCGATTATCCGCGACATCACGGAGCGCAAGCGGGCGGAAGAGGCGCTGCGCCAGAGCGAAGAGTTCAACCGCCGCATCGTCGAGAGCAGCTACGACTGCATCAAAGTGCTGGACCTCGATGCCAATCTCCTGTCCCTGAGCGAGGGTGGCCAGCGCTTGCTGGGAATCGCCGACATTACCCCGTATCTGAACCATTGCTGGGTTGAGTTCTGGCAGGAAACCGACCGTCCGCAGGTGCGCGAGGCGGTCGCCACCGCGTGCGCCGGAAAGGTCGGCCGCTTCCAGGCCTTCTGTCCCGCGGCCACCGGCGAGCCGCGTTGGTGGGATGTGATTATCACGCCCATCTGCGATGCGGCCGGCCAGCCCCGGCAGTTGCTCGCCATCTCCCGCGACGTCACCGAGTGCAAGCAGGCGGAGGCGGAGGTGGGTCGCCAGGCCGGGGAACAGGTCCGGCTCAACGCGGAACTGACGCGCTCGAACCGCGCCACGTTGAACCTCATGCAGGACGCGGTCGAGGCGAAGCGCGCGCTGGAAAGAACCAACCAGGACTTGCGCCACGAGATCACCCAACGCCAGCAGGCCGAGGGGCGCGTGCGGAGCGAGAAGCTGCTGGCCGACTCCCTCATCAACAGCCTGCCGGGCATCTTTTACCTGTTCGACGAGCGCGGCCGATTCCTGCGCTGGAACGCGAACCTCGAACGGGTCACGGGCTATTCGCCGAAGGAACTGGCTGCCCTCAGTCCGCTGGACGTTTTTGTCGGCGCGGAGCAGTCCTTGATTCAGCAACGGATTCAAGCGGTGTTCGCGGACGGCCAAGCGGACACCGAGGCGCATCTGGTTTCCAAGAGCGGCGGGCGCGCGCCTTATTATTTGACCGGCCTGCGCGTGGAGTTGAACGGCCAGCCTTGCCTCCTCGGCGTGGGGCTGGACATCACGGAGCGCAAACAGGCGGAAGAAGCGGTGCGGGAAAGTGAAACGCGCTTCCGGGCCACGTTCGAGCAGGCGGCGGTGGGCGTGGCGCTGGTGGCGACCGATGGCCGCTGGTTGCGCGTCAATCAGAAGCTCTGTGACATCGTGGGCTACACGCCCGAAGAACTCCTGCCACTCACCTTCCAAGACATCACGCACCCGGATGACCTGGATGCGGACCTGGCCTACGTGCGGCAGGTGCTGGCCGGGGAAATCCAGACCTACACGATGGAGAAGCGGTATTTCCGCAAGGACGGTTCCATCGTGTGGGCTGACCTGACGGTTTCACTGGTGCGCGAGCCGTCGGGACAGCCCCAGTATTTCATCGCGGTGGTCGAAGACATCACGGAGCGCAAGCAG
>CAYIIH010000323.1:0-9987 GCA_964363225.1 uncultured Verrucomicrobiota bacterium | reverse complement strand
CCAAAACACCGAAGCATTCTCGCGTTCAGCCAACGCTTGGAACCGCGACCGACCTCCCGGCCATTGAGAATGGGTCAGTTGAGGCCGTAGTCGTTGACCCGCCGTATTCGGACAACGTGCAGTATTCCGAACTGGCCGATTTCTTTTACGTCTGGCTCAAGCGCACGCAGGGCCACCGCCGGCCGGAATGGTTTTCCAGTTACCTGTGCGACCACACCGAGGAAGCCGTCGTCAACGTCAGCCGCCATCGCACCGACGGCGAGCCAGCCAAAATCGCCAAGGCCCGAGCGAACGAGTTTTACCAGCGCCTCATGCGCGATACGTTCAAGGAGTGCCGACGCATCTTGCGCGACGACGGCGTGTTGACAGTCATGTTCACGCATAAGAAGCAGGAGGCGTGGCAAGCTCTGTTCACGTCGCTGGTGCAGGCCGGTTTTACCATCACCGCCACCTGGCCGGTAAAGACGGAGAGCGAACACTCGCTCCATCAGGCTAAGAAGAACGCCGCGCAAAGCACCGTCATCCTCGTCGCCCGCAAGCGGGACGACGGCGCGGAAGTTGGCTACTTCGACGCGGAGATGAAGCGCGCCATCCGCCACGCCGCGCAGAAGGCGGCGGAGCGTTTACAAAAGGAAGGTTTGAACCCGGTGGACCAGCTCGTTGGTTCGTTCGGCCCGGCGATGGAAGTCTATAGCCGTTACTCCGAAGTCCGCACGGACACCGGCGACCCGGTGGGAGTTGACCGCGCGCTGGACGAGGCGAGCGAAGCCGTCACCGCCTTCCGCATCCAGCAGTTGTCCGAGCGCGGCTTGCAGGACGTGGAAGCGGAAGGCCGCTTCTACCTGCTTTGCTGGGATGTGCTGCAAGCCGCCGAATTCCGTTTCAACGAAGCGAAACTGCTCGGCCACGCCGTCGGCATGGACGTGGAACGGCTCGTTGTCGCCGGTCTGGTGTCCAAGTCGGGCGACAAAATCAAACTGTTCTCAGCAAAAGACCGTCGGCGAGCGAAGAAGCTGGAACAAGAGGAAGTGGAGGAAACGCTCTTTGGCGTGCTGCCTACGGGAAAGAAAAAGCGCGTCCGCAAGGGCGATGTGCTACAGGTGCATCCGAACGACCCGCGCTTCCGCACCGCGCTCGATGCCTGCCACGCGCTCGCGCTCCGCTACATCGAAGCCAGCGGGGGCAATCCCGGACTCGGATCGGCCCGGCAGTTGGCGACGCAGCAAGGCTGGAAAGGCGGCTCGCCGGCCGCGCGTCTGATGGAAGCCTTGCTCAAAGCCGCGCCCCCCGCACTCTGGCACGAGAAGGGCAAGACCAGCGCCGCTTCAGAGTATCCAGAGTTCCGCGCCTGGCACGCGATGATTGACCCGCTCTTTGGCGTTAAGCCGCCGCAGTGGGTGGAGGAGCTTGAGCCGCAGACAGAACTCACGCTTCAATCGGATGGAGCTGTTGAGAAAATCGCCGAAGACGGAGCCGACGGCGACGAGCCTACTGAATGAAGTCACCCCGCAGAAAGAAAGCAGCGCCGCCCGCCCCGACCGCCGACAGCGGTTCGTTACAGCGACACCAGTGGCCGCGCTTTCTCCGCGGCCCGGACAGCGAGTTACTGGACAGGCTCTACGTCCCGGCGCTCTCTGAGGCCATTCGTTACGACCGTTGCTGCGCCTATTTTTCCAGCAGCGTGCTCGCCGCCGCTGCGCGCGGCTTCGCCGGTTTGATTTCCCGGCTGGTCGCACTCGGCGACCTAGCGCCCCGTCCCGCCATCCGCCTCGTCGTGAACGAGGAACTGGTCGAGGAGGACGTTCGCGCCCTCATCGAAACGGGCGACACATCCGCATTGGAAGAGGCGCTGCTCAAACGCTTCAAGACGCCGCGCGACCTGCTCGAAAAGCAGCGCCTCGCCATGCTCGGCTGGATGACCAAGGCCGGCCTGCTCGCCGTGCGCGTCGGCGTCATGCGCCAGGGCGAAGGCATCGTCCACGGCAAGTTTGGGCTGGTGTATGACGCTAGCGGGAAAGCCGTCGTTTTCAACGGCAGCGGCAACGAATCGGCGCAGGGTTTGCGCGCCAATTACGAACGGCTTGAGGTCTCCCCGTCCTGGCAGGACGAGAAACGCTTTCACGAGTACCGCGACGAATTTGAAAACTTGTGGAAGGACAGCCACCCACACGTCCACACCGTTACGCTGCCGGAGGCGTTGCGCCAGAGAATCATCAAACTCGCCCCGACCGAACCGCCGCTCTCCGAGCCGTCCAATGCGCTCGCCCGCCGAAAGGCGGCGATGCTCTGGCGCTTCGTTGCCGAGGCGCCCTACCTGGAAAATGGCGCGTCATCGTGCGAAGCCACCGCGCCGATTGAACTCTGGCCGCACCAGCGCGTCGTCATCGAGGAAGCTTCCGCCGCCTGGCCCGATGGCCGGATGCTCTGCGATGAAGTCGGCATGGGCAAAACCATCGAGGCCATCATGGTCTTGCGCCGCCTGCTTGCGGGCCGAGGCGTTGCCCGAGCGCTGCTCCTGCTACCCGCCGGCCTGACCGGCCAGTGGCAGGAGGAATTGCGCGAGAAGGGCGGGCTTGTCGTGCCGCGCCTCCAAGGTGTGGACACGCTCGTTTGGCCGGACGGCCGTGCGGAACGTGTCGCCAGCCTCGCCGAGGCGCTTGACCAGGACTTGCTCATTATGAGCCGCGAGACGGCCCGCACCGAGGCCAATATGAGCACCATCCTCGCGGCCAAGCCGTGGGATTTGGTCCTGATGGACGAAGCGCACGCCGCCCGCCGCGCCAAACAGGAGGAAGGCGAATTCAACTCCGCCACGCTGCTGTTGAACCTGCTTCGCCAGTTGCAGCTTCGCCGCAAGGCGCGCGGCGTCCTGTTATTAAGCGCCACGCCCATGCAAACCTCTCCTTGGGAACCGTGGGATTTGCTCGCCGTCCTGGGCGAAGGCGGCGCGTGGCTCGCTGATTTCGAAGGGGTCCGCGCTTTCTACGGACTCATTCATTATTTGAAGAACGGCACGCCGTTCGCCGAAGACGCGCGCCGCGCAGCGTTCCTGATTTCCGACGACAGCCGCTTCCCCGCGCCGCCGGACGGCTTTGTTCCCATCACGTCGCCGCCAGACGGCGAAAGGCGTCTGCGTTTCGTATCGCCCGCCAAGCGGGAACAAGTTATCCACTGGCTGCGCCACGGCTCGCCCCTTGCGCGCCGGATGCACCGAAACACACGCAAGACCTTGCGCGAATACCATCGGCGCGGCCTTCTTCCCTCACCCCCGCCCATGCGTGTCGTCGTCGATTTGCCTTACGACTTCCAGCCACCCAATGGCCCCGAACGTAAGGTCTATGACGCGGTCGCCCGCTACATCGAAAAGCGTTTCGAGGAGTTGGAAGTCGAAAAACCTGGCAAGGGTTTCGTGATGACGATTTACCGGCGGCGCGCCGCCAGTTCGCCCTACGCGCTGAAATGCAGTTTGGATCGCCGACTGGAGGGCTTGAAGCGTGTGATGAGCCAAAAGGCAAGCTCCGGCTATATCGAAGCGACGGACGTGCCCGCCGGCCTGACCGATGCCGACCTCCCTGCCGACATTGACCCACGCTCCATCCCGGCCAGCTTCCCCACCAGTCCCGAAGAGGCCCGCAAGGAGGCCGCCGAGATCATCGCTTTGCTCGATCAACTTCGAGCCTTGGGCGCGACGGACACCAAGCGCGACCGCTTTTTTGACCGCATTCGCGACCTGTCCGCCGAAGGCCGTCCCATCCTGATTTTCACGGAATACACTGACACGATGGAGTATCTCCGCGACAACCTTGCCAACCATTACGGCGAACAGGTCGCCAGCTACAGCGGTGACGGCGGGGCATTCTTCCAAGAAAACAAGTGGACGCACTCAACCAAAAAGGAAATCACCGAGGCGCTCAAGCAAGGGACCATCCGTTACCTCGTTTGCAACGACGCCGCCAGCGAAGGCTTGAACCTGCAAACCGCGAGCGCCCTGATCAATTACGACCTGCCCTGGAACCCCAGCAAGGTCGAGCAACGCATCGGCCGCATCGACCGCATCGGCCAGCGCGAGAAGGAAGTCAAAATCTACAATTTCCTGTTGAAGGACAGCATTGACGAGAAGGTCTATGGCGCACTCCGACGCCGCTGCGGTTTGTTCGAGCATTTCGTTGGCACTATGCAGCCCGTGCTGGCCCGCGCCCAGACGATGCTCAACCGGCCCAAGGAATTCTCCATTGACGACCTGGAGCGCATCGCCGCCGAGGTCGAAGCCAACTACCTGAACGCCGAAGCTTACCTGGATTCCGATGCCGTTGAAATGAAGCCGGCCAAGCCGCCCGCCAGCCGGGCGGACATCCTTGCCGCGCTCGAAATGCTTCGCCCGGAGTTTGGATTGCAGGTCAACCACAACGCCAGCAAGGCCGCGCTAACCATCAAAGGGCTTGGCGGCAAGTCTCCCCGGTTCGCGCTGTCCGACCAGGCCCTTGACGCTGACACGGCGGCGCGGCCCTTGACTGCCCTCAGCCCGGAAGTCACCCAAATCGCCGCCCAGTTGACCCGCCCCGGCGAGACTCTCCCGCTGGTCATTGGAAGCTACCGAACAGGCGCCTTCCGCCGGTCGTGCGCGTTTTGGGTGACGGAAGACGGCATGGAGCCGCTGACCAGTTTCGCCGGCTTGCGCGCCCGCGTTGACGCCTGGGACGGCAAGCTCCCCGCGCCAGAGAAGCTCACCGCAGCAACCCAGCACGCCCAGAAGGAAGCGGAAAAGCTGGTGCGTGCCATCGAAACGCACGCTCGCAAAGTCGAGCAGGCCAACATGACGGCCCAGCGCGAAGCCGCCGCTTTGCGGCTCAGCCGTGAAGTCGCCCGCCTACTCCGCTGTCTTGACCCAAGCACCGCCGACCTCGCCCAGCTTGCCGAAGCCCAGGCCGCCCGCCCCGGCCCGCTGGCCGAGCGAATCCGGCTGGCAAAGCACCGTCTTGGCGGCAAGTTCACCTGGACCGAACAAACCCGCTGGGAGCTTCAGCAATTCTTCAAGGACCTCACCCCCAACGACAAGCAATCACGCCTTTCAGGCAGCAGCCTCGACGCCGCCCTGGCTGACCCCCGCCTGGCCCACTCGCCGCGCACCGCGCAGGCATTAGAGTCTTCCCAGCATGGCGCTTGACCCGAACATCCGCAATCTGCTCGCCCGGCTGCACGATCCGGATAACGATACTCGCGGCAGAGCCGTGGTCGCATTGCGCGAGCATACTGGGGCACCAGAGGTGCAGCACGCACTGCGCTCCGCCATTTACGACGCCGATGGTCATGTGCGCATGTTGGCCGCAGAGGCTTTGGCGAGAGCGGCCTTGTTCCGTGACGAAGTAATTCCTGTTTTGCTTGCGATCCTTGAGGTCGGCGATAAAGCAGACATTGCCAGGCTCGGAACGTCAAAGCAATGGCGGCGCGTTGCTGCCGGCTGCATTGGAAAGTATGGAGCCGAGGCCGCTCCAGCCATCCCTGCCCTCAGAAACGCCTTGCTCGACCCAGAAGCCAACGTGCGCGGCTATGCGGCGATGTCGCTAGGCGCGATAGGGCCAGCCACTATAAGCGCGTTGCAGGATTTGAGGGCGGCCAGGCAAAGCGAAGAAGACGCCAATTTGCGCCGGGTGTACGAGGACGCCATCAAGAAGGTAGTTCAATCGGAACGCTTCATCGTGATAGC
This sequence comes from uncultured Verrucomicrobiota bacterium, assembly GCA_964363225.1. Lineage (GTDB taxonomy): Bacteria > Verrucomicrobiota > Verrucomicrobiia > Limisphaerales > CAYIIH01 > CAYIIH01. The sequence goes on along the minus strand of CAYIIH010000323.1, from coordinate 4,283 downwards.
CAGGGATGACACGCCCACCCCCGGCACCAACAACCCAAGATTCCGGCCATGACAACTCCACCGCCGTTACATCCACCGTCCCATCCCAGCCCCCCACCTGCCGGCCCGCGCTGCTGCCATCCCCCAAAGGAGCAAACATGAGCGACGAACAGAACGCACCCGAAGACCAGCCCAGCGAGACCGAGCAATTTCTCCTCAATCCACGGGACGAGGCAATCGTCGGCGCCGCCATTCAACTCCTCCAAAAGATCATCAACGCGCCGTTCACCCGCCGCACCGAACTGGTTTCGGTGGCCAAAGCCCTTCAGGTCCTGGCCGCGCTCCCCGCCGCCGCCACGCTTGATCAACGCTTGGAAGTCAGCTTGAGCGGTCCCCGCCGCTGGTTCGGCGAGCACGAAATCTGGCACTGGTGGAGTGTCGAGATCACTGACCAATCCATCAGCATTTCTTCCGGTGGCCATTTCTACCGCAAATCCACAGGTGGCGACAGCTTCACCAGCCTCCAGTGGCGCGCCGAACCAGGCTTCGAACCCGACTGCTCTACCTACCTTGACCAGTTGCAAATCGTGGACGACGCCAAGCCCTTCCCAGAGGAAGTGGCGGCCCTCGACCTCGCCGAGCCGGGCTTCACGCTTACGGTAGAAGACGAGGGCAACCCACTCCTGGCGGAGCAAGACGAAGAACCCGATACGGACGAGCCCGAGGAAAACACTCCCGTTAGACCCGACCAGCAGCAAAGCCCGGCGGAGCAGCGCCTTGCCAAACTCGCCGACGAGGCCGAGGCCCGCCGCCAAGGTCAGACGTACGCGAATCCATCAGACAACTGCGATCTTTGCGGTTGCAGCCTTGCACAGCGGGCATTCTTTGTGGACGCGCGGCTGCGGGGGCAGATCGCGTTCGCCTGCTTATGCGCCGAGTGCTTTTTCGCGGAAGCGGAAGGCATCGGCTGGGGCAAGGGCCAACTTTACCAACGCCAGCCCGACGGCGTCTGGCTCATGGTCGCCGGTTTCAAACCGCAGGACCAGAAGTAGCATCCCAACAACCGCGAGCCGGACCACTGCCTAGGAGCCTGTCGGACTTATGTGTAAGTCGTTGATTATCAAGCTGTCTCTTTTTAACCACACAATCAATTGGCTTTGCAAATGAAGGACTTACACAAGATTCTTTGCTATGTCCGACACACTGCTAGACGCTGTTGCCAGACCGAACCGCAACCTTCCGATGTGGCCACAGCTTGTCCCGGTGAAGCCGGGTCGACATCGCCTGCTGTGACACCCCAAAGTCCCTGTGCATCGACCGGCAGCAAAATTCCAGCACCGCTTCCGGCCCCAACGGGAAGTACCCTTCCCGCTCCGCATCGCCGATTGTCTCCTCCAAAGCCGCCGACAGTTCCTTCACCGGCATCAGCAATTGCCCGGCGAACTCATCCGCCTGCCACTCGACTCTCTGGTACTGGTCAGGAGGCACCTGCTCGAAAAAATCCAACCATTCCTCCACGTTCTCAAATCTGACCTTGCCGTAAATGTCTTTGTGAAGGTAGAGGTGCCCGAGTTCATGCGCCACCGAGAACCGCAGCCGGTTTACGCTTTGCGCGGCAAACGCGTCGTTGTCGAAAACAATCCCCCGCAAATCATGGCGCAGAAACGCGTCCTGGCCGAACTGCCGGATTGGCTTGAAGTCAAACTCCAAGCCCAGGTCATGCTCCGCAAAAACCAAGATGTCTAAAGGCAGCCGCGAACAGACGGGGTATTCCGACCGGATTCCGTCAACGGTGGTCCTGATCGTCTCGGGGTATATCCAAGGGGCAGCAAACCGATTCGGGTTAATCACGTGCCCCCTAAATTACGGATCTCTCAAAATTTGCGCAAGCTTCTCCAACTCCTCGCGGCTTGGTTTCTTGCCACTTACAGTTCTGAAAAAGAGCGGCAGCTTTCTTACCAGTGCCGCGTCTTCCAACACATATTCTGGTATCTTCCCGGCGCCAATTGCTGCATAGTCAACCAGTCGCTCCCACTCCTCAGAACCCTGCTCAACCCCCAATGCTCCGGCCACTCGCCTTAGCGTCTCCACATCCTGCGGAGGTGCCAAAACCTCGCGCTCAACCTTGCTCCAATTGCTCGCGTCGCATTGGGCATTGATGCAGAATTCCCGGAGACCCAATCGCCTCTCCGACCTAATGGACTTGACATATTCTCCGAACATTGGATTGCTTTTCATTCGTGGTTTTAATATACCACAAATTCTATGTCAACACTAAATCATGATGGAATGATGGATTTTTGATATTTTCCATGTTTCTCCATATAATCTTTCAGTGAATTATTTTTCCATTTCCTCTTGCATAATCGTTCTCGATACAACAGATTCAACCTCATGCAAGCGCGAGAACGCTTAATGGAAATGATGGAAAACGAGCAAAAGGCGGTTACCGCCCTCCAAGGCGAATTGCGCACGGCCAAAGCGCGCATCGCCGGCTTCCAAGCCTCCCTCCCCGCATTCGACGACGCCGCCGCCCGTCGCAAGCTTGGGGACAAGATCAACAAGGAAGGCCAGGTAATCACCGAATTGGAACATAGAATCACCGACTCCGAAGGCAAGATTTCCGCCTTCGATGAGGCCATCAAACTCCTGCCGAAAGACCACGCCCAGTCCAGGGACCTCCGCCCAGGCAGCGAACTGGCCAAGGTTCGCGACCTCATCCGTGCCAAGGGGCAGCCACTTACATTGGACGACATCTTGCGTGGCCTGAACTACGAGTGCGACGACAAAAAACGCAATTCGCTGCGTGGCTCGCTGAGCAATTACGCCCGCGACGGGAGGATTTTTACGAAGGAGGACGCTCCCGACACGTTCGGCCTCCTCGAACTAGAGAATGGCTCGGAGTCGAAGGGAGAACTCCCAGCAGAAAACGAGAACACCTGAATGGAACTTACGCACGGACCATAAAAGAAAGGCCAACGAGCGAGAACTCGTTGACCTTTTTACAACTTTCAGGGCCAGCAGAGTCGCCGTCAACTTGGCTATCCACCCTCGCGACGGTCGGTTTGATTCCGACTGGCTCCACTCAGTTTCTTCCACGGGACGAACCCGCCCAACGGAAGGTCGGTCGCGCTCGCTCAGTGTACGCACTACGAACGTGACAGGGCGAGGCGCCGATGTCAAGACGGGTTAACACCACGTTCAAGAAAGGAGGTGAGAAACATGGCATACACGTATCCATTCAAGGACACCGATGAGCGGACAAAACGTCTCGTCTGGGACAAAGGCAGCCGGGTCGATAATTTCGATCCGGCAGTCTGGCGCCGAGACAGGTGTGGACATCCGATCCAGTACTCTGACCATGGTAACACCAATTCAGAGCATGGTTGGGAAATTGACCACATCAAACCCACGGCGAGGGGCGGCCAAACGGTCATCGAGAACCTTCAGCCACTGTATTGGGACACCAATCGCAAGAAAGGTGACCAATATCCCTGGGACTGCTCAATGCTGTAGCAGAACCGCGGACGAGACCTTTAGGAAATCAATATTCTGACGGGTATCGTCAGTAAACACAGGCTCCACGAACGCTCCAATCTCAAGGAGATGTTTGTGGAGCCTTTCGTTTCGAGCGTACTTATCCATGTTTAATGGTGCCAGTGGGTTTGTCATCACTCTCTGCTTTGCTTTCATAATTGCGCAAACAAGAATCCAATCTTTGGCGAGCATGTAAACCTTTGCCGGCGAATTTCCGGCGTATTCACGCCCTCACCACCCTGACCGCCGCGCTCCCGCGCTTCAGCAGGCATCCATACTTCGCCAGCATTGCCTGCACGAGCCGCGCGATCACCATCCGTTTGTCGCTTTTGCTATAGATCGTGCGCGACAAATCCACCTCTTGACGTTCGTGTATTCCTTCTCCCGCCGGTGCCGCAGTTCGGTCCACGATCAACAATTCCCGCGCCATCTCGCACGTGGCGTCAATCACCAACTTGGGCACCTTGTTATTTGCGAACACCGCAGCCGCTGCGCCGTCCGGGTCCGGGCAGTTCTCACGTGGCCATTGCAGCGATTGCACGTCCACCGCCCTGGCGCCGTAAAATTGATATTCAGCGTCAATCAGCCGCGTCGCCATCACAAGCGCCGCGGCTTTTTGCACGCCGGTGGCCGCGGTCCACGCGGAGGCGTAAAGATGCCCCTCGAAATACGCGTCCCCGTCCGCGACGTCCGCGTAAGCGTTCGCATCCGGTTTGCCGGTCCCGTCTTCTTTAATCAGTGTCAGCGCCATACTCAGTCCATTTTGC
>CAYIIH010000322.1:0-9993 GCA_964363225.1 uncultured Verrucomicrobiota bacterium | reverse complement strand
ACCTCCTGGGCCTTCTTCTGGCCGCCAATCGCTTTCCAAAGTGACGGACGGTAATTCAAATCGTAGGAAACGATCGTGCCGTGCTTTTTCGCAGCCTGCACCGCTTCCACCACCAGTCCCGGCGTGGTTTCCGACAAGGCGGCAAAAATCCCGCCCGTGTGCAGCCAGCGAACGCCTTGCCTGCCGAAAATGTCTTCCCAATCAAAATCGCCCGCTTTGAGCTGCGAGGCGGCCGTCAGACCCCGATCTGAGACGCCAACCGCGCCGCGCAGGCCAAAGCCGCGCTCGGTAAAATTAAGTCCGTTCCGCACCGCGCGCCCCACGCCATCATAGGGCCGCCACTTGATGAAGGCGGTATCCACTCCGCCTTGCAGGATAAAATCTTCGAGCAACCGGCCCACTTCATTGTCGGCAAAGGCGGTGGCCACGGCGGTGCGCAAGCCGAAACAACGCCGCAAACCGCGGGCGACGTTATACTCGCCGCCGCCTTCCCAGACTTTGAACTCGCGGGCAGTGCGCACCCGCCCTTCGCCTGGGTCCAAACGGAGCATGATTTCGCCCAGAGCGATCATGTCATACTGGCACGAACCGGCTGGTTTGATTTCCAAAAGGGCCATAAAGGTAATGGTTGATTTGCTTTCGCGTTTCCGGCGCTCAAATTCCAACATCCGACCAGCCCGGAAATTGCGCAAAAGTCCTTGCGAACTCAAGACTCTTTAAAACAGGCGCTAAAGGAAAGGGGAGCCGAGGTCGCGCGCTCTTTGGCCAATCTTTCTTTTCAGCCGTCGCAGGGCCGGGACGCCGGCCTGGAGTGCAAGCGTCGATTGCGCCGGCTGGCGCAAACGCAGAAGAGGAAACCACGGAGAACATGGATGTCGCGCATTTCCGGTTCAACCACGGATGACATGGATGAACATGGATTTTTTCCAAATGGGCGAATGCAATTCCGAAGTCTCGTCAGGGACGACTGACCATAGCTCACGGTTTCAACCGTGGTTTGCGAATGCAAAGACGACCAAGCCCTGGAGAGGCGAAAGAGAATGCCGGACGAAACGAACGATTTCTTTCGTCCCTGCCGGGACTCGACGTGGTTCGCGCGGTGAACCCAACGATGAATCGCTGGGCTATTTTCGGTCGTCCCTCCGGGACTTGGGTTCATGGTGTGATTCGATACGATCCAACTTTTTGGACGCCGGTTCGTCGTTCGGATCTTTGGGGACGAGTTTGTCTTTGAAGGCGCGGGCGAGGAGCGAGGACGTGAGCGCGTCCACCTGCCGCGGCACCGCCGCCAACCGCGCTCCAAGCGGGTCGGCCAGCGCGACGCCAGCCGCCGCCATCCCTTGGCGCATCAGCGCGCCTTGATATCGTAGCAAAGCAAGCGCTCATGATAGCGGAGGTAGAGACGGCCCCGGTGAATAACGGGGTGCGCCCAGGCATCACGTCCCTTGGCTTCCGCGAGACGGAAGCGACCCTTCATCTCGAATGATTTTGCACCGGGTTGCAGGAGGTGCATCCAGCCGTCCTCACACAGCGCATACAACCGGCCCTCCGCAACCAAGGCGGCGCCTTTGGTGAAATCGGGCGCGTCGTAGAGCACCGCACCGGTGTTCGCGTCCACCGCGGCCCAGCCTTTACGTGCCGGATAGAACGAGCCGTAGATTCGGCCGTCCAGGTGGACCACGCCGCCTTGCAGTGAATCGAGGTGCGTGCTCCACAGTTCCTTTACGCCGACCGCTTCGCCCAATCCCGCCGGGGCGAGAAGTTCGAACAACCTTCCTCCTTTGCCGTGGGGCGCGGTTACGAACACCCCATTCCCCACCAGCACCGGCATCATGGCCAGGACGGAGTAGGCCGTGGGAATGCGTTGGACCCATTGAATCCGGCCGGTGTCCGCATCGGTACAGACCAGATGCCGTAGCGAGCAACCGAGGAGCAACCGGCGTCCGGCCAACTCGACGAAGATAGGCGAGGCGTAGCCGGAGCTCTCCAATTCACGCTCGCCGGCGGTGTCGAACAGCGGTTCGCTCTGCCATCGAACGCGGCCGGTTTGCTTGTCGAGAGAGACCAGCAAGGCCTCGCGCCCACCGGCCGTGGCATAAACGGCTTGATCATCCACCAGGACGCATTCGCTCAAACCCCAGGTAATGTTCTTGCCGCCGAAGCGTTCGAGCAGGTTCACCACCCACCGCTCGCGTCCCGTCTCCGCCTCGAAACAAGCCAGCCGTCCGTGGGCATTCAAGTGGTAGAGGTGCCCGGCGCTGTAAGTGACCGAGGCGCGCGCGCCGGGATATTGCTCTTTCCACGAAAGGCCGTTGGTCGCGCGCCAAGACAGGCGGCCACTCAGGTCCAGGGCGAACACCTGCAAGTCCTCAGTTACGTCACCGGTGATAAAGAGCCGTCCATTGACGATCATCGGTGAAGAGTAGCCGCGTCCCAGGTCGGTGGCGGACCAAAGCAGCTTGGGGCCGCCCTCGGGCCAGGAAGACAATAAACCGCGCTCGTCGCATACGCCGTCCCGGCGCGGTCCGCGAAACTGCGGCCAACCCACCTCCGCCGAGGCAATCAAGCCAGCCCGCGGCGACGACTCTGCCGCGGTGACGGCAAGAGCAAGAAAATCCAGCCACGCCCAAGCCAGGCTGAAGACCAGCCACCGGCGCAAACGGGGCCGCAGCAAATCAGCCCTCCGCCCGATCATCGTATCTTGGACCACGCGCATTCGGCCACATCTCAAATCTCCGTCCACTGCCCTGGCACCGGCACCGGATAGCGCCCCTGCGCATCGGCTTGGACCGGCGGCGGGCTATCGTCGGTGAGTTGGTCGATATTGGGACAGAATGAGAAGTTCGATGCTATCGCCTCGTCCCAGGTGATGACCTGGCCCGAATGCACCGCCGCGCGCCCCATGATGTCAGCCAGGTTCGACAGCGCGGCGCGCTTGGCTTCGTTGTGCGGCTTGTCCTTGCGAATGGCGTCTAGAAAGTTGTCCCACTCCGCTTGCCAGGGCGTTATCGGTTCCTTCTCCGCGCGCCAGGCGATGTTGCCGCGCTCGCACCGCTGATCCTTGTAGGTGTGGACGACGCCCTCGTGATTGCTGCCCGAAAACTGCGCCGCGCATTTCGTCCCATGCACATAGGTGGCGAAATCCGTGTGGCAATTGGGGAGCCAGCGCACCACGTCGAGCGCCTTCGTGCCGTCGGCAAACGTCCACTCGATGGTGAACGAGTCGAGGCCCTGGCCGCAGTCCGTGTTGTTGGCCGCACGGCCGCCGATGCCGTGCGCTGACACCGGATAGGCATCCTTGAGCCAGCAAATCTCATCGATCTGGTGAATGTTCATCTCGGCAAACAAACCGCCCGAAACCCAGAAGAAATCCGTGAAGTGCCGGATCTGCCAGTGCAAATCCTTCTCCGTCGGCGGACGTTTTGGCAGCCAACCGCACGCCTGCATCCGGTAGGCGCGAATGAGTTGAAGGTCGCCCAGTTCCCCGTTGCGGATGCGCTGGATGAGTTCGTGGCGGTTCCGCGAATGACGGCACTGCAAACCGGCCGCGATTTTTAGATTCTTCTTCTCCGCCGCCTCGGCGGCCCGGATCACACGCCGCACCGCGGGCGGGTCGGTGGCAAACGATTTCTCCATGAAAACGTTGACGCCTTTCTCCACGGCGTATTCCAGTTGCCCCGGACGAAAGCCCGCATAGCCAGTCAGCATGGCGACGTCGCCCGGACGCAAACAATCAATGGCCTTGCGGTACGCGTCGAAGCCGGTAAACCGCCGGTCCGGCGGCACGTTCATTTGCTTCGGATATTTCTCGGAGAGAGCCCTGTGGGCGCTGGCGAGCCGGTTCTCAAAGAGGTCGGCCATCGCAATCATCTGCACCGGCCCGTCGGGCGAATCGAACGCGTTGGCCGCCGCCCCGCTGCCGCGCCCGCCGCACCCGAGCAACGCCAGGCGGATGGTGTTCTCTTCCGCAGCATGGACAAACGGGACCGCGGCGCCGGCCCATGCGGAACCCGCGAGCACAGCGCCGCTGCGAGCCATAAACTTGCGGCGGGAGAGCGTGCTGGATTGATGTTGAGTCCTTTCTTCAAAAGAGGGGGGCAATGGCTTTTTCATGTTTGGTAGAAATTTGCTGTTGAGTGAACGCGCGGCAAGCACTATTTCGACTTAAGGATGGCCGTTTGGCCTCTGGTCTTTCCCTCGCCAATCATGGCAATCTGCACAGAGCCACGGGGAAGAAGGCGCACGGAACTTCCTTCGTAGCCCCCCTTGGTTACTTGCCGATTGATAAGGCCGGGGCGGACTTGCTCTTCCAGATAGCCACAAACGCCATCGGCTCTTTTGTGCCCGCCAGCCGCTAAAACCCCGACCGGGTCTTCAGATCGGCGGTTTTGCCCGATGTCCTCACCGGCGTTGTCAAATGGATCGCAACCGGTGAATTTGACCCAGACCCCGGCTTTGCATGAACACTTTCCCCAGGTGTCTCCGGACGGGAAAAAGACCAGATCTACCATATCGACTGGTCACCCGACAGCAAGTTCCTCTGCTTCAGCCGGGGACCAGAGGGTAAAGGGGTTCCGGGCCAGCCGGGCACTTTTCTGGCAGACTACGCGCCGATTATGGGAGTCTACGCGCTCGGCTGGAACATTGCTGTTGTCGCGGCGGATCATAAAGGGCCGTTAGACCTGAATACGGGCAGTGATGCAGATTTTGCAATGCTGACCACCAATGGTTTGAGTAACAAGGAACCCGCCTGGTTCCGAGCACCTCTCAAGCCGCTTAAGTGAGTGCCGCCCGCGACCCGGAAATCCTGGCGGGCCGGTTTCGAGGCCCGGCGGGTCGATCTCCTGAAGCCCGTTCGAGGTTTTCACTACTTCGGCCAGGAAGGAATCAAGTTTGCACGAGCCGGAATGTGCCTTTAGTCCGAATTTTTCTGGGAGCAATCGCACGACGTGCCTTACCCTCTTACCGTCTGATGTTTGCTCACGTATTCCGGGTCGATATCCACACCTAAGCCCGGCCCCGTTGGGACTTTGACTTTTCCATCAACCACTTTGAGAGGCGATGTTTTGCAGTCGAATTGCACGCTCGTCCTGAGACCTTTGAATTCGTGATGGGGCATCGCATTCGGAAGGGCGGACACAAAGTGCATCATGTAAAGGAATCCGAGTCCGCCCCCCGACATGTGGGGAGTGCAGCTCTTGCCGACGACTTCGGCCATTCGCGCCACTTTCAGGCAGCGAATCATTCCCCCGAAGTAGTAATTATCCGGCTGCACAATTTGCAGGGCATCATTGGCGATGAGCCAGCGAAAGCCGTGCAGGCTGTATTCCTGTTCGCCGCCAGCAATCGGCAGGGCAAGGGCATCGGCCACCTGCTTGGTCTCCTCATACCAGTCGAACATCACCGGCTCTTCAAAAAAACCATAGCGGTACTCCATCAGCAACTGGCCAACGCGGATGGCCTCGTCGACCGCATAGAAACCATTCGCATCCGCATACAACGCCATGTGATCACCAAAGGTTTTCCGGATGAGGGGAATCATCGTTTCGGTTCGCCCTTTTGGGCCGACGGCATTAATATCGGTCGTCATGAACATGAGCCCACCCACCTTGATTTTAAGGGCGTGGGCCTTATATTCGGCGACATCCCGTTTGATCAGTTCCAGGGATTCCTCGACTGATTTCTCGCGGTATTCAGTCGCCTGGTAAACGGCGACATCCGGGTGATGAATCTCGCCCATCAACTGGCCGATGGACTTCTGAGCGATCTGTCCCAGCATGTCGAGGATAGCAAACTCGATCGTGGCTAACGGCATCCCAATGGAAATGCCATTGTACCTGAAATTAAAACCGTAGATAAATACCTTTTCCATGAGGAGGTCCAGGTCTCGCGCGTCTTTGCCGATGAAGAACGGTTGCAGGTTATGGAGGAAAATAGGGTAAAGTGTATTCAGCCCGCTATGCCCAACCGAAATACCCTCCGCACCGTCGCGCGACCGCACCCGGCATAGAAAATTGTCCTGATACCGAAGCAGTTGAAGGGTCTCGATAATAACAGGAGAAGTGAACAACTCTCGTTTTAGCACTGGCTGTTTCAGGATTTCATCCAGCTTGGCATAATGCGGATTCTGGCTTCTCGGGCCGTCCGAGCCGTAAGTAGAAGGTGACAGAGCAGAGGCCAAACCGCCGAAAAGATGGGCGCTAACAAATTGCCGTCGATTGGATTTCATCGAATGTTCATGTAGGATTGAATGGTCCCGACTGTAACGACGGTTTCAATCAGCCGCAAAACAAATCCTGGTGAACAACACGGGCATCAGTCGGCCCCAACCCCCGAATGGAATCGCCAAGCGGGACTGGGATGAGGTCCTGACGGTTAATCTCAAATCGATGTTCGTGGTCACCCAGGCAGTCCTGTCTGGAATGCGTGCAATCAGCAGGTTTTCCTGATGTGGAGGGCTGGAGTTTCCCATCAGGAAATCGCCCGTAACTTGCGTATTTCCTCCAAGAGAATCCGACAGATTTTGCGGGGGATTGAACCCACAACGTCGCTGTTTAAAAGAAGTCATCAGCTTTGGGAAGAAATCCGCCAGACTGATGACTTGGACAAGAAGTGGGCCGTGGGTGCCCGTGGTTACCAACGCCGCCGGAGTTGTCCCTGGCTTTCGCATGTATGTGGCCGCGTACGGTCTCGATCTGGCGATAAGTAAGAACGATGCTCTCAAGGGGACGATTGTAGGAGATGACCATCGCCATGCGCGGCGCGGCAACGCGCTGCTCGGCCGGGTTTTTGGAACGTTCGCGGTCGAGCCGTTTCTCCGGAGCGTCCTGGGAGCCACGCCTTTGGAAGTGGATTTCGAGTGGTTTGCGGGCGCGCCTTCCGCCACCAACCGGCTCAACCACACCGGCCGCCCCGTCTTTGCCCTCACCCCAGCCTACGCCGAGGGGTTGCACACGAAGCATGACGGTACCATCCAATCCCTTTATGCCGTCGGCCTGACGCTGGGCCGCACGCGGAAAGAAGCGAGGAACCGCGCGGTGGTCGAGCAGCGTCTGGGCGAGGTGGGCGAGCAACTGGACCAAGCGATCACCGACCTGCGCCAGTACCTGCTGGCCCATTCACACACCGAACCCCGGGAAGCGCCCCGCTCGCTGACGCAGGCCCTCGAGGAACTGGTGCAACGTTGGAAGCTGACCCACCCCGCGGCGTTCCGGCTGCAGGCCGAGCCCGAGGCGGGCGCTGATTTCCCGGCCCACGCCGGGGCGGAGATTCTCCTGATTGCGCATGAGGCGGTCAGCAACAGCTTGCGCCACGGCCAGGCGAAGAACGTCTCCCTCTGGCTGCGCACCGTTAACGGGCAGCCAGGCTGAGTGATGAGCCCGCAGAAAACGCAGAACACGCAGAAGATCAAGCCCCTGCGTGGCCCTCCCCGGTTACCGCTTGGGTGAGTCTGGAGGCTTTCCAAACCACTCGCCATCCGCGTGTTTCGCGATGGGGATTACCACGAAGAGCGCAGAGATGGTATCTGAACCGTGGATGTCCAGCCATCACCAATTGGTTAATCTTAGATTACGCGAAAATTTCTTTAGAAACAGTAATTGGAAGCGTTAAGATGATTGACAATATTGGAATAATTGCCTAAGAGTATCGCCCGTAAGCACTGATAAACGGGTAGTTCCCTTCAACTAAATAGTTGTGACCTCGAGTCGTTGTGCCGTGGATGTGAGAAGGTTCTTAAAGGCATTGGTTTGCCCAAGAGCGTCGTTGACCTTGTGAAGCCCGCCAGCAAGAAAGATCGATTCGGTCTGGAGGTTTTGGAGCCGCGCATACTGCTTTCAGGCGAAGGCTTGAGCGCGGCTCTCTTGTCCGCACCGGCCGCCGATCCGGGCCTGATGACAGTGGAATCAGCGCCAGCGACGACGCCGGCGGGTGGTTCTGGCGGACTTTCTGTCGCTTTGGCCTACGATCCTGCGGCGGAAGTGAACGCGATTTTTGAAAAAAGCGCCGGCATGGCGGCCCCCCTTGGCCCTGCTCCTGAAACGGCATTGCTCATGAGCCGCCAGTCTGCTTCTGCCGGGCCGGGACCGGAGTTCTCCGCTGCCGCAACTTGGAGCGGAGGAGGCAGTCGCGTTTGGGAGATCAATGATGCGGATGGCTTTGAAGGCAATGTGTACGGAGGCAAAGGCAAGGACCCAGGCTGGGATTTTCTGAGCATTAACGGAGCGCTCACGATTGCGGCCAGCTCGAGCAGCAAGTTCAAGATTGAGATCACTTCGTTGGATTCGGACAACACGTCGGGGCAGCCGGTTCACTATTTCGACAACACGGCCGAGTATCTCTGGCCGATCGTGTCCACGACGGGCGGCATTACGGGATTTGATCCGGCTGCGTTCAATCTTGATCTCATCAACTGGAAAAACCCCGTCGGTTCGGGCGCTTTCGTCATTGAGCAAGCCAATGGCGGCAGAGACTTGGCGCTCCGTTTTCTCCAACTGCCGGCGATTACCCAGCAGCCGCAGAACCTGGTGGTGACGTCCGGAAGCAACGCCACTTTTTCGGTCACAGTGACGGGTTCTTCGGCGGCGCCGACGTACCAGTGGCGTTTCAACGGCGCAGAGTTCTCCGGGGCGAACAGCGCCAGCTACACGGTAACCAATGCGCAAGCGGCCCATGCCGGGCTTTATTCGGTCCAGGTCACACACTCAGGCGGAACGGAATTCAGCGCCCCGGCCATCCTGGCGGTGACGACGGCGGGGCAGGCGCCGGCCTGGGTTGAGCAGGGGCCCGATGAGATCAGCGGAAAATACTCCGTGGAAGGTGTGGGTGACAGTGCGGTGGTGGGTGCCGTCCAGGCTATTGCCGTTCATCCGGCCAATCCGAGCATTGTTTATGTGGGCACGGTCAATGGCGGCGTCTGGCGGACCAGCACCGCCAATTATTCGCTTATTAATGGGGCCGACGATGATGGTGACGGTGCGACAGACGAAGCGGATGAGACGCCGTCCTAGACGCCGTTAACGGATGGGAAAGATTCGCTGGCTATTGGGGCGATGGCTATCAGTTCGTTCGACAGCAGCAACAGTCAGGTCACAGCCTTGACTCCTGAAAACAAACTCGTCGTCTATGCGGGAACCGGCCACTCCAGCAATGCGCGCCGCGGCGGCCCAGCCATTGGACTGCTGAAGAGCATCGATGGAGGAACCAATTGGTCGGTCGTGGGCGCACAGTACCTGGCCGGACTCCGCATCACGAGCATTGTGACTTCGCTGAACAGCGCCGATAAGGACCTCGTCCTGGTTGGCGCCGTCGATGACACCAACAAGACCGGAGGCGGCCTGTATCGAAGCGCGGATGGCGGAACGAATTGGACGCCCATCTCCAATTCCGGCACCGGCCTGCTGGCCGGCTCCGTGACGGACATTGCCGGAGATCCGGGCAATCAGGACCGGTTTTATGCCGCGGTCGCCGGCGACTTCGATGCGAACAACAACAAGAAGAACGACGATTCCGTGCCTTGGGAAAACAAAGGCCTCTACTGGAGCGACGACAAAGGGGCGAACTGGCATCGGGGCACAACAGGCATCAAACTGCCCGAAGATACGAATGGAAAAGATGACGATGGCAAAGGCGGCTCTGACGGCACGGAGGAAGAGGGTCTGCGGCTGTCTATGCGCATCCTTCTGGATGTCAGCCCGGCGGGCACAGGCACGCACACACTGTTCGCCGGCATTCTTGACCAGAATTTGGCATCAGATAACTTTGCGCGGTCGGGATTGAGCGGTGTTTTTCGGTCAACCGACGCCGGTGTGAGCTGGTCTGAGATCGAGAAGATTACCGCCGACAAGCCTCAAGGCGAAGGGCCGCCAAATATCCACCAGGGCGATCAAGGACGCAACAATTTTTCCCTGGTGTGCCGCGTAGTTTTCAAAGCAGGAATTTTCTGTAGTTAGTGCCTGGCATAAAACTCATAATATATTGCGCTGCAATATGATA
>CAYIIH010000321.1:0-10032 GCA_964363225.1 uncultured Verrucomicrobiota bacterium | reverse complement strand
GTCGAGCCGTGACTTCTTGGCGGACGGGATTTCACGGCTCGACGGAGTCTCGCCCTACCGTCAACGAGAGAAATCCTCGCAAGCCGACAAGATTGTGCGCGATAGTGATGCAGCCGGCTCCGGAAAGGCCTTCAGCCCGGCTGGCGGGCGATTTCGTTGGAGCATTGGCAGAGCCAGCCAGACCCGGCGCCGTCTGAAAATGATTGCATCCATCCATCCGTTCAGGTATGGTCGGGCCAGTCGATTTCCCCGAGTAATCAAGTTGCGATACGACGATATGAATTCGTTCAAAAGCAGTCTTTGCCGGGCCGGGATGGCCTTGTCGCTCCTCACCTTCACCGGTGGATTGAGGGCCCAAAACACCAATGCCACCGCGGCCGCCAGCACCGATAACGTGCTGCTGACCGCCGAGGGCAAGGTGGAGGCATTGCGTCTGGGCGCGACCGCCTGGGCGCCCGTGACCGTCAACCAGGTCCTGAAAACCAAGGACCAGTTGCGCACCGGCTTCAAGAGCCGCGCCACCCTCCGCCTGTCCAATCAGAGCGTGCTGCGGATCGACCGGCTCACCACGCTCGAGATTCAGCCCCCCGCCGAAGCAGGCAACAAGTCCGTCCTCGACATCAAGAGCGGCGCGGCCTACTTCTACAATCGCGAGACACCGGTCGAGACCCAGTTCAAGACGCCGGTTGCCTCCGGCGCCATCCGCGGGACCGAATTCCACCTGGCCGTGGCGGAGGACGGCCGGACCGTGTTGACACTCCTGGATGGTGCAGTGAACTTGAGCAATGAATTGGGGGAGGTGGCCCTGGCTTCCGGGGAACAAGGCATCGTTGAGCGCGGCCAACCGCCGCGGAAAACGGCAGTGATCGATGCGGTGAATATCATCCAGTGGGCTTTGTACTATCCCGGCGTGCTCGAGGTGGCCGAACTCGGCCTGTCCGCGGCGGAGGAGCAAGCGCTGACCGCGTCGCTCGACGCTTACCGCGCCGGCGAGTTGCTGCGGGCGCTCGCCGAATACCCGACAAATCGCACCGAGGTTTCGACTGCGGAAAAAGTCTATGCCGCGGCCCTCCTGCTGGCGGTCGGGCAAGTCGAGCAGACCGAGGCCCTCCTCAAATCCCTCCCGCCTGCGGGCAGCCAGGAGACGCGCGCGGCGCAACTCGCCGAGGCGTTGCGCGAAGTGATTGCCACCGTCAAGTTCCAGACCTGGACGCGGTCCACCCCCCCTGCCTTGGCGACCGAGTGGCTGGCCGAATCTTATTACCTGCAATCGCGCTCCAAACTCGAAGAGGCACTGCAGGCCGCCCGCAAAGCTGCTGAACAATCTCCCACCTTCGGTTTCGCCTGGACCCGGGTGGCGGAATTGGAATTCAGCTTTGGGCGCACCCCCGAGGCCCTGGCGGCCCTGGAGAAAGGGCTGCAGTACGCACCGCGCAACGCGCAGGCGCTGGCGCTCAAGGGCTTTCTGCTGGCCGCGCGCAACCGGATCGACGCCGCGCTCCTGTGCTTCGACGAGGCCGTCGCCCTCGATGGCGCGCTGGGCAATGCCTGGCTGGGCCGCGGCCTCTGCCGCATCCGCAAGGGCGACGCCAAAGCCGGCCGGGCCGACCTGCAGGCCGCCGCCATTCTCGAACCCCACCGCGCGGTGCTCCGCAGCTACCTGGCCAAGGCGCAGAGCAACGAAGGGGACAACGTCCGCGCCGCCAAGGAAATCGACCTGGCCAAAAAGCTGGACCCGAACGACCCTACTTCCTGGCTCTACTCGGCCTTGCTCAACCAGCAACTGAACCGGATCAACGAAGGCGTCAGCGACCTGGAGAAGTCGCAGGAATTGAATGACAACCGCCGGTTGTTCCGCTCCCGCCTGTTGCTCGATCAAGACCGGGCGGTGCGCAGCGCCAACCTGGCCGCCATCTATCGCGACGCGGGCATGACCGATCTGAGCGTGCGAGAAGCGAGCCGCGCCGTGGACAGCGACTTCGCCAACTTCTCCGCCCACCTTTTCCTGGCCAACAGTTACGACGCCCTGCGGGACCCGCGCGCAATCAACCTCCGCTACGAGGCGCCGTGGTTGAGCGAATTGCTGGTCGCCAACCTGCTCGCGCCGGTGGGGGCCGGTTCGCTCTCCCAAAACATCTCGCAACAGGAATACTCCAAACTGCTCGAGCGCGACCGGCTGGGGCTGAGCTCCTACTCCGAATACCTGAGCAGCGGCGACTGGCTGGAAAGCGCGTCGCAGTTCGGCACCTTCGGCAATCTTAGCTATGCATTCGACGTGTATCAACGGAACCAGACCGGCCAACGCCCCAACAACGATCTTTTGTCCTCGACCTGGTGGAGCAAGGTGAAACTGCAAGTCACCCCGCAGGACAGCCTCATGTTCCAGACCATTTACTACGACTATGAGTCCGGGGACGTGGCGCAATACTACAATCAAGGCACGGCCAGCACCACGCAGCGGGTGAAGGAAAAACAAGAGCCGATCGTTTTCGCCGGCTATCACCACGAATGGCAACCCGGCAGCCACACGCTCATCCTGGCGGGACGGCTGGATGACACGCTCACGCGCACTGATACAACCAACAAATCCATTATTGTGACTTCGACGGTGGACTTCAGTACATTTCCCCCAAAACTGGTCAAGGCCGATGGGATTGCCGAGTCCAGCTTGAACTATCGCAGCGCCCTGGAGGCTTACTCTTCGGAACTGATGCACATCCAGCAGGCTGGCCCGCACACTTTGATCGCCGGCGCTCGATTCCAAACCGGCTCATCCGAGACGACGGCGGGCATTGCAAACGTTACGGTCACCGACAAGTTTGGCGCGGTGACCGCCTTTGGCTCGCGACCGGTGCGCATCTTCGAGACGGACCTGCAACGGCTCAGCCTGTATGGCTATCACCAATGGCAGATGGCCGATTCCTTCCGCTTCACTTACGGCTTGACCTACGACCGGCTGCATTATCCCCTCAATATCGAAGTCCCGCCGCTGACCGGCAGCGAAACCAGCGAATACCTGGTTTCGCCCAAAGTCGGTTTTGTTTGGAGCCTCGCCCCGAAAACGCACTTGCGCGGGGCCTTCACGCGTTCGCTCGGCGGCGTCTTCTTCGACACCAGCGTGCGGCTGGAACCAACGCACATTGCGGGCTTCAACCAGGCCTTCCGGAGCCTGATCCCCGAATCGATCGGCGGCCTGATCCCCGGCTCCCACTTTGAGACCTGGAGCCTTGCGGTGGACCATCAGTTCGGGCGCAAGACCTACCTGGGCATCGAGGGCGACCTGTTCAACTCGACCGCCGAACGCACCCTGGGAGTGTTTAACCAGCCGGGAGTCGCCCCCGTCATCGCCGATGCCAGCGCGACCGAAGCGCTCGATTACCAGGAAAAATCGGTCATCTTCACCCTGGACCAACTGATCGGCAATGAATTCTCCGTCGGCACGCGCTACCGGGTCACCTACGCGGACATCACGCACGACATTCCCGCCATCCCGAAACGTGCGCTGAACTCCAAAGAAGATGCCCTCCTTCATCAGTTGAACCTTTATGCCATTTTCAACCATCCCTGCGGCGGTTTCGCGCAAGTCAACTCCGTTTGGTCGCGCCAAGAGTGGTCCTTCAACAGCGCCAGGCAGAGCCTGCAGGACATGGGCGACGATCTCTGGCAGTTCAACGCGTTTGTGGGCTACCGCTTCCCCCGCCGGCAGGCCGAAGTGCGCGTCGGCGTGCTCAACTTGACCGACCGCAATTATCAACTCAATCCCCTGACCCTCTACGCTGAACTGCCCCGCGAACGCACCGTCATCGCCAGCCTGAAGCTCAACTTTTAGTGAAAGCTTATTTCCAAGCCCTCCGGAAGCTCATCGCCTTCAGCTCGGGTGGGATACTGGGCGCCCTCCTGGCTGGCGGTTTGGGAATCCTTTTTATCGCCTTCCAGTTCGGACGGGGATTGATCCACCTGAGCTACGACCTGCCTTATGTCGTTCGTCCCCATATCCCCATCGACCAGATCGTTATTGTCTATATGGACGACGAGTCGCACGAAAAACTGAAGCAGCCCTACCTGGGGAGCTGGGACCGTTCCCAAACGCACGCCCGGTTGCTCGAACGACTCAAGGCCGACGGCGCCAAGGCCGTTGTTTTCGACATCGTTTTCAGCGGCGCCAGCACCAACGCCGCCGCCGATGCCCACTTTGCCCAAGCCATCAAAGACTTCGGCCACGTCGTCCTCGGCGCCGATGCCACCCGTCCCTTTTATGGCATGCAAGGCGTCAAGGCCAAGCAACTCAACCCGCCGCTGGAGATGCTCATGGACGCGGCCGCAGCGCTGGGCACGGTGGGCGTTTATGCGGACCAAGACCTGGCGGTGCGCGAACACTCATCATTCTCCGCCACCGATGATCTGGTCCGCCCCTTAAGCTGGGCGGCGGCGGAATTGCTGGAGGCCGACACCACCAAGAATGCGAGCGAATGGCCCAAGCAACGGTGGGTCAACTACTACGGACCGCCCGGCCATTTGCCGAATGTCAGCTATTACCGGGCCTTGGACACGAACGAACTGGCCCCCGGGTTCTTCCGAAACAAGGTGGTTTTCGTCGGCTCGCGCCTTCTCACCAAGTTTTCCGGCGAGCGCAAAGATGAATACCGCTCGCCGTATTCGTTCTGGCTCACGAAAGGCGAAGAGGAACTCTTCATGCCTGGGGTTGAAATCCAGGCCACGATGTTCGTCAACCTCATGCGGGGAGATTGGCTCAGCCGCATGTCAAAGTTCCAGGAGGTCAATTCCATCATCCTCCTGGGCCTGTTGTTCGGTTTCGGGCTGGCGCTGCTCCGGCCCTTCTTTGCGACGGTGGTGGCCGCCATCGGCGTCGGCGTGGTCGCCACTTTAGCCTATGCCCTGATGACCCAGACTCAATACTGGTTTGCGAGCATGATTGTGATCGTGCAAATCCTCGCCGCCTACCTTTGGTCGGTCGTATTCAATTCCGTCAACCTCTACGTCCAGAAACGCTTGATGACGCAGTCGCTGTCGATGTATGTCTCGCCCGCCCAGGTCAAACAGATCATCGACCGGCCGGATATCCTCAAACCGGGCGCCGTCAAACAGGAGTTGAGCATCCTGTTCAGTGACATTGCGAACTTCACCAGCATGTCGGAAGGGATGGATTCCGACCAACTGGCCTACCTGATGAATTCGTATTTTGAGGCGGCCGTGACCAAGTGCATCCACCAGACCCACGGCACCGTCGTCAAGTTCATCGGGGACGCCATCTTCGCGATCTGGAACGCTCCCGAAAAACAGCCGGATCATCATGAACGGGCCTGTCGCGGCGCGCTGCTTTTGCGCGACGAAACCAGCGCCTTCAAGACCAGCGCCAAAGGTCTGGAAGTCCGCACGCGCGTCGGCGTCCACTGCGGCGTCGCCAACGTGGGCAATTTCGGCAGTTCCAACCGCATTGATTACACCGCGATTGGCGAGAACATCAACCTCGCCTCCCGCATGGAAGGCCTGAACAAGTACGTCGGCACCGACGTGTTGATCACCGGCGACGCCGAGCAAGCCGTGCGCGGCCGGTTCGTCACCCGCTTCCTGGGCCGCTTCCGCCTGAAAGGCTTCGCAAAGGCGGTGGACGTCCATGAACTGATTGCGCTGCCGGAGCAGGCTGAAACCTCGCGTCCCTGGCGCGACGCGTTCGCTGAGACGTTGCAGGCGTTTCGGGAAAAGAAATTCGACGCGGCTGAAGCCGGCTTCAAGCGCGTCCTTGAAATCCATCCCGGCGACGGCCCCGCCAAGTTTTATCTCAAGCACCTGCACGAACTCCACGTGGAATCCTTGCCGGCGGATTGGTCCGGCGAAGTTGAGTTGAAGGAAAAGTAGTCCCACGAAGCCAGTTCTCTTTCTAACGCAATACCCTTGCGGTCGAGCTTGGCGGCCAGGCAGCCCGCCTAAACCTGTAACGCCGCCAACTGCACTAGGGCATCGATGGACCTGGCTTGGCCGAAAGCTGGCAGGCGGTACCGACCAGCAACGCGCCGGGTGATGGCGCGGTCTGCCAGCGGCCAATTGCCACACAACGGCTATGGAGAACACATCATTGCTGCAGGTTAGTATGATTCGCGAGCATCTGGAGCGAATCCCGCAGTTTGCCTTGCCTTCCTCTTTTTCAATCCGCTGGTACCAATCCGGCGATGCGCAGGCCTGGGTGAAGATTCAACAGCAGGCCGACCAATATCACAGCATAACGCCGGCGCTTTTTGAGCGGGAATTTGGCCATAACGATGCGGTCCTCCAGGACCGCCAATGCTTTCTCTGCGATGCTTCCGGGCAAGCCATCGGGACGGCTACCGCCTGGTTTAATGACAATTACAGAGGGAAACCTTATGGACGGGTTCATTGGGTGGCTCTCGTTCCGGCCATGCAAGGAAAAGGCCTGGCCAAGCCGCTGTTGAGCGCCGTTTGCAGCCGGCTTCGGGAGTTGAACCATACTCGAGCTTACTTGGTGACCGAAACAGCGCGGATTCCCGCCATCAATCTCTATCTCAAATTTGGTTTTGTGCCTGAAATCAAGAGCGCGAATGACCTTTCGGCCTGGCGCGAGGTGGAACGTCGGGGACTGAACGTGCCACTGCATGACCATGAACCATAAGCCATTTCGCCAGACTCTAAAACAGGTTAATGCAGAGGATCAAACACATGCTCAAAAGCCTCTTGCTCAGCCTGCTGCTGCTGTCGCCGGTTGTCTGTGCTGCCGAGGATTGGCCGCAATGGCTGGGTCCGCAACGCAACGGCATTTCCGCCGAAACAGGTTCAGCCAGCCTGCTGCTTGAACCGAGGAAACTCTGGAGGGCTTCAGTCGGCGTTGGCTGTTCTTCGGTGGCTGTCCGCCAGGGCCGGGCCTACACGATGGGGCATCTGAAGCAGACACCGAAACGAGGCCTTGACACAGTTTATTGCCTGGACGCCGAAAGCGGCACTGTCGTCTGGAAGCATTCCTACGATTGCGCCACGTGTATTTCTCAAGATGTGCTGTTCGACGGGCCGCGGTCCACGCCAACCGTCGAGGGCAACGCCGTCTATACGCTGAGCGCGGAAGGAGACCTCTTTTGTTTCGACGCGGCTTCGGGAAAGATCGTTTGGTCGAAAGACCTGACCAAGGACTTGCCGGGCCGCATTCCGGTTTACGGCTATTGTTGTTCCCCGCTGGTTAATGGGAATCTGCTTATCCTGGAATTGAATGCGCCCAATGCCTCTTATGTCGCGCTGGACAAGGTGAACGGGCAGGTGGTCTGGCAGGCCAGCGGTGGAAACGTGACCTGTGGCTCTCCGGCGCTCATGCGTCTGGACGGCCTTGACTGCGCGGTTTTTGCGGGAGGCGGCGCGGTGGTGGGCCTGGAGGCAGCCACGGGTAAGGAATTATGGCGGCATCGGACCTGGGGCCATGCCTGGATGGGGCCGGTGGTTTCTGGCAACAAGGTTTTCATGGCCAATGCGTCGCTGCCTCGGGGCTGCGGTCTCAGCCAGATTGACAACCTGAAGCCAAAAGTTCTTTGGCAAGACTCGAAGAAGTTTCAGACCCTCCACTGCAACGCGGTGATGTGGGACGGACACATTTACGGCACTGACAACACCGGGACCGACTATCAAGGAACCGACTCGAAGAAATCGGCGCTCAAATGCCTCGACGCCAAGACGGGCGAAGTGAAATGGGCGCGGGAACGAATGGGCTGGGGCAATCTCATCGTTTCTGACGGCAAGTTAATCCTGCTGCGAGAAACCGGCGAACTGGTCATGGCCGACGCTTCGCCGCTTGGCTACGACGAGCGGGCGCGCGTCCAAGTCATGGCTGGGCCTTCCTGGACAGTCCCAGCCCTGGCCAACGGAAAACTCTATTGCCGCAACAAAGCCGGCGACGTCGTTTGTCTGCAATTAAAAGCAACGGGTGGAGAAGCCGTGGCCGGAAAAGACACGTCGCAGGAACCGGGAACGCAGTCGGGGCAAGTTGCTGGCAAGCCAACCGCGCCGGGAGCTGCAAAGCCCGCCGCCGAGTCTCGCCCGAGCCGAGACGAAGCTCCAGCCGCCAAATCCGCAATCCGCAATCCGCAATCCGAAATTGAGCAGAGCCATCCGGCGTCAGCTTCTGCGGAATGGTCGCGCTTTCGTGGTCCGGGCGGGCTGGGAATCGTCCCCTTCCCGAACATTCCCACTTCCTGGAACAGCCAGACGGGCGAAGGAATACTTTGGAAGGCGGCCATCCCGCTGCCCGGGCCGAATTCGCCTGTCCTCTGGTGCAACCGATTGTTTCTTACCGGGGCGAACCAGTGGAAACGCGAAGTTTATTGCTTCGACGCGGATTCTGGGAAGCTGCTCTGGCAAAGAGAAGTGAAAGGCGCTCCAGGAAGCCGCGAATACGTGGGCCAAGACGAAGTCGCTGTCATTTTGGCTGCGCCGACCTCCATTGTGGATGGGCAGTTCCTTCACGTGATGTTCGGGACCGGGGACGTGGCTTGCTTCGATCTGGATGGACAGCCGGTTTGGAGCCGGAACCTTGGCCTGCCCGAAAACAGCTACGGCCACGCCGCCTCGCTGGCACGCTGGCGGAACCTGCTTTTGATTCAGCTTGATCAAGGCACCGTCGAGAAAGCGAAATCGAAGCTCCTGGCTCTGGAAGCGGACTCCGGCCACACGGCTTGGGAGAGCATGCGCCCGGTGCCCGGCTCGTGGAGTTCTCCGGTCGTCATCCGCTCTGCCGGACAAGAGCAGATCATTGCCTGCGGCGGGCCTTGGGTAATGGGCTACGAACCGGCCACGGGCACCGAGCTTTGGCGAGTCGAATGCCTGGGCGGCGAGGTCGTGCCGTCGCCCATTCAAGCGGCGGGTCTGGTCTTGGCCGGCAGTGTCGATGGCAAATTCGGAGCGAGACGACCGGATGGACGCGGTGAAGTAACGCCATCCCACCTTCTTTGGGCTGTGGAAGAGGACGTGCCGGCTATCTGCAGTCCGGTGAGCAATGGTGAATTGGTCTTTCTGGTGAATTCAGGCGGGCTGGTGGTCTGTTGCGATTTGAAGGACGGGAAACGGCTTTGGGAGAAGGATTGGGAGAGGCACTTCCAGGCTTCTCCCTGCCTGGTTGGTGACCTGCTCTACTTGCTGAGTGATCCGGGAGAAATGTTTATTCTCAAAGCGGGACGGGAGTGCGAACTGATGGGCCGAAGTGCGTTGGGCGAGGAATGCCAGGCTTCCCCCGCTTTCCAACCGGGCCGGATTTTTATCCGGGCCAAAAAGCATCTTTATGGCATTGGCCTGAGCGATCGTCCATGATCTCATAAGAGCGGTTCAGACAGGCTGCCAGCACCAGACCGCCCCGAAGAAACAGCAAGCGTTGCGTGCCCGACCAGAAGCGGTGCGCCACGCCGTAACGGCGGCGCATTGACCAACGTCGATCTCGTCAGGAAGATTGCCGGGCGAGCGTGCTTCCGCACTCAGCGAGAGCGAGGGGCACCTGGCCCAATTCCAACTCGTCACCGACTGGTTTGAGAGAGGCGTGACCGAGGACGTGCCTCGGCTGTTCATTGACGAATTCGGCAAAGCCTCTCAACGCGGGCTGGAGAGCCGCACCCGCACCAGCAATTCATCCAGCGCCGAGCGGGTTTCCTCCGAGGGCAGTTCGGGCAACCGGCTCGCCTCGTGAGCGGCCTGCAACTCGCCGCGCAGCCGCTCATACTCGGCTTGATGGAACGGCACGTCAGCGTCGTTCATCGTGGACTGCTCCGGCCCGGCCAGCTTGCGCGCGACCAGGTCGGCGACGTAGGGGAGCCGGAACTCCTCGTTCAGCGTGACGAGGTTCATCTCGACTTCGCCGGCGCGCATCAGATGAATGCCTGTGAGCAGCACGCGATAGACGTAGAGCAACGGCTTCACCCGGCGCGGCGATGCCTTCAGGAACAGCTTCCACTGCGTCTCCGCGAAGCCGAAGTAGTGATGCGAGTGATGCTTCGTAATCAACCCCGTAGCAGCCGACGTGAGTGGGCTCTG
>CAYIIH010000320.1:0-10129 GCA_964363225.1 uncultured Verrucomicrobiota bacterium | reverse complement strand
CTTAGGTGGTCAAAGCGCGGGCCAAATCAAAGCTCATGACAGCCAGGCAGCTTGTCCGCAAACCAGGAAACCAGTGAAAGGAATCATGCATAAAGTCTCAATCTGTATGCTGCGGTTGACCGCCGCGCTTTTGAGTTTGAATCCTTGGTTTGTTCGAGCGCAAGACCTTCCAACCGTGCCGCTGCCGCCACCGCAAACCACCGGCGGCAAACCGCTCATGCAGGTGTTGCAGGAGCGCAAGACCCTGCGCGACTTCAAAACCGAGATGCTGCCGCCCCAATTGCTCTCCGACCTGCTCTGGGCCGGGTTCGGCATCAATCGACCCGAAAACGGGCACCGCACCGCTCCCTCCGCCATGAATTCGCAGGAGATCGATATTTACGTGGCCCTGGCTGGGGGGCTTTACCTTTACGACGCAAAAGCGCTCCAGTTGACACCGGTGGCGATTGGGGACATCCGGGAGAAAACCGGCACCCAGCCGTTCGTGAAAGAAGCGCCGCTGGCCCTCATTTTTGTGGCCAATTTCGCCAGGATGGAAAAAGCAAGGCCGGAGCAGAAGGATTTCTATTCGGCCTTCGATGCCGGCTGCATCAGCCAGAATATTTATCTCTATTGCGCCTCGGCAGGATTGGCGACGGTGGTGCGTGAATTGCCGGACCGTCCGGCCCTGGCCAAAGCGATGCGGCTCCAGCCCGAGCAAAAGATCATCCTGGCCCAGTCTGTGGGATATCCGAAATGAGGTGGAAACTGCCATTTCACTTCGGGTTCCTTGCTTCCTTTGGAACCGGCTCTTACGCAAACTCCCTCGCCTCCAATCTCCTGGTCTCTTTCTTCACCAACGCCCCGAGGCGGTGCCTGACCAGATAGACGCGCCCGACGCTCATGCCCAGGGCCTTGGCCACATCTTGGGGCGACCGCTCTCTCAGCGCCTGCCAATCGAACATTTGCCACTGCTGCAAATCGACCTGGGTCTCTCGCGTCTCTGCGGTTTACTGGGCTTCTGCCTTTGATGGCGGCGTTGCCGTGCTGCGCATGACCCAGGCTTCGTTGAAATGGGCGTGCTTGATCGATTTCCGGGCGGGCAATCCGTCGGCGTCTTTGGCCACGTCCGGCTTCCCCAAGAAGTAACTGTAACTGGCGTGCAGCGAGCCATCCGCCGCTTGCATGATGCTGGGATAATGATAGGATCCCGCTTCCGGCCCCGGAGCATCAAACTCGAGGTGCTGTTTCCATTTCCAGGTTTTCCCGTCGTCGTCCGAAATCTGCACCGCCAGACTGTTTCGACCGCGCTCGGTGTCATTGCTGATCAAAACCCAATGCCCGTTTTTCAGCGCGATGATCTCCGCCCCGGAACCGGGATTCGGCAGCGGGCTGTCGGTGACCGGACTCCACGTCTCGCCACGATCGCGCGATTCGCTTTGGTGAAGTCGTTTCGGGGCCGGGCCGTTATCGCGCATGAGCGTGAACAGCGATCCATCCTGGCGGCGCACAATGCTGGGCTGAATGTTGCCGCCGCCCACGAGCGGCGCGCTGGCATGCCAGTTCTTGCCCCAATCATCCGAGATGGCCATGAGCGAAAATGAAAATCCGTCTGAGTACAACGGAACAATCAACCGCGTTCCGTCCAGAATAAAAGGATGGGCGCGGGTCATCCAGCCGAGCCGGCGATATAATTTGTCGCTCGCGTGCGCGCGCATCTCCGCGAGATACGATTGAATGCCCTTCCGAACGTCCTCTGGATAAGCCGCCTGGGGCAGCGATTCCTCGGTTTGAGCAATGAATTTTGAAACGGCTTCCTCGAACTCCTTTCCGGGAGTGACATGGAGAACTTCGTTGCTTTCCCATTTGGGCGGGCCATCGCCGGAGTAGTCTGATGAAATCCGGTATTTCATCAGAGCAGTATGCCATTCGTTGGCCAGGATGGTTGGCCACAGCAGCCAGAGCCGTCCCTGCGGATCGACCAACAGGGCGCAGTTGGTGTCGGGATAACCGGGCGTGTCGGCCATCGTATAGCGTGGACTCCATGTCGAGGCGCCCCGGCGTTGGCGCGCCCCCTCGATCTTGACGTCATCAGCGGTGCGCTCGCCGGAGCCGTGAAACCAGCAGACCAGCAAATCGCGGCTGGGCGTTTCGACGATGCACGAGGCGTGGTTGTGCCAATGTTCGAGGGGAAAGATCAACTCCGATTCCAGAAACGGCTTCTCCTCGGCCGCCGGGGCGGCAGGCGCCATGAAAGCAAGAACGACAAAACAAACCGGGACGCTGCGAAACAAAAATCTCATAAGTCAAAAACAAAAAACGATCGCTTCTTTATCAGGCCCGTGCCAGGACCTCTTACCCCAGCCAGTTGCGTCTCTCGACGCCAGCCACTTTTCAGTTTTTTTTGGCCAGCATCTGATAAATCCAAATCAACGCGGTGTTCATGATTTCCTCTCCCGCGCCGACCGCCGCCGGTGCCACGGCGCTATCGGCGCCATAGCCGCCTTCCGCCACCGCTTCAATGGTCGGAAAGTACTGGTGATACCCGTTGCAGTAGCCGAAAAAGAAAAGTTGCCTCACTCGCGCCCGCTCCCTCAAGCGGATGGCGTGGCTGCAGAAGAATTCTCCTGAGCCTGCCACGAAGGCGCTCTCGCCATTCAGCAAGGCCACGGTCAGACGCGGGCGCACGCCGTCCGCGTATTCATCGGCGTAGTTCGGAACTAATTCCGGGAAAAAAGCGATCTGGTAGCTGGCGCGGATGACCGGGTTGGCGAGGTCGATGCGCGAACTGAATTTGAAGCGGTCTTCTCTCACCGCCAGCGAAGGGTGCGCCACTTCTTTCGTGACCAGCCCGGAAGCCAGTTTGATCACTTCGCGTCCCAAGGCCTCTCCGAAGGCTTTATAATCCCTGGCGCCGCGGTCGGTTGACAAATCCCCGGACGCACCTTGCATGAAAATGGCGCCGCCCCCCATTTCCTTTTCGATGGTATCCTTCATCGCCCCCGCGTAATCAGCCGAGAATTTCAATACCTCCGCCTCGATCGAAGTCGGGTGCGCCGCGAAATTGACCAGAATGGCCAGCGGTTTGCCGGACAGATCATCGAGCCGCAGGACGGTGAGCGCGCGGTCCACCGGTTTGGGCTCGATCTTGGTGTGCCGGTTGCGATTGAACTTTTCGAGTTGCACGGAGCCGGCGGCGATCTTCGCCGGAACCAGCTTGGCGTTGGCTTCCAGGATGGCGGCCACCAGGCTGTCCTCCAACTCTTTGTAATAGCGCAGCGTGGCGTCGAATTTGCCCTTGCCTTTGCCCTCTTCATCGGTGAGTTCGAGCACCGGGCCATGGTGCGTGTGCGAGCCGGCGATGAGCGAATATTCAATGCCGGCCTCGGCCTTGATCCGTCGGCGGATGGTTTGGAGCGAGCTTTCGGCAGGCGAACGGCCCAAATCCAAGCCGATGAGAGCGAGTTTGTTGGTGCCGGCTTGGATGACCAACGCCGCCGCGTAGAGCGGGTCCAACACGCCCTGAGAAAGGGCATCATGCCGCGCACCATACCCCCACATCGGCACCGGTTCTTTGGGCGTGATATCTCGCTTGGCCGCGCCGGCTTTCAGCCCGGCGTCCTGGGCTTCTGCCCTCGCACCGACTGAAACGAGGACGAGAACCGAAAAAAAGGTCGATCGCAGACGCTGGATAATCATGGCCGGCATTTATGCGCCAAAGACCCAAAACCGCCAAGCTTGTTTTTGATCGCTATAATGATCTTTCATTTGAGGATGGCCTGCGTTAGACAGAGCAAGAAGCATATCTCGAAAACCGTGGACGAAGCGGAGGAAGCTATGAATCATGACCGGCCGTTGTTGGAATCGCTCAAAAAGGTCGAAGTTTTTCACGACCTTGACGAGCAAACCTTGCGCCTGCTGCAAGAAACGATGCAACTGCTGACCTTCAAGCCGGACGAAGTGATCTGTGCCGAAGGCGACAAGGGCGACCGAATGTACGTCCTGGAGTCCGGCCAAATCTCCGTCCTGAAACGGGGCCAGGATGGCACGCCCGTCGAGATCACAGTGCTGCAACCGGGAGAGATTGCCGGCGAGATGAGTCTGTTTGGCGAGGCGGTGCGCTCGGCGACCCTGCGGGCGCGTGGTGAAACCAAGATTTGGTTTCTCGACTACGGCGCCTTTCAAGCGGTTCTGGAACAACACGGCAACCTGGCCAAGGCCTTGTTGTCCCGTTTGAGCCGCCATCTGCGCCGGGAAACTTCCGTCGTGGCCAAGCTGCTCTCCCGGGACGCTGACCGCCGGTTGAAAGTCGCCTTCTTCGATTCCAAGCCTTACTCGGAAACGGTTTTCCAGGAAGGCAACCGCTACAACTACGCCTTTCAGTTCTTTGAACCCCGGCTTTCAGCGGAGACGGCCTATCTGGCGGCCGGCGCCAAAGTGATCTGCGCTTTCGTCAACGACAAGCTGGACGCCGACGTGGTGGAGGAATTGCATGACATGGGCATTGAAATGATCGCGCTGCGCTGCGCCGGCTATAACAATGTTGACCTGGCTTCCTGCCAACGCCATGGGATCACGGTGGTTCGGGTGCCAGCCTATTCCCCTTATGCCGTCGCCGAACACGCCGTGGCCTTAATGCTGGCCTTGAATCGGCGCACGCACCGCGCCCATAACCGTGTCCGGGAAGGCAACTTCTCCCTCACCGGACTGGTCGGTTTCGACATGCATGGCAAGACCGCCGGCATAATTGGCACCGGCAAGATCGGCAAATGTGTGCTGAACATTCTGGCCGGATTCGGCTGCCGCCTCCTGGCCTACGACGTGTATCCGGATGCGCCGCTTGTCGAGCGCCTCGGCGTCCGGTTCGTCCCCATCGACGAACTGCTGGCCCAATCGGATATCATCAGTCTGCACGCCCCCTTGACGCCGGAAACGCGGCACCTCATCAACCACACCGCCATCGCCAAGATGAAGCGCGGCGTCATGCTCATTAACACGTCCCGGGGCGCGCTCATTGAGACCCGGTCCTTGCTGGCGGGATTGAAGAGCGGCCAGATCGGCTATGCGGGCCTCGATGTCTATGAAGAGGAAAGCGCCTACTTTTTCGAGGATCACTCCGATCGCGTCATCACCGACGATTTGCTGGCCCGGCTCACCACGTTCAACAACGTGATGATCACCAGCCACCAAGGTTTTCTCACCCAGGAAGCGCTGCGCAACATTGCCGACATAACCGTGGAAAACATCCGCGAGTTTGAACTGGGCAAGCGGCAAAACCAATTGACCAATTGGGTTCCTGCGTGACTTGAACGAGGGCGGTGCTGCCCCCGTTTCGTTTATCTGCGGCCTGAATTTCCTCGAAAAATGAAAGCGGCGCCCCTACCTTTTCTGAATATGCGCTTTCCCTGCTCCACGACTCCTGGCCGTTCAAGCCTGAAAACTCAACTTCATAGAGGTGCCGATGGCCTCGGCGGCCTCGCGCGCTCCGGCGCGGTTATCGGAATGTGCGCGTGCTTCTCTCTTTCCGTCTTCCTGCTCCGAGGGGCTGAGGCCCCTGAGGCCATCACCAATTCCATCGGCATGAAACTGGTCCGCATTTCTCCCGGCGGTTTTGCGATGGGCACGGGCCAGGGCGGTGACTTCGACGAACGCCCCCTGCATCGCGTCACCATCTCGCAAGCATTTTACATGGGCGCCGGCGAAGTTTCCAACGCGCAATACGAACAGTTCGATCCCTCCCACCGGGAGTGGCGCGGCCAGATGGGCTTGTCCCGAGATGATGACGAAGCCGTGGTGTTCGTCAGTTGGCATGAGGCGACAAAATTCTGTCAGTGGCTCAGCCAAAAGGAAGGCAAACCGTGCCGTTTGCCGACCGAGGCCGAGTGGGAATACGCCTGCCGCGCCGGAACGACCACCGCCTTTCACACGGGCGCGGCGCTGCCGGAATCCTTGCACAAACACCAAAAGCAGGAATGGCTGCCCGCGCCGGTTCGGTTGCCTGTCGGCCGCACGCCCGCCAATGCCTGGGGCCTTCACGATCTGCACGGCAACGTTGAAGAATGGTGCCAGGACTGGTACGGACCTTACGAAGCTGCCGATCAAACCGACCCGGTGGGCCGCGCCGACGGCGACTTCAAAGTCACCCGCGGCGGCAGCCACAATACGCCGGTTGCCTTTCTCCGTTCCGCCAACCGGTTGGGCACCCTGCCGGAGGACAAACATTGGCTCATCGGCTTTCGTGTCGTGCAAGGCGCTCTTCCCAAAACTGCGCCGCAACCGGCCCTCGAGCCTCCAGCTTGGGCTAGGCGAGTTAGCCAGGCTCGTCATGATTGGTCAGGCGGTCCAAACCCGAATCAGCCTTACTTCATCGGCCCGCGGCAATACGTCAGAATCCCGCCGAACTCGAATGGACCCTTGTTTTCAGAGCACAATCACCAACCCGGTCTCACCGCCTGCCCGAATGGCGATCTCATGGCTATCTGGTACACCTGCCAGGATGAACCCGGCCGCGAATTGGGCGTCGTGGCCAGCCGCTTGCGTCGCGGCAGCAATGAATGGGAACAGGCTGCTCCGTTCTGGGACGCCCCCGATCGCAACGATCATGGCAACGCTATCTGGTGGGATGGCCAGGAGACTCTCTACCACTTCAACGGGCTAAGCACCGATGGCACCTGGGGCAAACTCGCCTTGATCATGCGCACCAGCTCGGACAACGGCGCGAGCTGGTCCAAAGCGCGCTTGATTAATCCTGAACACGGCTTGCGCAAGCAAGTGATCGCGGGCGTTTTTCAAACCAGGCAGGGCCACATCATTGTGCCGTGCGACGCGGTCACCGGCGGCAATGGCGGCACGGCCATTCATGTCAGCCGTGATCGCGGTCAAACCTGGGTCGATCCCGGCGCCAGATCACCCAAGCCCAACTTTGCGGCTGGGACAACGGGCGCGTGGATCGCCGGCATTCACGCCGGCGTGGCCGAACTGAGCGATGGCCGCTTGATGGCGCTGGGCCGCGGCGACTCCATCAATGGCCAGATGCCGCGCAGTGTCTCCTCCGACCTTGGCCAGACCTGGACCTACTCCGCGAGCGGCCTGCCCCCGCTCGGCAGCGGCCAACGCGTGGTGCTGCGGCGCTTGCAGGAAGGGCCGCTCTTCCTGGCGACCTTTGCCAAACAGTTAACCGTCACCAACGCCGCCGGCAAACCGGTCCAGGTGTCCGGCCTCTTTGGCGCGCTCAGTTTCGACGGCGGCGAAACCTGGCCGGTGCGCCGCTTGATCACTGACGACGGCGCGCCACGCGAGGTCGATGGCGGGGGGAACACCGGCAAGTTCAAGCTCGGTCCCACCACGGCTGAACCGCGCGGTTACATGGCCGGCACACAAACGCCCGATGGGATCATCCACCTCATTTCCAGCAAACAACATTACGCCTTCAACCTGGCCTGGCTCAAAGTGCCCATGCCGGCCTTGCCGTCCGCACCGGCTGGACCAGTGCATGGCCCTGCGCGCAAGCCGTAGCCACGACTAGCCAATTGGAACGCAGGCATCTGCCTGTGCCGCCACGGCGGACAAGTCCATGCGCGTTGGTGAAAGTCGTGTCAGCACGGCCCGCTCCAGTGAGTTTCCAAGCGGCGAAACAGTTCAGTAAAGCTGGTGCCAGAGTTGGGATTTGAACCACAGACCAAAGGCTTGTAGGTCCTTGGAACACACGCATTGTGACTAGTGTTTGCAATGGTTTTGAAGAAACCTCCTGCAATTTGCCAGTTACTTGTGGCAAATTGGCCGCATGAAAGCACATGCAACTAAAGGCAAGGAACGGTTTCGCGTTGTCGAATTTGTCAACCCATCGGGCGCGCTCGCCTACCGTGTGACCGGCTGGACCCTGGACCGCCAAAGCATCCGCGAGAACTTCCCCACGCATGGCGAGGCGCTGCATACTTACGGCTCAGAACGACCGGCTGGTTCGGGCTGGGTCGGTTTCTTCTCCCTCCACGTTTTCCTCCGCTGGCGGCAGATGTTTATACCAGGTGAAATAAAGCGCGCCGCTCAGGACCAAGGTTGATCCAAAGCAGCCCCACGCCAAGCCATGCCGATGCAAAATCAGGTAGAGCGTGCCGATGTAGAGCGCGCTGATGGCCAGCACCGCCAGGAACGTGTTCAGGGCCTCCCGCGCAAAGGACGTTTCTTTTCGGAAAGACGGCGTCATGGCCAGCACGTCGCGGCGCACCGTGCCCCACGCGCCGGCTGGCTGCACGTTGCGGTAAAAATCGGCCAGCACCTTGGCTTCCGTCGGTCGGGTGCTGAGCGCAACCACCACCGTAATGACGGTCGAAGCCAGCGCAATCAAAGGGAATCCCACATAGAGCGGCGTCGGTGTCTGCCAGACGTAATTGTCGCCAACCACCTGGCCCAGCGCGAGCATCATCCCGCCGAACACGCCCGCCGCGTAGCCCCAGCCATTAAGCCGCCACCAGTACCACCGCAGCACATTGGGCGGCAGGATGCCGGCCGCCAGCGTGCCGAAGATGGCCATGAAAGCCTTGTTGATCGAAGTGCTGCCAAACGCAATCGCAATGCCCACCAGGATCAACAGCGCGGAAGCAACGTAGCTGGCGCGGATCAAATTCCTCTGACTGGCCTGCGGATTCACATAGCGCTGGTAAATGTCCTTGACCAGATAGGCCGCGCCGCCATTGACGGTCGAGCTGAACGTGGCCAGGAAACCCGACAGCAACGCCGCCAGCATGAAGCCGATCAGGCCCTGCGGCAGCCGCTGGCTGATGACCAGCGGCAAAGCCGTCTCCGGGTCTGCTCGCAAGAGTTTGTCCAGGGCCGGATCGCCGATGCCCATGATCGCCATGATCGCAATCGACATCGCAAACGGCCAGCGCACCGTATGAATGATTCCCCACAACGCCCCCACCTTCGAGGCATCCCGGGTGTCGCGCGCCGCCAGAAACCGCTGAAAGTCGTAGAGCTGCTCCGGCCCGCTGAAACAGAGCAACAACCCCTTCGCCAGCCACACGGCCACCAGCGCGCCGAACAACGAGAAATCGGTGTCTCCCGACGTGACACCCTGCAAATCTTTGGGCCGCATCGCCGGCAGCATGGAAAACCATTCCGCCGGTTTGTGTGCCGCAAACGCCGCCGCGTCGAAGTGTTGGTAGCCGATGACGGCGAAGGTGATGGCTCCGGCGCTCAGCACGATCGTTTGCAGGATTTCCACGCGCACGATCCCATGAAAGCCGCCGGCAATCACATACAACCCGGTCACCCCCAGGATCAGCACCGCGCAGACAAACGGTGAGAACGGCAGGAACACCGCCCCGAATTTTCCCATTCCCACCGCCCCGTAGCCGAGCAGGGCGGCAATGGTGACAATGGCAAAGAGGGTGTAGGCCAGCCGCGCCGAGTCGCCGGCTCGTCCGCTTCCGAACCGCGTGTGCATCCATTCCGCGCCGGTCAGCACGCCGCTCCGCCGAATCCATTTGCCCATGAACGCCAGGTAAAACGCCGTGAGCGGGAAACCCCACAGCCAATGCACCCACATGCTTTTCAAGCCCAGCAAAATGAACAGCGAGACAATCCACATGGTCCCCGTGATGTCGAAATAGGAGGAGGAGCCGGACATGGCCAGCGCCCACCAGGGCAATTGGCGTCCGCCCAGGAAATAAGCCGACATGCCCCGGGCCGCGCGCCGTTTCATGGCGAAGCCGATGGCCATGATCACAACCAGGTAAACCACGACAATGAATTGATCGAGTGGCGAGAGTTTCATGACTAGGTTGCAGGCGCCGGCGTCAGGAGGTTCATTCTTTCTCTTCGCAAAGGTCAGAGCCTCCTGGCGGTGGCGGAGGCGCACTTTGCTCTCGCGCAGCCTCTCAAACACACCGCGGGTTGGAATTGACCTGCGTCAACGAAGGGGAGCGTGAAACCGCATCCTCGTGGCTGGCGAGAAACTGTTCTGCAACGCCGAAATTCTTTGGCCTGCTGCTCAAGAAGTGCGGCTATGTCCTGGAGCACGCTTTACTCCCCGTCGGCGGCCTGGAGCGCCGCAGGTCGATGGCCCTCAATCCCCGCGCCGCAAGATGGCCGCATAAACGTGGCCCATTTGGTCGCGGCGGAACTGGCCCGACAGCGCGCGCATCACTTC
>CAYIIH010000319.1:0-10132 GCA_964363225.1 uncultured Verrucomicrobiota bacterium | reverse complement strand
GATGCGTAAAGCCCCAGAACCCAACACTCTATTGGGCTTCGAAAATCTGCCATACCTGCGTAAAATGGGTTCAACTTTCAGTTTGCGGACCCGTGCATTCTGAGGAACAATACGCCCATGCGCGCGCGGGTGTTATTGTTGCTTTCGCTTGGTTTCAATATTGCTCTAACCGCGATGCTTTTCTATGCAGGCCAGAGCTGGGAAACAACATTTCCTGCTGCCACGGCCCCATCATTTCGGACCAACGCGGGTCCGCGGGGCATTAAACCCAACGTGATCGTTCGCCGGCAGAGCTTTGTCTGGAGCGACATTGAATCTACAGACTACCCGACTTACATTGCGAATCTACGTTCCATTGGATGCCCGGAAGTGACGATTCGCGACATCATCATTGCCGATATCAACCAGCTTTACGCGCGCAAACGCGCCCTCGAAATAGTCACCCCGGAACAGCAATGGTGGCGGTCTGAACCTGATCCGGAACTGCTTGAAGTTGCCGCGGCCAAGCAAATGGCTCTCGAACAAGAGCGCCGCGCTCTTCTGACTCAGTTATTGGGACCGAATTGGGAAGTGGGCAGTAATCAGCAGTCGGATCAGGGCCTTCCGTTGGACGGTCCGATCCTGGGCAAGCTCTCCCTGCCAACCAAACAAAGCCTTCGTGCGATCGAAGCGCAAGCGGAGGAAAAGCGGCAAGCCTACATTGAAGAGCAGGAGAAAGCAGGAAAACTGCCTGATCCCGCCGAGTTGGCCCGGATGCGCCAACTGACCCGAAATCAACTGGCGCAACTGCTGACCGCGGAGGAATTGGAGGAATATTTGCTCCGCCATTCCCATAACGCTCAAGTGTTGCGCAATGCGTTGCGCGGGTTTGAAGCCACGCCTGAGGAATTTCGAAATATCTTTCGCGTGCGTGACGCCGTCGATCAGCAGATTCAGATGTTTTACAGCGGCACAGACGCGGCCAGCGTCAGAAAGCGCGAGGAGCTGGAGCAGATGCGTGATCTGACCGTCAAGCAGACTTTGGATCCAGAGCGTTTTCAGATGTACAAGCACACTCAGGATCCGCTGTTCCGCCAGGCGCAGGCTTCAACCGAACAAATAGGAGCGCCTCCGGAAAAGGTTCTCCCCCTGTATCAAATCAACCAAGCCACCGAACTGGAAAAGCAGCGCATTCTTAATGACCGCACTCTGACCGAGGATGAACAGGAAGCCGCCCTCCAGGATGTGCAGCGCGCGCAACAGAAATCCTTGCGGAAAATCTTGGGAGACGAAGCCTACAAAAATTATTCCCAACTTGGACGGAAAGAATTCAAGCGTTGACGTCCGGCGCAGGCACGATGTCCCGCGGCGGTGTGAAACCGTCAAAGTCAGCTTTCTGAACGCGGCCCGGCCTGGACAATCAGCCCTGTCCGACTGCAGATTCAGCCTGAGGAACCCCCTCCTGAGATCATTTCTTGATGCTTTCCGGCTTGATCACTTCAATCTTGGCGCCGGCTTTGAGTTCTTCTGCGGAGGGGACTTTGATAATGTCACTGGTGACCGGCTGGTTCGTCTGCTGCGCCGCAGGCTGGACGGAGAGCAACTCGATCTCAAAGATGAGTGTTGAATTGGGACCAATGAGCGATCCGGAACCACGCTCGCCGTAGGCCAGATTGGGCGGAATGAAAAGTTGCCACTTTGATCCGGCCTTCATTTTTTGCAGCGCTTCTATCCAACCCGCAATGACTTTATTCAGCTCGAAGGTGGCGGGCTGTTGGCGCTTGAACGAACTGTCAAATTCAGTCCCATCAAGCAAGGTGCCGCGATACTGCGTGACCACCGTATCATTTCCCTTCGGACTGGCGCCGGAGCCTTCGGTGACCACTTTGTACTGCAGGCCGCTGGGCAGAGTGACAATCCCTGCCTTCTTGGCGTTCTCAGCCAGAAACGCATCGCCCTCTTTCTTATTCTTTTCCGAATCCAGTTTGCGCTTCTCCTGCATCTTGGTGGTGAACTCCTTCCGGTGGTTGTTCATCGCTTCCTGGACTTCCGTGTCGCTTAACAACGGTGGCGCATCAGCAAGAGCGTCTTTAATGCCCTTGATCAGTACATCCATGTTAATATCAACTTGCTGGTACTTGAGATTCTTTCCTATGTTAAGGCCGATGCTGTAATTGAGTTTTTCTTTGGCGTCCTTCAGTTCGGGCTTTTCCTGCGCCTGGGATTGGAAAACTGCACAACCAAGAGATACGGCAACGACAAACGGTAGTTTCATTTCGCTTTTTTGAAAAAGGTTTAAATCAAAACGTAATCTTAAATTCGGCCCTTACCCTACCATCGTCTTCTGAGAAGTCGAGAGGCGATTGAAAGGCACCTCTGCCGAGGGCATCCCGGGTCAATTCTGGGCGCCCAAGGTCTTGGCTTGGGGCGACTCCGAGATCAAACGAAGTGCTTCCTCGATGTAGATCTCGCCTGTCATCTCCCCCAAACTCGTCCTGGTGATGTATTCATACCGCTTGAAGCTTCCCCAATCCACTTTGGTCAGGATGTAGCCGAAAGCGTCATTGGTCAGACCGAAGAGGAGGTTGTGTTCTCCGCGCATTTTACGCTTCAGGTAAAAGCCGATGTTGGGCAAGGCCTCTCCAGGAATGGTCAGGATTTGAGCATTGCCCACATTAACGAGGTTCAACTGCGTGGACACACGGTTTGAATCATCGGCAGAATAACCTAATGGAGAAGCTTTTAGGACCGCACGCAACAAACTTGATTCGACGGGAAAAGAGACGATCTTGGAGGCGCAAAAGAGCTTGGGTTCCTTTTGTTCCGGAGCCGTTTGCACCACCCGAAGTGCCTCATCAGCCAGAAGTTGGCCAATACGAATGCACTCTGACCATACCCGCATATCCTTGCCGTCCGAGCCGCGGCAATCGGCTGTCACCATTCCTCCCTGGGCGCTACTCATAAAAACGGCGGTTCCGCCCCCTCTCTCCCGAATCCGGTCGTAGAGCGGGCCAATAAGGTCGGGGCTGAGAATCCCTTGGTCCGATCCCAGCACTTCAGGGTGAATGGCGTAGTTAACCAAAGTGGCAAACGCTTTACCGTGGCTATCGACCGCCTGAATAACATGGCAGCGCGGATCATACAATTGCTCGGCATAGTAATTGTAAGCGATTTTGCCTTTCGCCTCGCCGGTGGCTATTTTCAGTGAAGCGGCCTGCAAGTTGCCAATGGCCTCGTGAATCGCTTCGGCCATTCGAGCGCAGACTGAATCCA
This sequence comes from uncultured Verrucomicrobiota bacterium, assembly GCA_964363225.1. Classification (GTDB taxonomy): domain Bacteria; phylum Verrucomicrobiota; class Verrucomicrobiia; order Limisphaerales; family CAYIIH01; genus CAYIIH01. The sequence goes on along the minus strand of CAYIIH010000319.1, from coordinate 6,880 downwards.
AATACTTGAGGTCGGCCGCAAAGCCGCCTTTGCCATCAGGAAAGCCATAACAATCCGGAGCGCTATGGGTGTGGGTGGCTCCAATAAGGATATTCTCCGGGGGAATCTCTCGAACCTGGGCGCGAACTTTGTTGCCTAATACCGAAGGGAACCCAAGAAAATCAGCCCCGACAAAGGCAACCCGAGCCTTGCCATCGTCCAAGACCAAGGCGCGGACGGTGAGGTCACCTTCTTTTCTCTGCGTAGGACTGCCTGGACCCACGCCCCCTGAAACAGGCAAAAGCGGGTCTGGCGTGACAACCCGAATGGCCACCCCAGCACGGAAGGCTGCGGCCGATAATGAGACGGCCAGCCCAAGATAAAAGGCTAGAAAATAATGGACTCTCATAGCTTCGTTTCTGTCAATTGATCCAACGAGGGAAGAGAGACTGCCGAAAGGATGCCCCCAGGGCTTTCCTTCCGACAGAAACGCTCTCCCGGCAAATAAAGTCTGCGCGACTATTGGCCTGGATTGGCCGAAGGTTTCTCGATTGAAACCAACTCAATGTCGAAGAGCAAAGTCGAATTGGGACCGATCACCGCACCCGCACCTTGCTCGCCATAAGCCAAATCCGGGGGAATGAACAACAGCCACTTGGAGCCCGCTTTCATAAGTTGAAGAGCTTCTGCCCACCCCTTGATGACTCCATCCAAGCGGAATACCGCAGGTTTGCCTTGCTTGGCGGAACTGTCGAATTCCGTCCCATCAGTCAAAGTGCCCCGATAATGCGTCACGACGGTGTCGGAGGCTTTTGGTGAAGCCCCTGTTCCCTCTTTGAGAATCTTGTACTGCAGACCGCTCGGCAGTGTCGTCACTCCCTCCTTTTTCTTGTTCTCAGCCAGGAAGGCCTGCCCTTCCTTGTTGTTCTTTTCTGCTGCCTGCTTATTCTTCTCTGTCTGGAGTTTTGTCCTTTCCTCCTGCTTGGCCATCATTTCAGCCTGAAAGCCGGTCATGACTTCGCGCATCTCCGCCTCAGTCAGAGTAGGGTCACCGCCGGAAAGCCCATCCTTGAAGCCTCTGGCAAAGGTATCCAGATCAATGTCGATCGTTTGCTGTTTGAAGTTCTTGCCCACGCTCAGCCCGATGACGTAGCTGATTTTTGCCTTTTGGTCTTTTAATTCAACTTTTTCGGCCGCCTGCGCATAACTGGCGCAGATAATTCCCGCGCTCAAAGAGGCGAGCAATCCTAATTTCATTTCGTTTCTTTCTTTTCGAGACTGATTCTTGACCCATCCGGGCGGTTCCGATTCATCCGAGCCTCTCCGTATGAGAACTGGATTTCGATGCACCGATCACTCTGTAGCCGGTGACTCTAGACGCAACTGGCGCTGCATGCAACAACCACCAGCGAGAATCTTGCCCGCAGGAATTTATGGCCAACCCAGGTGCGCTGTGAACGCCTCCGTCAAAGAAAGAAAGAAGACCGGGTTACATTCTGCGAATGTGCACGTTTCCTCCCGATGTGCGCAAAAGGAGGACTGGGCCTCCATCGTTTAATTTCCCTTTGAGCTCAGTTTTCCACAGTTCACCTTGGACTGTGACCGGAAGATCAGTAATCACTCGGCCGCCGCTCGTATGTGCATCCAAATCCAACGCGATCGAGTTTGCCAGTTTCACATCAATGTTTCCGCCGGATGTCTTCAGACTGCACCCCCCTTCCGGTTGTTTGCCAAAACAGGCGCGCACCGAACCTCCGGAGGTCGATGCTTCGATACCCCCCAAAACCTCTGCGACGTCGATGCTTCCGCCGGATGTCGTCGCCGTGATGTGGCCCGCGACATTACCGATGGAAATAGAGCCTCCGGAAGTCCTTGCGGTTACGCTACCTGCCACTTCGCCGAGGCGCACATTGCCCCCCGACGTTTGGACGTCAATAGCGCTTTTGCAGCCCTTTACGGCAATGTTTCCTCCCGAAGTCCGTGCCCAAACGGGTCCTTGCATCCGGCCAAGGCTGATGCTGCCGCCCGAGGTTCTGCATCGCACTTCCCCTTCCAGGCCCCCCACTGATATGCTGCCGCCCGAGGTGGTCAAATCGAGATTGAATTGTCGGGGGAGAAAAACCAGATAGCGCACATTAAGGTTCCAATCTCTTCGGCGCCAGAAGCTGGCCACACTGTCACGCAACCGCGCCTTGATCTGCACTTCATTCCCCTCCTGGGCAAACTCTATTTCATGATCTTTCAAGATTTCCCTGGCCTTTTCAGTGCTGCCTCTCTCGATGCGGCGAATGACTTCCACGTCCAACGTGCCCCTTTCGTTCTCCTTCACCTCGATGGAGCCTCGATCCACCTCCATTTTCAGCTTCCCGCCAGCGCTCACCGGAAACGATTTCTTGATGCGGTCTTCAGTGCTGGCGACCGAAGGTTGAGTTGCTTCGAAAAACAATGCGGCGACAAACAATGTTGTTGCCAAGGTGTGTAAGCAGGTCTGGGTCACTTTCATGGTCGATGTTCTTATGGATTTTTCGGTCCGGCGAGGTCAACGCTGACCTGTCGTTCTGATGACACCGGCCTCGGCGGTTTTGTTGCGTTTTTGTCGCTTGGCTCTTCTTTCAATATACCAGGGAAGAATCCTGGAACGCCCGACCGCAGTCAACACCCTGAAGGCGAGGGAGATAGGTTCCGAGGCAACGTGCTCAGCTCGCGAAAATGAGGTCCATCCGCGCCGAAAGATTCTTTAAACCTTCCACGCTGTTGCCGCCCGGTTGCTCGGCTATGCCCCAACCGCTGTAGCCAATCTCATCGAGCGCTTTCATGATGGATGGCCAATCGTTATCGCCCTCCAGAAACTCAACCTCAAAGCCTTTCCATAGACCCTCGTTGTCACGGCGTTTCCGGCTAAACTCCTTGAGATGAAGCTTTTGAATCCGCTTTCCCAAAATGCGAATCCATTGTTCCGCCCAGCCATAATTGATGATGTTGCCAATGTCGAAATGCCAGCCGACCCAGGGGCTGTTGAATTCATCCACATAACGCGCCGCCTCGATCGGACTCAACAAAAACTGGTTCCAAACATTCTCGATGGCAATCTTGACACCCAATTCCTCTGCCAGGGGAATCGCTTTGCGAATCTCAGCCTGAGAACGCTGGTACGCGTCAGTATAAGAAACCTGCTTATTGACAACGGCCGGAACAAGGAGAACGGACGTGGCGCCGTAACGCTTGGCATCGCGCAACGATTGTCTGAGACCGTCCAACCCTTGTTCGCGAACCGCCGGATTTGGATCGGATAGCGGTTTCGCCCAATGCGTGCCACAGCAAACGCTGCAAAGCTCGAGCCCAGTGGCGTCGCGAGCTTTTAAGACCTCGTCCTGATCCATGTGGCTCATGGGTTCAACGCCGGCGAAGCCTGCCTCCCTCACGGCCTGGAATTTCTCCAGCACAGAACCTTTGACGCCAACAGTCGCATACATGATGGCCTTTTTGAGACGGCGCTTTGGGGCAGGCGCTGCCTCATCCGCAGCTTGCAGCATCGGACGGGACAGGGCCGTCATGGCGGCCACAGTGCCAAGTCTCAAAAAACCTCTACGCGGTAGGGAATCGTTCATGGCAGGATCAGGTTCAGCCAGCAAACCGTTTTCTGCCGGCTTCGGAGGTTGAGGCTGGGGCGTTGTTTCATTCATTCATTCACTTCGTCGGTTGTGTGTGATCCCAAACAGGCATCAGGAATCAGCGCCGACTGGCCGAGTTTTATGTTAAACGAATTTCGTTTTCCCCGGTACAGCCATTGGCGCAATGGGCAGGTTCATGCTCCAATCCAGTTTTTCGGGCACGAGCATTTCCTGAGAGTTGAGCGCCATTTCCCACGTGATCTCCTGGCCAGTGTAGGCGGCCATGCGACCCATGATTGCCATCAGCGTGCTGTTCGCCATCCAAACCCCGTCATTGATTGGCGCGCCTTTGCGAATCGAGGCGAAAAGTTCGTCATGTTCAACTTGATACATATCCTTCTTGGCTCCGCTGTAGCGCCAGCGCTCCTTCCCGGTGATGATGGGCGCATTCCAGCCCTTGATCGTTCCAGTGCCCGTAGCGCCCAGCAGGTAGTCCGAGTTATCACCGTAGCAGTTGTTGATCTGGCGCTGGGCCATGAAGGCGCGGACGCCATTCTCGTACTCGTAGAACACGTCAATATGATCGAATATATTGCCCTCGTTGTTAGGAATCTGCCGGCCGCCGGTGGCCACGGCCTTGATCGGCAGCAAGCCATTCATGGCCCAGGCAATCTTGTCCACGCTGTGGCAGGCTTGCTCGACGAGACCGTCGCCCGAGAGCCAAGCGAAGTTATACCAGTTGTGGAGCTGCCATTCGAGATCACCCATGCCCGACGGGCGTTGGCTCGCAGGCGGCATCGGCTTCACCGGCCCCGTGAGGTAGGTGGCATGAATCGCCCGGATTTCACCCATGGCACCGTCGTGAATGCGCTTGTAGAACTCCCGCCGGCCAGGTTCGTACCGCCAGCAGAAACCGGCCACGAGTGCGAGGTTCTTCTGTTTGGCCTTGCCGACCGATTCCACGACGGAGCGAACACCGGGCGCATCTGTGGCCATCGGTTTCTCACAGAATATATGCTTGCCAGCAGCCACTGCCGCTCTCAAATGGACTGGCCGGAACCCGGGAGGAGCAGCCAACAGGACCACATCAACACCGCTGTCGATCAGCTTTTGGTAAGCGTCAACGCCGACAAAGCAGTGATCCGGCGCAACCTGCACCCTCGCACCTGCCTCCTTCTTGAGCGTGTTTAGGCTTCCTTTCAATCTGTTCTCAAAAACGTCTGCCATCGCGGTGAGAATGACGTTCTGATCAGCGGCCAGCGCTTGAGCGGCAGCACCCGTACCCCGACCGCCACAGCCAATCAACCCGACACGGAGCGTATCGGCGTTGGCTGCAAATGTCTTTTCCGAAAGGCTGACTTGAGAGATTAAAACTCCGCCAATGACCGCCTTACCGGAAGTTCTTATAAATTGGCGGCGAGAAGATGGTTCACGATTGCTATTGTGGTCTTTCATGAGTCAAAAAGAATACTGAATCCTCTTTAGTCATAAGTTCTGCCAGAACCCACGTCAAGAATACTTTGTGTCGGTTCTGACTCTGTTGCCTGTAGTTGTCGTCGATCCGAAGTGGCTCCCGCTACAGGGCTGCTCCGCCTGCGGAGGAAGCTCGCTCAAGGCGGGTGTTCCTGCCGTTTAGTCGGGCACTTTCCGACCGGCTTGCTTGGCCATCTGCCGCACTTTCTCGACCAAAACATCCTGGGCCGCCGGAGCGAACCAACCCTGGCCGGAACCGAGGCCGCGGTTCTCGTAACCGCCTTCAGCAAGGACGCGGGCGGAGGGCAGGTAGCCGAAAGACTCGTGGCAGTAAGCCGCCAGCCAAAGTTGCAGAGGCCCCAGCGCGCGCTCCAGCAGCGGGACATAATCGACCACGACTTCGCCCGAAAGCGCCACCAGCGTCAGATCGTTGCCAAATTGCCAAACGGCGACGGGACAACGAAAGTCAGCCGGCAGTTTTTCGCCGCGCTCCAAGAGGCTCAGCATCTGCCGGGCATTGCCCGTTTGCCAGCTTGGACCCGTGGCCGCGATTTTTTCGAGCTCTGCCCGCCCGGGCGATTGCAGCGGAAGCGACGCGAAGTCGTAGGCCAGAGCCAACGGACCGGACACAGGCCGAAGCTTCGTTTCCATAACGCGGCAGACTTCTAGTCCCAGTTCCGTTCCGTGCTGGCGAGCCTGTTGCAGGGTGCCGCGCGGGTAGGGGTTGGCGTCGCCGCCGCAACCCATCATGAACAGGGCTTGAACCGCCGGGTAACGTTGTTGAATGTGCTCCTGCGCGTAGCCGGCATAATCGCCGCACACCGCGTAATTGGTGTGGGTCAAGGTCGTGTTGTGGCAGGCGCAACCGAATAGCACCGCGCGCGGCCGGCCATCGGCGGCATCGACCCGCAAGACCGGAACGCTGCGATCGGCCGGTCCTTTTGGATTCACCCCGAGAATCACGCCGGTGGGTGTGAACTCGCGGCGGTTCATGACGAAGTTGGCCACGCCGCTGCCCCAGGAGAGCCGGGCCGGCTCCAAGCGCGCCAAGGCCTGGCCGACGAGCGCGACGAGCTGGTCTTGCAGGTTGCGGGTGTAGGCGACGGTGTTCTCGGCGTCTTCAGCCGAACCGCTGCTGCCGGGAGTGGCCTTCAAACTGAGTGAAGGTCCCGCATGATTATGCGCCCAGCTCAGCAGGATTTGCTCGCGTTTGAGGCCGCTTCTTTCGTTGATCCGCTGGCAGATCGGCTCCGCCACAGCAGCAGAAAGGCCGATCAGATCGGTGGTGACGAGGACAGCCCGCCGGCCTTGCGCATCTTCCAGCGCCAGGGCTTTGGCGTATAAATCCCCTTCCACCTTTTCGAATGGCTTGGTCCGCGAGGCGTATCCGGCCATGAGCACCGGTTTTTCCGGCGTGATGGTCGCGGAAGCCAAACCGGCTTTCCAATCTGGTTCGCCTGGAAAAAGCGGCCGCGGCAGCAAAAGAGCCAACAAAACCAATAGGCCTCGTGAATATTGCTGAGTGTAGTTCATAGCGGTGCTTTTTTGGAAAAGAGGTCGAATGGAGTCATCATGGTTGCGCGATGGGCCTTTGTAAACCAAGTGAGGCTGGCTGCCAACAAGTTTTGGAACTCCACGTCGAAACCGCGGATTTCCGGTGATGCCGCCACGGAGTTCCGAGCCCTTCCAAACGCCCCGTTGCTGGCCAGCCGCTGTGGCCAGGATGCCCACGGGCTGCTGGCGGTGTTGTGCGAGGTTCCTCGAGGCCAGAAGGACCTGGAGAAGTTTGCGCGGGGTTTCAGTCGGGGGCAGCGTCG
>CAYIIH010000318.1:0-10133 GCA_964363225.1 uncultured Verrucomicrobiota bacterium | reverse complement strand
GGGGAGAGGGATGGGGTGAGGGGCTCGTTCGACTGAATAATCACGGCTAAGCCGGGGAGCAAGCATGAACTTCGCTCTTTTCACTTTGCGTTTTCCGATTACTTTTCCGCCATGACGTTGACGGAAGAAATGACGCTGCTGGCGCGGCAGGCCAAAGCGGCGGCGCGCGAATTGGCCAAGCTGACGACAGCCGAAAAGAATGCTTGTTTGCTGGCCATGGCCAAAGCACTGGAAGACCACCGCGACGCCATCAAAGAAGCCAATGCCATCGATATGGCCGCCGGCGCGCAAAGCGGCCTCTCCACTGCCATGCTGGACCGGCTGAGGCTGGACGAGAAACGAATTGCCGCCATGGCCAAGGGCCTGCGCGAAGTGGAGGCCTTGCCTGATCCAGTCGGCAGAATTCTCGATGAACGCGTCCGCCCCAACGGGCTCCGGCTGCAGAAAGTCGCCACCCCCATCGGCGTGGTGGTCATCATTTATGAGTCGCGGCCCAATGTCACCGCCGACGCCGCCAGCCTTTGTTTTAAGTCAGGCAACGCGACGATTCTGCGCGGTGGCAAGGAAGCCATTCACTCGAACCGCGTCATCGCCGAAATCATGGTCTCGGCGGCGCGGCAGCAATTGGCCGCCTTTCCCGAATACGCCATTCAAGTGGTGCGCACCACCGTCCGCGAAGCGATCAAAGAGCTTTTGTCGCTGACACAGTATGTCGATCTCTGCATGCCGCGGGGCGGCGAAGGGTTGATCCGGGCGGTGGCCGAGTGCTCCAAAGTGCCGGTGATCAAACATTACAAGGGCGTTTGTCATGTTTATGTCGATGGCGAGGCAGACCTCAAAATGGCGGAGGCCATCGTGATGAATGCCAAAGTGCAGCGCCCGGCCGTCTGCAATGCGATGGAAACGTTGCTCGTGGATAAAACCATCGCACCGGCCTTTCTGCCGCAGATCGCGGCGAAGATGGATGAACATAAAGTCGAACTCCGCGTGGATCAAAGGGCGCATCAGTTGCTGCAATCGCAAATCGCAAATCGCAAATCGCAAATCAAGACTGCCACGGACCAGGACTTTTTCACCGAGTACAATGATTACATCCTGAACGTGCGCATCGTCGATGGGGTCAAGGAAGCCATTGAGCACATCAATCATTACGGCTCGGCGCACTCGGACAGCATCGTGACGCGGAACGAAACGACGGCCAGGCAGTTCCTGGCGGAGGTGGACTCAGCGGCGGTCTATTGGAATGCTTCGACACGGTTTACCGATGGCGGTGAGTTTGGCATGGGGGCCGAGATCGGGATCAGCACGGACAAGGTCGGCGCACGCGGGCCGATGGGATTGGAGGAACTGACGACTTACAAATGGATCGGCTACGGCAGCGGCCAGATTCGAACATAGAGCATTGCCGAATGGCAGGCGCGTGACCTATTCTTGACTCATGCATAGGACAGACCAGGCTTTGAGGCTGATTTCGCGGGAAGTGATACAGCAGATGGCCGCGTTGATCGCGCAGAATTTTCATCCTGAGAAAATCATTTTGTTTGGCAGCTACGCGCGAGGGGAGGCGACCGTCAACAGCGATGTGGATTTGATGGTCATCATGAAGAATCCCTCGCCTCGTCCGGACCGGGCAGTTCCCATAATTCGGCTGATCCATGAACATATTAATGAGCCTGTGGACATCATTGTCCGCTCGCCGGAGGGTTTCGACGCTTGGTCCCAATCGCCCTTTAGCCTGTCGAACCAAGTCATAAAAGAAGGAAAGGTGCTTTATGAGAAGCCCAGGGAATGAAGCCGCCGCCTGGTTTGCCAAGGGAGACAAGGATTGGCAAATGGCGGAGCTCGCTTTCAACAGTAACGGGGCTTTTTTGGCGGATATGGTCTGTTCCTGAATGGCTATTCTATCGTCTAGCTTGTCAAGTTTCAAGCCGGCGCATTTCATTCGCGACCGCCTTCCACCAGGGGGCCTGTTTGCCGGACAGAACTGGCGCATTTCGCCTGTCCCATTCGCGTTGGGGCCGGAATTGGCCAAAGAGATTGAATCGCTCGGGCGCGTGCTGCTGCAGTTTAACCGCGCCGCCAATCTGCTTTACCGGCAGAGCGTGGCGGGCAAGCAACCCGCCTGGATCGCCGGCTGGCTCGACCAGGGCAAGCCCAAAGAATTGCTTGAACTGCAGCGCGCCCTGGTCTTCAAAAACGACCTGCCACGCGTCATCCGTCCTGACATTCTGCTGACAGAATCCGGCTTGAGCATCACCGAACTGGACAGCGTGCCGGGCGGCATCGGGCTGACGGCGTGGTTGAATCAAACGTATTCTTTGTTCTCGAGCGAAGCGGTCCCTGGGCAGAAGGCAGCAGCCGGTAAATCGGTTGCCGCCGGCTCGCCGTCCGACCCAAGCGCCGTCCTTGACCCATCACCACCCGCGGACTACACGCCAAGACCGTCCGTTCGGTCACCAATCACTAATCACCAATCACCAATCACCGATCGCCAATCGCCAATTCTAGGTGGAGCGGAGGGCCTGCTCCGCGGTTTTGCCGGCATCTTTAGCGACGCGGCGCGAGTGCATATCGTCGTCTCGGACGAGTCCGCCACTTACCGTCCGGAAATGGAATGGCTTTGCCAGCAATTGGGAGGCACCAGATTTCAAGTGCGCAGCACGAAATTCACGGAGTTTGCGGAGGGCGATGCCGTGTACCGGTTCTTTGAATTGTTCGACCTGGCCAATGTGGAAAACGCGAAAGCGATTTTCGATTTGGCGTTGGCCAGGCGGATTTGCCTGACGCCTCCGCCCAAGCCGGTTTTCGAGGAGAAATTGTTGTTGGCTCTGCTCTGGAACCGAAACTTACGGGGCTTTTGGCGTCAGGAGTTGGGCGAATCCTTTTACCAACGGTTGCTCAGATTGGTGCCCTACACCTGGGTGGTTGACCCGGCACCCATGCCACCGCACGCGGCGATCCCGGAGCTGAATCTCACTGACTGGCACCAACTGAAAACACTCTCCCAGCGCGAACGGGATTTGATCCTGAAAGTGTCCGGCTATTCCGATGCCGCCTGGGGCGCCCGGGGCGTCGATCTCGGAAGCGATCTTTCTCTGGCGGAATGGAGCGCGGCGGTGGACAAAGCGCTTTCCGGGTTTCCCCATTCGCCTTATGTGTTGCAGCGCTACCATAAGCCGAGAATCGTGCAAGCTTCCTGGTTTGACTTCGGCCAAAACTCATTGGTCCCCATGTTGGGCCGCGTGCGGCTTTGTCCATACTTTTTTGTGATCGGAGATGGCGATGCGGCGCGCGCGCATTTGGGCGGGGTTCTGGCCACGATCTGCCCGGCGGAGAAGAAGATCATTCACGGAATGGAAGAGGCGATTCTGGCCCCATGCACAACATACTGAGGAGTTCGCAGCATGCGCTACAATGGGGAGCGAATTCCCTCTCCCTGCGGAGCGGGGAGAGGGTTAGGGAGAGGGGCGAGACGAAAGCGCTGATACCGCTCCAGGCTAATGTTGGCAAGAGTTTCCCCTCTCCCCGGCCCTCTCCCCACTCCTCCGTCGTGGGGAGAGGGAGAAGACGCCGCCTCGCCTGCGTCGTGCTGTCGGTCGTGTATGCTGCGGTCTCATCAGTAACGCCGAGGTGGTGGCTTCGCTGTCACGGTTTAGCGCACTGCGGCACCGGACCGGACTGAAAATCAAAGAAACCATCCTGTACTCGAACAGGTCCCGGCGCTTTTCGGACAGTTGACTCGCCAAAGCCAATCCCTTTAGGGTGTCGGAATGAGAAATATTTTGGTGACGGGTGGGGCGGGTTTTATTGGCTCCAATCTGGCGCTGGCCCTGCAGGATAGATTCCCAGAGGCCCGGATCGTGGTGGTCGATGACTTCCGCTCGGGTGATTTCAAGAATTTGCAGGGTTTCAGAGGCGACTTGGTGGCGGCGGACATCTCGCGCCTCGATTGGCCGGCGCAGTTCAAGGACCGGGTTTTCGAGGCTATTTTTCACGAGGCTTCCATCACGGATACGACCGTCCACGATCAACTCCTGCAAGTCCACGACAACGTCGAAGGTTTCAGGCGGTTGCTGGAATTTGCCTCGCCGCATCAGACACCGGTGGTTTATGCTTCTTCGGCGGCGACCTACGGGATCGGCTCCGCCAAGATGCGAGAGGATCAGCCGCCGACGCCGGCCAATGTCTATGCTTTTTCCAAGGTCCAACTGGACAATCTGGCGCGCGATTACAGCCGGTTGTGGTCTTCCTGGCGCATCGTCGGCCTCCGTTATTTCAATGTGTATGGCCCGCGGGAAGCGCACAAGAAGGCTGCGGCCAGCATGATTTACCAGCTTTACCTGCAAATGAAAGCCGGCCGCCGGCCCTGCGTCTTCCGCGCCGGCGAGCAAAAGCGGGACTTTGTTTATGTCAAGGACGTGGTGGCGTTGACCATCCGCGCGTTGTCGGCGCCGCGCAGCGCGGTTTATAACTGCGGGTCTGGCCAGGCCTTTTCGTTCAATGACGTCATTGCGGAATTGAACCGGAATTTGGGCACGCAATGGCCGCCGGAATACTTCGAGAATCCCTACGGTTTCTACCAGCCCCACACCGAAGCGGACCTGACTTTGGCCAAGAATGAACTCAAGTACGAGCCGGGATATACGCCCGTCAAAGGCATCGCCGACTATGTGGCGTTCCTGGAAGGCAAAGGCCAATAATCGTATTATTGATCTTATATGGCAGACACATCCGATTTAGAGATGGAGAACAAGCCGGCTTCGCTGGGCCGCAAACTGGCCATCGTCGGCGGGGGATTGTTGTTCCTCCTGGCCGTCCTTTATTTTGTCATCGGCAGCGCGGCCTTTTTCAAAGAGGTCATTCTGCCGCATGTGGCCAAGACTTTGAATGCCAATATCGAAGTGGGCGAGGCGTCGATCAGCCCTTTTTCGCACGTGGTGCTGCGCAGATTGAAAGTGCAAACGACCGGACCGGAGCCGCTGCTTGTGGCCGAGGAATTGCGCGTCCGCTATCGTCTGCTGGACCTCCTCAGGGGCAAAATCGGTGTCGAGGAACTGACCTTGATTTCGGCCGTGGCGCACATTGTCCAGGAGACGAATGGCACGAGCAATCTCGACCCATTGCTGGCCGGCAAAACAAGCAAGCCGGCTAAACCATCCGGGCCGGCGGAGCCGCTGCAACTGGCTTTGAAGAATATCGCGCTCCAGAATGCAACGGTGCGGTTGCTGCAAAAAACCAGCCAAGGCCATAACGTCGCCGAACTGACCGATCTGAATCTGACCGTTGATCGGGTGCAGAACGGGCAGGCCGGGAAGATGAACGTGGGCGGCAACGCGAGATTTGAAACGCACTCCTCCATTTCCGATGCTCCGACCCATGGTTTGGTCCAGGCGAAAGTGGGCGGGAGCTTTGCATTTGCCTTGGACTCGGCACTCCGCCCCAAGACCGTGCAAGGAGCGACCCGCTTTGATTTATCCCGCGCGGAAGGATCGCTCAGTGATTTTGCCTCGCTGGGCGGCGTGTTGGAATGTGATTTGACTCCGACGGAAATGCGGCAGTTGGCGCTCCGTTTTGAACGGTCAGGAAAAACCCTGGGCCAGGTGCGCGTCAGCGGTCCGCTGGATCTGGCCAAATCCGAAGGCACCTTGAAACTGGAGATTCTTTCCATCGACCGGCAAGTGCTCAATCTGTATGGAGCGACTCGAGGCTGGGACTTTGGCGCCTCGACGCTCAACTCCACCAACCTGGTGGATATTTCCGAGAAAGGCACTTCCTTTCGGGCCAACGGCAAGATATTCGGCCGCCAATTGAGCCTCGAGCAGAACCAGCGCGCCACACCGCCGTTGGACCTGGAGGCCGATTACCAGTTCACTCTCAGTTTGGAGGAGAAAAATGCCGTGCTCCGGAAATTAAGCGTGGTGGTTCAACAGGGGAACAAGGATTTGCTGCAGACGTCGCTGGACCGCCCCATGAACCTGACTTGGGGCAGCACCATTCCGGGTTTTGCTGAATCCTCCTTTCAGCTTGTGCTGACCAATCTGAACTTGGGCGACTGGGCCTCGGTCCTGGGCACGAATGCTTTGGCCGGCAAGGCGGGACTAAGGCTGAACCTCCTGGCTCAGCGCGACGGACGGCTCCTCAAGACCGACCTTGCCGCCCAGGTAGAGGACTTGGCGGCCCAGGTTGGCACCAATCAAATCGATCATGCCCAACTGTTGTTCCGGTTCAACGGCGACCTGGAGGATTTCAAGTTCATCAATTTAAACGAATTCAACTTCAACTTGAATCAATCGGGCCAGTCTTTGGCCCAAGGGAACGGTTCGTTCCGGTATGACCTGCCGCGGCGGGAATTGACCGGCCAAAGCACGGTCGAGGCCTCGCTGCCCCAACTCCTCCAGCAAGTTCCTCTTCCCCAGATTCGTTCCCTGGCGGGCCGTCTCAAGTGCACGTCACTGTTTTCCTACACTGCTGACAAACAAAAGGTCAGCGGCAATCTCCTGCTGGATAGTTTTACGGGGCAGTATGCTGATTATAGCTTCACCAATTACCAGGCCTCCTTCGATTACAACCTGGAACTCAAAGAGGATGTTCTGCAGATTTTCCGCGCGGGCGCGACGTTCCGTGAAAGCTTCGAAAGCGGCGGCGGTTTCGATGTGGCGGGTGAGTTCAACTTGAAGAAGAAAACCGGGCGTTTTGAGTTCAAAGTCGTGGACCTGAATCAGCACACGCTTTATCCCATCCTTAATCCCTTGCTGGCGCCGCGCCAATTGCTTTCGGTTTCCATCAGCGGCAAAGGCTCCGCCGACTATGATCCGAAAGGCGACACCGTCCTCAAGAGTGAGCTGAACATCAGCCAACTCGCCATCGGCGATGCCGGTAAAACGTTGCCCCAGTCGCCTCTCAGCGCCGACGTGCAGATCGACGCCACACTGCGCCAGCCTCAGTTGAATTTGAAAACTTTCCTCGTGACCTTGACCGATGGAAAAGACGCGGCGGGGCGGCTGGAACTGAACGGTCAGCTAAACCTCACCCAAAAATCCGGCCAGGTTGCCTTCAAGGCAGTTGACCTTAACCAGCGCGCCTTTCGCCCGCTTCTGGAATCGAAACTGGCGCCCAACAAACTGGCTTCGGTCTCATTGCATGGCAGCGGCTCGGCCCAATTCGATCCGCAAGGCGATTCCTCCCTCAAAGCCGAATTGAACCTGACAAATCTGGTGGTGGAGAATCCCGAGAACACCTTGCCCAAGGAACCGCTGCGTGCGCAGGTCCAACTCGACGGCGCCATCCACAAGCAGATACTGGAGCTGCGCCAGGCTTTGCTCGGGCTGACGCCAACGCCGCGCGCCAAAAACGAACTCCAACTCCTCGGCCGTCTCGACCTGACCAAGACCAACGCCGCCTCCGGGCACTTGACGCTTCAGGCCGAGTCGCTGGATGTCACGCCTTACTTCGATCTCTTTAGCGGCAAATCGGATACGAACGCTGCTGTTCGCGCCGCCGCTGCTCCGCCATCTGTTTCAAGCCAGGCCGAGCCTGCCGCCATTCGCATGCCCGTGGACCAACTGACGTTGGATTTGAAAATCAACCGCCTTTATCTGCGCGACGTCGCGGTGTCGAACCTCGCCGCGACGGCCACCATTAAGGGCAGCGAAGTGAACATGAAGCCGCTGACGCTGGCGGTGAACGGCGCCCCGGTCACTGCTGAAGCCGTCCTGAACTTGGGTGTGCCGGGCTATGCCTACGATCTCGCCTTTCAGGCCAGCAAAGTTCCTCTGGAGCCTTTGGCCAACAGTTTTTCAACCAATTCCCGAGGCCAGTTCCAAGGGGAGTTGACCGCCCAAGCCCGGATTAAAGGCGCGGGTGTGACCGGGGCCAGTCTCCGCAAGAATCTCAATGGCCAGGTTGGCCTAAGCCTGACCAACTTGAACCTCCAAGTGATGGGTCCCAAGACACGGCTCTTGCTTGAACCGATCGCCCTTCTTTTGCGCGTTCCTGAACTCACGCAATCTCCGCTCAATTGGGTCAACGCCAATGCGCAGATCGGCAGTGGCCGCATCGATGTCACCCAATTCGCCGTCCTGGGAGAAGCCTTCCACGCCGATGCCCGGGGCGCCATTCCGATGGCGGAAGTGCTGACTAATTCCCCGCTCGATTTGCCGGTCAGTTTCTACTTGCGCCGGTCGCTGGCCGAGAAATCCAACTTGATGCCTCCCGGCGCGCCGCCCGAGGCCCCTTATGTGAAGCTGCCGGATTTCGTCAAGCTCACCGGCACCTTGGGCTCGCCCAAGACCGAGACCGACAAGCTCGTCATCTCCGGCCTGCTGCTGCGTTCATCGAGCGCGCTGCCCGGAGTGGGCGGCAAAGCCGGCAACATTCTGCAAGGCATTGGCGGGCTGCTGACCGGACAAGGTTTGCCCGGAGCCATAACGAACCTCAATCCGACCGTTAAAACCAATGCCAACAGCGCGCCGAGCACCAACAAGCCCGCCAAGATCAATCCGCTCGATCTGCTCCGTCTCATTCCAAGAAAGTGATCTGTGTTGATGGCTTGGCCTCTGCCGTATCATGCAAAAAGTCAACGAATACCTGAAAGAAAACGAAGGGCGGTTCATCGCTCAGCTTGCGGAGTATATCCGCTTTCCGAGCGTCTCCGCCCAGCCGCAGCACAAGAACGATTTGCAGGCCTGCGCCGAATGGCTCCGGCGTCACTGCGAGGAAATCGGCTTGGACGCAAAACTTTGGCCCACGACCGGCAACCCCATTCTCCTGGCTCGAACGCCCCGGTCTCGGACGGGACGGCGCCCGCATTTCCTGGTCTATGGCCACTATGACGTGCAGCCCCCCGAACCCTTTGATCTCTGGAAGTCGCCTCCCTTCGAGCCGCGCATCCAGGGACGCTCCATTTTCGGGCGCGGCGCCAGCGACAACAAAGGGCAGCATCTGGCGCACATGAACGCCATTGAAGCTTATCTCAAGACCGGCGTTGAACTTCCTTGCGACGTCACCTTCCTGATTGAAGGCGAAGAGGAGGTCGGCAGCGCCAGCCTGGCGGCTTTTGCCAAACAGCACCGCGACCAATTGGGCTGTGACGCGCTGGTAATCTCGGACACGGGCATGCCCGGATTGAAACAGCCGGCGTTGACCTACGCGTTGCGCGGGATTGTTTCCTTCGAGATTAAACTGCTCGGACCCGCCCGCGACCTGCATTCAGGCATCTTTGGCGGGTCCGTGGAAAATCCGGCCATGGCGCTCTGCCGGCTATTGGGGTCCTTGCGGGACCACCGCGGACGCATCACCATCCCCGGCTATTACGATGACGTCGTTCCACTGACCCGTTACGAGCGGAAGGAACTGGCCCGCCTCCCGTTCAGTCAACGCGCCTATCAGAAACTTCTGGGCGTCCGGCGGCTCTTTGGCGAGGCCGGGTTCACGCCGACGGAGCAACGCACGGCGCGTCCCACCTTTGAAATCAACGGCCTGACCAGCGGATACCAGGGCGAAGGCAGCAAGACCATCGTGCCGGCCTGGGCCGGCGCCAAGATCACGATGCGCCTGGTGCCCCGGCAAAAGCCGGAAAAAATCCGCCAGCTTGTCTTTCAATATATGCGCCGGGTTTGCCCGCCCACCGTCCGGATGGAACTGACCGCTGGCCACGGAGCAGAGCCTTATTTTGTGTCACCGCAAGGAGCCAAGTGCCAGGCGGCCTTGCGCGCCCTGAAGCAGGCTTTCGGCTGCGAACCGGTGCTGATACGCGAAGGTGGCTCTCTCCCCATCATCAATGAGCTGACTAAGGTTCTGCGCACGGAAGCGCTCTTGTTGGGGCTTGCTTTGCCGGATGACAACGCGCATTCGCCCAACGAAAAATTCGACCTCGATTGTTTTGCCAAAGGCATGCTCATGAGCGCCGGCCTCTGGCCGGAACTGGCGCAAGCTTCGAGATGAAGTGTTCGTAGCTGCGAACACACGGCGAGAGCCGCCGCCTTGGAAACGTCGAAACTCAGAACTCCTCTGCATGAATCTGCCTCTAAAGCTGGTAGGGACGCGTTCCACCGCGTCCCACTTCTCCCCGGATGTCGAACGCAATGGGGGAGACAAGCGTTGGCAAGGCGAGCGCCTCCGGATTGCCCTCTGGT
>CAYIIH010000317.1:2023-10327 GCA_964363225.1 uncultured Verrucomicrobiota bacterium | reverse complement strand
CACGGTCCAGATGGCGATGCCAAGCTTTTTGGCGATGGCTTCATCGTTGAGCCCCCGACAGACCAGTTCCGCGATTTCCCTTTCCCGCGCTGTCAGCGGGCGCACTTCATACGCGTTCGGCCGATATTTGCGATAATCCTCCACCAGCAACTTGGCAGCGCGCGCGGAAAGCGGACATCCCCCGGCCAAAACCTCCTCCAGTTGTGCCAGAAACGCCTCTCGTTTGAGCGGTTTGTCCAAAAAACCATCCACGCCGACTTCCAATGCCTCGAACAAGATAGCGTTGTCGGGAATTCCGGTGATCAGGATGATTTTGATACGAGGATCGCCCCTTTTGAGCTGCCAGATGACCTCAGCGCCTTTGATACCGGGCAGCCCGAAATCCACAATCGCCAGGGCCGGGTTCGTGGCGCGAACTTCGTCCAACGCGGTTTCTCCGTCTGGGAAGGAACCGACACACCGGTACGCCGGGGCGCCGCGCAGCCAAGCCTCGATTTGTGCGCGGACAAAATCGTCATCCTCGACCAGAATTCCCGCAATTGTTTTGTCCATCGTCTGCATTGGTTCATCAAATGCCCCTTTCAGGTTAATCGCAGATTTAAGGTGATCTTGAAACTCGGTTTGCGGTTAATCCCCAAGAACTCTTGTCATAATGAGGCTTTTTCAAAACCCCGTGGCAGCCGACGTGAGTTGGCTCCATTATTTGGAAATTCAGAGCGGACTCACGTCCGCTGCTACAGTTTTGAATGATGTTCATATTAATTCGATGTTAAGGAACGGTTCCTTCCGCCTCCAACCCCGGTGTGCTTGGCCCGGCTTCGTTACGCGCGATGATGCGGACTTTGACTTTCTTGCCGCTGGCCAGATCGCGCAGCGTGGCATCGCTGTCCTGAACGGTCGCGGCAAGACGCCAGTCGGTGTCCACGCCTTCGACTTGGATTTCGACGGCGTAAGATTCAGCGCGGCGGGTGTCGGACCAATCAACGTGCAGTTCGCCGGGCGCGCCAGGAGTGAGGACCGGTTAGTCCGGCGCGTCGGGGCGTTGCGGAGCAGCGGGCGGGTTCAACCCAAACTGATGCCACTTGGGGTCGTCATCCGGCAGCAACAGGTCCAGTTCATCAATCAATCCTCTCATGCGGCGGCGCAGCTTTTCCACCGTGGCATCGCGAACGGCTTTGGTGCTGCCTGTGTTTGTCACCGCGGTTTTGGCTCCACTGCGCGCACCGGAAAGAGCTTTGAATAGCTCGCCGACGCGAGCGGCAGTGAATTGCACATTGGGCGCGGGCACTTCGTGGTCCGGGTGCGCTTTTAACCAACCGCCAAGCGACGCTAATAATTCCTGGCGCTTTTCAATGGTGTCCGGGACGGCGGTGGAATTATCTGGAAAACCGGCATCAGCCCAGGCTTGGGACCAAGCACTGCCGAAGGAGTTCACCAAAGTGCGGCGCGCCACCCCAAGCCAGGCTTTGCCATTGGAATCGGCGACCGTTTGCGCGGTGGTGGCGGTGGTTTTCGCTTGGCGGGCAGCCTGGAAATCGGCTTCGGTCGATCGGGCGGCTTTCAGATCGCCACGCAGCGCGGCTTCGGTGTTTTGTTTGACGCCGACGGCGCCTTCGAGTGAGTGCAGGCCATCGGCCATGTCTTCGGCCAGGGTGAAGAGTCGATCGAGATTTGCGGGGAGGGTGTTGTTAGCCATAGGTTGGTTGTTAGTTGAGGGTTGAGTGGATTGACGATTGACGATTTGGGGAATCGGATTGGTGATCCTAAATCCGGCAGTTCAAACCGCGAAACACGCCCAATACGCGAAAGGAAAAGGAGTTGAATCGAAAAGCGCGTTCTCCCGTTGGGTGATTCCATCTTTTTCTCCAATCCGTTCTGTTTTCGCGTGGTTCGCGTATTTCGCGGTTCCAACTGCTTTCTCCAGGGTGATTGGTGATTGGTGATTCTGAGTTGGGTGACGAATGGCACTGCCTGGTAGAGGCGCAAAACCCGAAGCGCTGCCAGAAGCACAGGTTCCTTCCAGGCGTTTTGCACTGGAATAGAGGCGAAACTGGGCGAATTGCTGTATTCGACTGGAAATAAACGTCTTAGCGATGGTCGAGCGGGTGGATTTTGCGCAAAATCGGCCTTCTCGACGGTCGAAAAGAGAGTTTTTGCGTGCCAGTGACGCGCTCGACCGCCGAGACGGCCGGTTTCGGGCGAGAGCGGCCTTCTTGACGGTCGAGGAACGACATTTTGAGCTAAATCAGGCGGATCAACGGTCGGCGAAGGCGCATTGGGGCAGAAACAGGGCTGTCGGCGGTTGATGAACAACATTTTGCGCGCAACCTTGCTTCCAGACGGTCGAGGACGGTACTGGCTCGTCAAAGTGGCATTTTCGACTGTCGATGAGCGAGCTTTGACACGGAAGTTGGGGCTGAAAGAGAGATATCGCGTGGAGACCTCCTGCGCCAAGTGGAGCGCGGCAGGCAGGCAGGCGACTCTAAACTGCAATGCGTCCAAATGCTCGCGGCTCGCGAGGATTTTCTGGCAAGGCGCTCCTTTGCTTGCGGCTTGGCCGCGCCTGCGAACCGAAGGTTTTCTCCGTGAGATTCGGAGTGAAGAGACAAGGCTCCGCCCGCAGGATTTTCGACAAAAGAATCCCCGCCACCCGCCTAACCTCCGGCCCACCTTATCCATACGATTACTCTTTGATTCTGCATGACAACGAACCTTTTTCCCCAAAGTGTCAAGAAGAATTTTGGCACCAATAAATCGCCGCGGCCGTATCCACGCAGCAGGAGCGCGGGCATCCATGCCTGCGCGTTGATGAAAGAACCGTCTCGGCAGCCCGCGCGAGTTCGTCTCCAACCGGCGAAACAACTCGCTCAGAGGTGGAAATGGCTTCAAGTGGCATGCCTTCGCCAAACTCGATGGCTGGCAATTGCTTCCGGAACACGCAGGCATGGATGCCCGCGCTCCAATCGAATCGTCACGCCGCAACAGCGCCGCAGCGGATGGCGGCGCCGAGTTTTCTCCGGCTTAATTGCGGTCGTTCCCGCGAGCGATCAAGATGCCAAACATTGTCATAGTCGGCATTCGGTCACACCTCCAGCACCTTCTCAAATTTGGTCAGGTTGCGCGTGGAGCGGTTGGTGATCAGCGCCACGTCTTCGATTCGCACTCCGCCTAACTCGGGGTAATAAAGGCCGGGCTCGACGGTGATAACGTGGCCGGCCTTTAAAACATCGCTGGAAGTGGCGCTGAGTTTGGGCGCTTCATGGATTTCCAGGCCCAGCCCATGGCCGGTGCTGTGAAAGAAGCCTTCCATGCGGCCATTCCGCTTGCCGGTTTTATATCCGGCCTTTTCGAAAAACTGAGTGACCGCACGATGAATCTCCCCGCCTGGTTTCTTGGGCCGCATCTGTTCGAAGGCAATATCCTGAGCGCGCACCACCGTGTGATAGAGCTTGCGGACGGCCTCGCTGGCCCGGCCTTTGACCACGGTGCGCGTGATATCGCCGAAATAGCCGGTCTTTTGCGAGCGCGGGAACACATCCAGAATAATGGGCTGATTGGCGTGGAGCGGGCCATGACCTTGCTCATGGGGATCGCAGCCCTGTTTGCCGCCGGCGATGATAGTATGGTTGGCCACTCCCCCGGCTTGAATAATGCCAATATTGATCACGGACCGAAGCTTTTCCGAAGTCAGAGGCAGATGGTGGTACATGAGCACCCCTTTCCTGCCTATTTTGGCGCTCTTCAAGACCTGGAGGCCTTCCGCCAATCCGACCTCGGCCATCATCAGGGCGGCACTGATTTTCTTCACTTCCTCGGCCGTTTTTATCTCCCGTTTCGGAAAGAAATCGCCCTGCCGCAATCTGACCTTGATTCTGAGGTCTCTTAGTTGCCGGGCCAATCCATGCGGAAAATTGCCTGGCACAAAAATCTTCTTCAGCCGGCGTTCCCGCAGCAGCAGCCGGATAACGTGCGCGACATGGGCCGGCTTGATTTTCTGGCGTTCGAGCTTTTGCAAGCAGCGGCTGAGCGAGAGGATGCGGCAATGGCGCGCGCCTTTTCGGGCGCGGTCAATCTCCAGGTCGTTCATGACAATGTGGCATCGGCCTCGGATCCGAAGATAAATGAACGGATCGGGCACGAAGAGGCCGACGGCATAGAGCATGTTGGCGTCCCGTTCGCTGTCGGCAACCATTAACAAATTTTCCTGGCTCATTTCGTTGGCGCCTGGTTTTGCGGTCGGCTGACAAACTCACCTCGATGTTCAAAAACATCGAGAAAAGAAGCGTTGACGGCTGATGACTTAAAACGATGGGCCGTGGGCCCGCAATCTAATTCTGAGAGAATTAATGAATGACCGTGGGAGAGAGGAAGTAAAGCCGGCCCGCCTCCAGCTTTGGAATATCGAAACCCAAATCGACTTTCAAAGTCGTCCGTTCTGATTGTCCCAAAAAACGAAAGAACCGTTTGATGTCAAAGGGTTCCTCATACCGAATCAGATTGGCATTGGGGATTTTGGCCAGCTTCTTGGCCCGATCCACTGCCGTCTCGAAAGTCCCTAATTCATCCACAAAACCATGTTCCCAGGCTTGTTTCCCGGTCAAAACCCGTCCATCCGCATACTCCTCCCAATTGGCGGCGAGCGTTCGGCCCTGGCCCTGGTTCTTGGTTTGGGCGCGTTGACGGCCCTCGGCCACCACCTTCTTAAACTTGGCGAATGTTTCATCGATCATCGCCTGGAGCATCTCTTGTTCGGCTGGAGGGATTTCATCCAGTTTTCTCGTGCCGCTGAGCATGTCCTTGAACTTTCCGCTCTTGAACACCCGTGGGTACAACCCGATCTTGTCCAGGAGCCCCCGATAATTGAAGCTGTGCATGATCACCCCAATGCTGCCGGTGATCGTGAATTCACTGGCCACAATCCATTGGCACGGCACGGAGACGTAGTAACCTCCCGAAGCGGCCAGCCCTCCCATAGCGGCGACGACGGGTTTGCCATGCTTTTCTTGAAAATCAGTCAGAGCCCGGGAAATATCATCCGAGGCCATCACCTCGCCTCCGGGTGAATCGACCTTTAAAACAACAGCTTTGACAGCGCGATCTTTCCCGGCCACCTCCAATTGGTCATCAATCAAATCGACCAGGTTATGACCCGTGCCATCCCAGTCATGACTCGTGATGATGCCGGCCACGTCCACGATGGCAATTTTGTGGCGCGAACTTTTATTCTCGACGGTGACCTCCTGCAGCCAGCGCCCGGTCTCGCGACCGGTTGTTTCGACCGTCGGAATCAGATCGAGAATCCTGGAAAAGTTCGCCGCCAGGCTGATCACCAGCAGCACGGCCAATAACAAGGCCACGATCATCCAAACCCGGCCGCCGCGCGAAGGTTTGGGCGCAGGCGGCGGAGGCATCAACGGCGGCGGCGCATTCGGCATCGGAGGCAAATTGTTGTCCATAACGGGCCAAGACTATCGCAAGCCGGCACCCGGAGCAAGCCGGATTGACAAAGGAACCGCCGAGATCATTCTCCCCAATCAAACGTATCCCGACCGGACACGCCTGACCGCAGAAGAACCATGGCCTCAACGCCTCAGGGCTTCGCTGCCGGTTTCCGCCGGCCCCTTCCAGCGCGAGTTTCAACCGGGGCTTTTCGGGAAACAAAAGGACTTTCCCGAAGGAAAAAGCGGAGGGGCAAATCCGCCGCGCGCGACAAACCAATCCGCGGCGTCGTCATCATCGGCCCGCGCTTCTTCAGAAACTGTTCGCGGCACGGATTTTCCGCAACGAACACCGGCGAAGCCGCATCGCACAAATCGGCGCCATCCAGGCTCCGGTCGATGTTCATGGCGGCGCATAACTTGCCGGGACCACTGGTCAAATGGACATCTTCGCTCACCGGCCGGTTGGCGCGCATCAACTCCAAACCCAGATGCGGCTCAACGGCTCGCACCAACACCGCCTCCGCTTTGCCGGAAGGACAGCACACCGTGTTGAAACAATAGTGAAATCCGTAAATCAGATAGACATAGGCTCGCCCCGGAGCGCCCCACATGGCGCGATTGCGCGCTGTTTCCCCTCCATAAGCATGGCAAGCCGGGTCGCCATCGAGGTAGGCCTCCGTTTCGACAATCACGCCGACACAAGGCCCCGCCGGGGTCTGCCGCACCAGCCAATGGCCCAGCAATAACGGCGCGACAACCTTTGCAGAGGGTTCAAAGAAGGAACGTTCTAACGGGATGAACATCTTGGAACGATCTAAAGTCACTTAATAAATGTTCTTGACGTTACGGAGACACAAGCGTACACCCTGCTCATTCATGGCATCTTGCCGATAACCAATTTCGTAACGTATGGGCAATCTGCGGTTCTAACGAAAACTGTTAAATCTGGAGGTCATCATGTGCAAAAAATTCTGCTTGGCAATGACGGTATTAGCGTTGGTCAACGTCTTTCGGGTCGAGGCTGCTGTCGTCCCATACCCAGTCAACGAGGGTTTTGAGGCCGTAATCGACACGAACAAGTGGACCTTGACTGGGAACTGGGCATTAAGCGCTGAAACGGCGCATGGGGGCACCAACAGTCTTACGGACAGTCCAGGAGCAAATTATCCCAACAATGTGGATAATTCGGCCCGGCTGAAGCTGGATTTGCAGGCGGCGTCTCGTCCCTATCTAAGTTTTTGGCAGCGGTATGCGTTGGAGCAGGGCAAGGATTTTGGGTATGTGGAGGTGTCCAAGGACGAGGGGAACAATTGGAGCTCGCTGTTTGCCGTGACCGGATCGGGGGGCACCAACTGGTACAACGCCCGGATTGATTTGTCGCCGTATGCGGGGGATTTGGTGTTGGTCCGGTTTCGGATCGTGACCGACGCGCAGAACCGGTATGACGGCTGGTACATCGACGATGTGGAGGTCAAGAACAACGGGGCAGTGGCGGGCTATCCCCTGACTGACAATCTGGATTCAGACGCAGCCGAGACCAACTGGCTGGCCTCGGCCTGGAAACTGGTGGGGGGCAGTTCGCAAAGCGCTGGGGGCAAGAGTTGGCGTTTTCAGATGGGGGACTTGGGCCGGGGCTACCATGACGAGTCTTTGACCTTGGCTGGAACGGTGGATTTGCGCGCGGCGGCCAATCCGCAATTGTCTTTTTGGTGGAAAGCCGGGGCCGACAACAGTCCGAACCATGGTCTGTACGTGGAGGCATCTGTCGATGGAGGCAAAAGTTGGACTGCGCTCGGAAGCGCACTGGGTGCTCAAAACTCCAACTGGAGCCGCGTACAAAGAGATTTGAGCAGCTTGGTGGGATTAAGCCAAGTGGCCATCCGATTCCGGGCCTCGAAGTATTACTATGGGGGCTCCGTTGACCTGCAAATCGATGACGTGCTGGTGGATGAAGCGCCCCGGGACGTGACCATTCAGGTTTCCGGTGGAACCGATCCCAGACATCAGGCGCTGGTTTCCTGGCAAGCTTCAAGCGCATCCGATTTTGCTGCGTATGCAATCTATCGTTCCACCAGCGCCAGCGTGGACAGCGGCGACACCCTGGTAGCCACCATCACGAATCGAAACACGCTTTCCTTTGAGGACCCAGGATTGGATATCTGCGGTCAGAATTACTATTTTCGGCTGCTGGTTTGGGATACGCAAGGATTGCACAACTGGGGTGTAGGCGACTTCCAATATAAGACGTCGTGGGGAAACATGATCATCAGTTTTCCATTTGTTGACGGCCTGGAAAGTGGGGATGCCAACTGGGCGGGGGATCGGCCCTGGGGGATTACGACCGAGCAGGCCCATAGCGGGGGGCGTTCTTGGACGGACAGCCCGGAGACCAGTTACGCTAACAACCTGAACCGGTCGGCTATCTTGCGTGTGAATTCGCAGGTGGCGTCTCGTCCGTATTTAAGTTTTTGGCAGCGGTATGCCTTGGAGCAAGGCAAGGATTTTGGGTTTGTGGAGGTTTCCAAGGACGACGGGAACAATTGGACCCAACTGTTTGCCGTGACCGGATCGGGGGGCACCAACTGGTATAACGCACGGATTGATCTCTCGCCGTATGCCGGGGATTTGGTGTTGGTCCGGTTTCGGATCGTGACCGACGCTCAGAACCGGTATGATGGCTGGTACATCGACGATGTGGAGGTCAAGAACAACGGGGCAGCGGCGGCCTATCCCCTGACTGACAATCTGGATTCCGACGCTGCCGAGACGAACTGGCTGGCCTCGGCCTGGAAGCAGGTTGGGGGCAGCTCGCAAAGCGCTGGGGGCAAGAGTTGGCGTTTTCAGATGGGGGACTTGGGCCGGG
>CAYIIH010000317.1:0-1923 GCA_964363225.1 uncultured Verrucomicrobiota bacterium | reverse complement strand
GGCCTCGAAGTATTACTATGGGGGCTCCGTTGACCTGCAAATCGATGACGTGCTGATTTCGAACAACGCCGCGCACGAAATCCGGCTCATTCAAAATCCGAGGGGAAACCCCAATCCAGTCGTTCCGGGGGGCATTGCCCAATGTGCTGTGCTCGCTAACGACACTTGGGGCTATCCTTTGATTTACAATTGGCAGTGCAGCGGAGGAAGGTTTCAAGACAGCAACACCACGAGTTCAACGAATGCTAGTCCCGTATGGATAGCTCCAGATCCTGCCACCAGTGAGTACACCATCACTGTTACGCTTACCTCCAGCAATGATGCTGGCGTCACGAATCAAGCGAATTACATCCAGTTGGTAGCTACAGCAAGCAGTCGAGTTGCTACGCCAACGTTCGCGCCAGCTTCTGGGGCAACGGTTCCGGTGACCGTGACCATTTCGAACACGACGTCAGGCGCCACCATTCGCTACACCACCGATGGCACCGATCCGACGGCGTCATCCACGGTTTATTCAAGTCCGTTATCGCTGACCGCCGCGACCACGTTGAAAGCCCGCGCTTTCAAATCAGGAATGTTGGATAGCGATATTGCCACCGCGAATTACCCGGCCTCGACGGGCACTGACTATCACACGGCGGATTATCGCGCGACGTTCTGGGTGATCGATGGAACCGAGGCAAATCGCGTTTTGTCTTATTGGCGGGCCGGGTCTTATCATGCGGAAGTGGCCGGCCTGGACGGATACGCGCCTGGGACCGGCAGTACGGCTGGAACTCGCCACAAGGCAGATTATCGCGATGCCCCGTGGTTAATCGACGGAACAGAGGCGAACCGCGTTTTATCATATTGGCGAGCAGGTGGTTATCACGCGGACACGAGCGGTTTGGATGGCTATGCTCCAGGAAGCGGCGGTGGCACATTAAGCGCGAAAAGCGTTACTGTTGCGGCGCAGCCCAAGCTGGCCGTTAAACAGGAATCCGCGGCTACGTATCGTCAAGGTGGTTCGCTATCAGTTGCCAACAGCGTTGCCTACACCGAAAAACCTTTAGGATTGCTCTGGCGACCACTCTTGCCGGCAGGCTGGCAAGTCACGGCGGTCACTGGTGACGGCGACCCAGAAGTGAACCATGGAGAAATCCTTTGGACCGGTGCAATTCCGCCCAGCCCGATTCACATGACTTACATGGTAGAAGTGCCGCCCGATGAGACAGGCCAGAAAGAGATTCACGGCCAGGTGGAATGCCAGTGGGTTGGCCATTCCAATCCCATGAGCCACCAGGCGGGGCCTGATCCTATGATGATGGGCGCTGAAGGCAGCGGTTTTTGCCAGATTAGCGCGGTCGAAACCTTGCCGGACGGAAAGGTGCAACTGAGCTTGCGCGCGGAAGCCGGGAAGGAATATGAGATTCAAGCCTCCAGCGATTTTGTTAATTGGAATCCTTTGGCCACCGCTGCCGCGACTGACGGCACGATTCAAATTCTCGATGAGAAAGCCGTCAGTCAAGGGAATCGCTTCTATCGAGCCCGCTTGTTGCCTTAATTCTCCTAAGTCCTTAACAGAGGCTTGATTATGCAATTGCTTGACATCAAGGCCGGCTTGGCTGGGTCGGCCCTACTGTGTTTTTTGACAGGAGGTTTTGCCTTGGGCCAGCCAACTATAAATCATGAAACGTCGCCCGTTTACACATCGGGAAGCGCTTTCACGGTCACCAACAGCTTCGCCTATTCAGGGCAGTTGTTGTCGTTGCTCATGCGACCGCAGTTGCCCGGTGGCTGGACGGTAACGGCGGTGCAGGGGAATGGGAATCCGGAGTTTCTGTTTGGAGAGATTCTGTGGACTGGGGCATTGCCGCCCAGCCCAATCAGGATGGTTTACACCGTGCAGGTTCCGAGCGGCGCTACCGGAGCAAAGGAGCTACG
>CAYIIH010000316.1:0-10379 GCA_964363225.1 uncultured Verrucomicrobiota bacterium | reverse complement strand
GTGATGATCACTTCACCTTCAATAGCTTGGCTCACGCCAAGCATTGGCCCTGGTAGGCCACGAAAGCATACTTGCCAAACTGAACTTCCAGTGCCACGCTCTCTCTTACGAAATCCGTCTGGTTGTAGCTGAAGATGGGGGTCTCTCCGGCAGTCTCGATCTCCACCTTCTGTTCTTCAGCCGGTCTAAAGAGCGTTTGCCGGATCAGCCTTTCGCTCTTGGTAACCCAGTAGCTCACGCGGCTTTCTGAACAGCGACGCGGTCGTGGTAACTTCGACGAGATTCCGTTTCAAATTCGTGAATTGAACGGCCCCTGTCGCTGGATGGACGTCATGTTGACTCGCTCAAGACTCGCCCACTCCGCCGCAACTGCGCGAGGTTTACCCCGAACAGTCCGCAGTCATCGTAGTCCGGGTTCATGCGCTGGCGAAACCGTTTCTCTGCCGCCTGAGCATCCCGTCTCTTGCAGAATAGCTCGACGGCGGCCGGAAAACCGCGTTCCACTTGGACCACGGCCCATGCTTTATGTGTGTTCCTGTTCATTCTTTTCTAATCGTTCATGCCAACCGAATACGTTGGCGTAGTCCAAAAAACTGCAAAGTTCGTTCAGGCCACTCCGCGCAAACGTGGGACGGTTAAGCTGCCGAACGAATGCATCCCTACGGATGTCATTTGCGACAATGCCAAATCGCGGCCTGAAGGAAGGCACGACCAAATGCACGTCGTTAAAGCGAAGCAATCCTGAGTAGATCGGCGTGGAGTGTTCTACTTCGTAGAGTGCGGCCAACTGGCCAGAACCCCTATCCATCCAAATAACGTCAATCTCCTGGACGATGGCTTTCACGGAGTCCACACCAGCAGGCAGAAGGTCGCAGCACTCGAATCGTTGGGTCATGGACCAGTCGAGTTTCGCTCGATCGTCCCGGGGAACCCAGATATCAAAACCTTTGTTCGCTCCGATCGATGCAAGAAGCGTCTGAACTTGGCCATGGGAAAGTTCGGGACACGATGTCCGTTGCGAAGACTCGACGAGGGACTCCAGAGAAGACCATCCGACGTATGCCTCAACGTTAAACCGTCCCGCCTTCGGGATGTACAGTTCCGTCCCTTCTGCCTGTGGATAGACCTGTGGTTTGAACTGTCCGTCGTCGGCAGGCGTTAGTTGCTGGAAGACTTGCTCGTAATCAGAGAAAGGTACGAGCAAAGGAGCGGGTTGTCCTTCCCACAGGAAACAAATCACCGACGGATGCCCTTCAAGTTCTTTGAGGTCAGTCTGGCGGAGTCCGAAAAAAGCCTGGTTCCGCTGGTGAAGCTTCGAGTAGCGGATGTAAACACGTGCCGCGCCACCTCCGATTTCAAATAGAGAATGGCTACCGCCCAATCGCTTGACTTTTCCAAAGCGATGGGCCAGTTGGCCCATAAAATCCTGCCTTATTTCTTTTGGCATGATCGCTCCGCCGATTTGAGTGTTGGTGCCTCGCTTAAACCATGCGCTCGTAAGAGTTGAGAGCCAGGGCGAGCTGCCGGTCGTATTCCTTGCTCAAGGTGTAGCGAGGCCAGATGACTAAGACTTGGACGGTGTCAGACGAGATTCGCCGCAGCATCTCCCGGCAGTCGCCCTCAAAGACGACTGCGCGCTCGTCGGTCGCGAACATTGTGGCAATCTCAATACGTTCAAACATTGCTGGAGCCCAGGTTAATCCAATTTCTGGTGGCGTCGAGTCTTTCGTCTGCGTGATCTAAGTCATGCCATTGGCAGTCTCAAGCCGCGACCGGCCTTCTTTGCTTCCGGCTTATCGCCCGCCGCAGCACCGCGGCTTTCGATCAGGCATGTGACTTAGCCGCATTTTTTGATTCAAATTGCGAGTGAGGTGTGGAAGGAATACTTCATTATGAAAACCCCATGGCTCTCGCTGGCAACATTCTCGGTGGTCATCACTACTCTTGGCATTGAAAGGGCCATGCCTCAACCAACGGCGCTGCCGTTGCCACCGCCCTCGCCAGTCGCGCTGGCATCAGCAGGACGCGCCACACGTGCCAGCGCGCCCTTGCGCTGGGACGAAACGAAGGGAGTCATGCTGCAAACACCGGTGGCCACAGTCCTCTTTGGCGGCAATGAAGCGGGCGAGGCCATCCTGCTCCGGTTTCTTCCGGACGGCGGCGAGCGCGCCTTGCGGAATCCTACCGTGCAACGTCCGAGCCGGACCAATCTGGTGTTGAATTATCGAGTCACTGGCCCGGGCGGAATTGATCTCGCCGTCGAGCGCGACGTCAGCCAGCGCGCACAGCGCGATGGCACAGCGCTGGTGGAAACCTTTAAACTGACGAGTTCCAGGCCGCTGATGACAGACGTGGAAATCGAAATCCCTTTCCTGCTGCAACCGGCGGCACCGCGCACGGCACGTGCGACAGCCTCACCGTCATCCTCCTGTTCCGCCGTTTTTCCCCTGAAAAACGGCTGGGCCAAGTCACAACCGCTGACCCCGGCCGGAGTGCAAGCCGAATATCGCCTGGGCCAGGCGATGACCGGCAAGGATACGCAGCAGTTGGCGCTGCCTTTGGCGCACGTGGCAGGCGAAGGCTGGCAATCCGCAGTTTGCGCGGACCCGACCTTCAGCGCGCTGTTCACCCTGCGTCTGGAGCAGGACGGAGTGAAAGGTTCTTTGCGCTACCGCTACGCGGCCAGCCGCGTGCCGCTGGAAGCCACCGAAACTCGCGCGTTTGCCGTGTGGCTGCCGGCCGGCAAGAAAACCGCCGCCTTCGAGGCGGCCGTGGACGCATTCTTTCGCCTGATGCTGCCCGACGTGCCGCCCGGCCCGGCCTGGCTGCACGAGATTGCCATGGTCGGTTACGACTTCCTGAGCGATGACGGCCAAGGCTGGGAGCGCGACGTGCGGGAACTGGCCCGGTGGCTCAAACCGGCCGAGCGGCGTCGCGTGGCCTTTTGTCTGCACGGCTGGTATGACGCGCTCGGCTCTTATTGCTATGACGCCGCCAACCAGCGAATGAAGGAGGAGTGGACCGCCTTCGAGCGCACCCGCAAAGTGAAATTGACGCCAGCCGAGCTTAAACGGCGGCTGCGCCTGGCGCGCGATCTGGGCTTTCGCGTGTTGCTCTACTTTGCCGACGGGCTGGCAGCAGACAGCGGTGTGCCCGGCTACCGTGATGATTGGGCTTACCGCGACGCGAAGGGAAACAAGATCACCGGCTGGCAAGGCCCCGACACTTTTGGCACAACTTACCTGCTGAACCCCGCGCATCCGGAGGTGTTCCGCTGGTACACCGGCTATCTTGAGGCCTTGCTGAGAACGTACGGCGCGGAACTGGACGGCGTCGTTTGGGACGAAACGTTTCACGCCCGCATCGGGCAAATCGCCGCGCAGCCCGATCCGGCCTATTGCGACCGCGCCATGTTCGCGCTGGTCAAGGCACTGACCAAACAGGTGGAAAAGTTCGATCCGCAAAAGGTTTTTCTCGCCTCGGACTGCATCGGCGTCGCCGGCTGGGACGATGTGCCCGGCTATGGCATGGTCGCCGACGGCACTTATCAGGATTCGCATTGCGACCCGCCAGCCTGGTCTTACGGCCTGTTTCCCAATTGGCGGAATTCCTTCTGGAGCTGCAATTGGGGAGCCATGAGCGATTTCCATCTCACCCGTTGGGGCGTCGAGAAATTCGGCGTGCCGGTGGCCATCTCCAATGGGTGGGGCGACGATCGCGGGCCATCGGAGTGGCGCCCTTGGGAACGGGAGCGAAACCTGAAATTGTTCCGCGAGCGCCTGCAACGCAAGGACCGCGTCCGGTTCTTGCGGGAGGACCCGGCCAAGTTGCTGGCGCAAACTCCCGATCGTCCCGCGGCGGGCGATGCGATACCTGAACCTGCGCCCCGGGCAAAGTGAACTGGGCGTTGGCCGCAGCAGGCATCATGGCGACAGCGTCATCGCATGAGGAATCGGTCCGCCTGTCGAACCGAAGTTTCTTGCCTCCCTGGCCGCGAGTCCATGCTATACTCCGGCATGCTTGAACGTCGTGGCCTCCGGATTAGCTTGGGACTGGTTTTGAGCCTTCTGCTGGCCAATGTGCGGGCGGCTGATTTGCGTCTGGCGGGGAATAATCCTTTGCGAAGGCCAGCCGTCGGCGATCACGGACTGCACATTCTTTCTCCCACGGTGCTGGAACTCACCTTGATTACGACCAAAGACCCCGATCCTGCGCCGGTCAAGGAATGGAACTTTGTGGGAACGAACGCACAACTCACCGCGCCGGCTGCCGGAGAATTCTTAGTGACGGCAGGTGTCCGGCCTATGACCGTGAAAAGCGTCGGCTTTAAGCGGCGCGTGCTTTATGCGCCGCTCAAACAGCGTGACTTGCGCATCGGAAACCACCTTTACCTGGAACTGGCTGCTCCGGTCAGCGAAGGGCAGCGCGTCGAAGTGCGGAATCCGAGCTCGAACCTTTGGCCCACCAACCTGCAATTCGCGGCCGTGGCAGGCCGTGCGCGGTTGAGTCCGGCAATTCATGTGAATCAAACGGGTTACCTGCCAGCCCTGCCCAAGAAGGCAATGGTGGGTTACTACCTGGGGAGCCTCGGCGAAATGAAAATCCCGGCGCAAGATGGATTTCGGCTGGTCGAAGCGCGGTCTGGCCGGGAGGTTTTCCAGGGCCGCTTGGCGCCACGCTGCGATCGAGGATTTAATTTCCCTTGTTACCAGGAGGTGCAGGAGGCGGACTTTTCGACTTTTAGGACACCTGGAGAGTACCGCCTGCTTGTGCCTGGGTTGGGCGTTTCCTATCCCTTTTACATCGACGATGGCGTGGCGGCGGCGTTTGCGCGCGCGTATGCGCTGGGCTTGTACCATCAACGTTGCGGCGTGGCGAATACCTTGCCCTTCACGCGCCACATTCATGGTCCATGCCATACGGCGACCGCGGAGGTGCCGACCGCGTCATCCACCGCAACCCAGCGATTCCTGAAAAGCATGTCGGATGATTACGCCGCGAACCGGCGTCACACCGCGCCACAATTGAAGGATGTCAGTTCGAGCCTTTATCCATTTGTGAACAGCGGGCGAATCAACGTAGCGGGCGGCCATCACGACGCGGGTGACTACAGCAAATACACCATCAATAGCGCGGCGCTGATCCATTACCTGGTATTGGCGGCGGATGCGTTTCCCGGCGCGGGCGCGCTCGATAATCTTGGCCTGCCTGAAAGCAGCGATGGCAAGAGCGATTTGCTCCAGGAAGCGAAATGGGAGGCCGATTTCCTGGCCCGCATGCAGGACGCCGACGGCGGTTTCTATTTCCTGGTTTATCCGCGCGGTCGAGCTTACGAAGACAACGTCTTGCCGGACCAAGGCGACCCGCAAGTTGTCTTTCCCAAGAACACGGCGGCGACGGCGGTGGCCGTAGCGGCGCTGGCTCAGGCCAGTTCTTCCCCACTGTTCCGAAGACAGTTTCCGGAAGCGGCTGCGCTCTATCTGCAAAAGGCGCGGCTGGGCTGGGGCTTTCTGGAGGGGGCCATCGCGCGACACGGGCGTGACGGCGCTTATCAAAAGATTTCGCATTACGGAAATGAGTTCATGCACGACGACGAACTGGCTTGGGCCGCGACGGAGCTGTTCCTGGCCACGGGCGACGCCCGGTTTCAGGCCAATGTGCTGGCTCGCTTTGATCCGGCGGATCGCAATACCCGGCGCTGGACATGGTGGCGCCTTTTTGACGGCTATGGTTGTGCGGTCCGCAGTTTTGCCTTGGCAGCCAGGACAGGGCGGATGCCGTTGGAGCGGCTGGACCCGGTGTTTGTGAGGAAGTGCCAGGCGGAACTGCTGGCCGCCGCCCAGGACCAGTACCGCTACACCTCGGACAGCGCGTATGGAACGGCTTTCCCGGAGGCGGACAAGCAATTTCGCAATGCGGGTTGGTACTTCTCCGTGGACCGGGCTTTTGACCTGGCGGTGGCGAGTCTTCTGGATTATCCGGCTTTGAACGACCCGCGGCCTGGATGGGTCGAGGCGATCATCAGCAATGTGAATTACGAAGGCGGCGGCAATCCGGTCAATGTTTCTTACCTGACGGGCCTGGGCTGGAAACGGCCGCGTGAGATCGTCCATCAGTACGCGCAGAATGATCGGCGCGTTCTGCCGCCCTCCGGCATTCCACTGGGCAATATCCAGGCCGGCTTTCAAGTCTGGAATCCGTATCGAAATGAACTCAACGCTTTGAGTTTTCCGGCGGACGGGGATGAGAGCAAGCCCTACCCCTTTTATGATCGCTGGGGCGACAGCTTTAATGTGACCACGGAGTTTGTGATTGTGAATCAAGCGCGAGGTCTGGCCACCCTGGCTTTATTGATGGCTATGACGCCTCTGAAGAATCAACCGTGGAAAGCGTCGTCCGCCTACATCAGCGGAATGCCCGCGAGAGTCACGGCGCAACAAGCAGTGACAGCGCGCTTCATCATTTCCGACCGCAAGGCCTTTGACCTGTCCAAGGCGCGGGTTGTCTGGGAAGCACAGGAGCAGGAACCCGCCGTCGGAACCGCCGATGGCACTTTTAGCTTCATCCCGCGCCAAGCCGGAGATTATTGGTTGGAGGCAGAGGCACATTGGCCCGATGGACGACGGCTTTTCGCCGCGACGCAATTCACGGTCAGGGAAGCCGAAGAAAGGCAGCCACCGCCAGAGGGGACACGCGAGCCTGCCGTGCCGCACGGCCCGTGAGCATGCGTGCCAATTCAGCAAGCTGAAATGCGGAATGAGTCAGGGGAAAGCCAGCGAAGCGCGGCCACCCAAATCTGACGGCAGTGGCGAGGAAACTTCATCGAGTGAGTTCCGGTTTTCGGTCAAGGTTCTGAGCGGCCCCGGACATTTCACACGGAGCAAATCGTCGTTGAGTTTGCCGCCGCAAGAGCTATGGTGCGTCTCATGCGTTTTTCATCTGCTTGGCGGAGTTTATTGATTTTGGCTTTGGCCAGCCTGAGCGTTTCGGCCGCGCCGGCCAAAATCATCAAGGTCTTGCCCCATTTGTTGGACCAGGAGGGGCGCCACACCCTGTCGCCCAGCCTGTACGAGCGGGATGCTTACCAAGCCTGGCTTCGCAAAAATGCCGATGAATGTTCCGCACTCCGCTTTGATATTCAATGGAAAGCCCTGTCTTCTGCGGCCAGCGCCTTCCGGCTGCGGCTCGAATTGCGGACCAGCCAAGGCGACACGGGCCGGCGGGTGGTTCTGGAACAGGCCGTCCAGCGGCGGGGATGGTTCAGCACTTGGTCCTCGATAACCTTGGCCGGTGACGATTTCAAGAAGGCAGGCACGATCGTTTCCTGGCGCGCGACCTTGTGGAATGGCGACCGGCAGGTCGCCGAGCAAAAGTCTTTCCTCTGGCCCTAGCCGGGCCAAGAAAGAGCCGTGGCGCGTGAGGAGTCACGGTGGAATCAGGGATGATCCAGACGGCCGAGGGCGGCGCGCAATTTGTCTTCGATGAATTCCTCCGCCTCCCGGGAATCGATTTTCTGCCCTTTGTTGTCGGAGACATAGAAGGTGTCATTGGCGGCGCCTTTCTCGGTGCAGATTTTGGCCACGGAAATATCCAGGCCCAGCTCGGCCAGAGTCTGAGAAATGATGTAGAGAAGCCCGACCCGGTCTTCGGTTTCGATATCGATCACGGTGCGCGTTTCGGAAACCGAATTGTCGAAGTGCATGACCGTGGGCAGGCGTTCGCCCTCGAGCGCTTTGTAGAGGGGGCTGGCGGCTTTCTGGCGCGCGATCAAAGCGGGCAGATCGACATGGCCCGTCAACGTGGCCAGCAGCAGGCGCTCGAAGCGTTCCCGTTCCTCGCGGTGGGCCAGCAGCCCGGTCTTCGCGTCGATGACAAAGAAGGTATCGAGGATGATGCCATCGGTGCGGGTAAAGATTTGGGCCGTCAGAATGTTGAGACCGGCGGCGGTGAGCGAGCCCGCGATCTTGCTGAACAAACCGGCGCGGTCCCAGGTGCAGATATGGACCGAGGTGTAGCCGCGGTCGGGTTCGTTATGCCAGGTGATGACCGGTTCCAGGGCTTTGTCCTCCTCGGCCAGTTGCAGGTGCATGAAACGATGGGCGAGCATCAGGTCCGCCAGAATCTGTTTGGCGGAATGAATGTGAAAATAGCGCGGGGGCAGGTGGTCAAAGTGGGCCTGGATTTCCTCCGGACTGAAGGTGCCGGGCAACAACCCGGTCACTTCCTGCGCCAGCAATTCGAGTTGCCGGGCTTCCGCGCGAATGAAACTGGTCCCGCCGGAGAGCACATCGGCTGCTTTGTGGTAGAGGGTCCAAAGCAGCGAATCCTTGAAGCCGTTCCAAAGCTGTTCGCTCGTTCCCTGGGAATCGGCGAAGGTCAGCAGCGTCAGCAAATCGAGGTTCTCTCGCGTTTGCACGAGCGCGGCAAAATTGCGGATGACGGTGGCATCCTCCAAATCCCGGCGCTGCGAGATTTGGACCATGGCCAAATGCTGTGCGATCAGGAGGCACAACGTGTGGGCGGTGGCGCCATCGAGGCCGAGGCGCTTGGCCACATTCGAGGTCAGACGGCTGCCGGCTTCCGAGTGGTCGCCGGTGTCGCAGGCCTTGCCGGCATCGTGCAGGAGCAGGGCCAGGTACAGCACGAAGGGCCGCTCCAGCTTCTGGAAGATTTCCGCATACTTCTGATACGGCCGCTCCTTGGCCTCCCAGACGCGGTCCAGTTTTTCCAGGCAGATCAAGGTATGTTCGTCGGCGGTGTATTGGTGGTAAAACTCGTGTTGCACCAGGCAGGTCAGTTTGCCGAACTCCGGCAGGAACCTGCCCAACAACCCCACCTCATGCATCGACCGGAGAATGGGCGCGACGTTGCCTCTCTGGTTCATGATTTCGAGGAAGGTTTCATGCACATGCGTGTCCCGCAAAAAATCGCCGTTGACCAGGGAAAGCTGGTTGCGGATCAGTTGCGCCAGGTCCGGATGGAGCCGGAGGCCGCGCTGTTGCGCGTGCAGAAACACCCGCATCAGGCGGCGGGGCTGGTCCCGGAAAACGCGCGCCGAGCCGGGATAAATCTCGCGGTCAACAGTTTTGAAGCCATCGACGATTTGCTGGGTGACGCGCCGGCGGCCGCTGCGGAGCATCTCCCGGAGGGAGGGGAGCCGTTTAGGCTGGGGCAGCAGGGCCAGCCGCTGCTCCAAGGTGCGCGTGATCAGATAGAGGTTGCGCAGGTGGGTGTAGAGGTCCCGCATGAACCGCTCCAGGCGCTGGCTTGGGGAACGGTCTGTGTAGCCGAGATTATGCGCAATGGCCGGCTGCAGGTTCTTGGGCAGAACATCCGCGGGACGTTTGACGTGGTAATGCAGGTCATTGCGGACCCAGAGCAGAAAGTCGTAGGCGGCGTCCAATTGTTTGCGCTCGCTTTCACTGATCAACTCCTGGTCCTGCAATTCCTGCAGCGAGCGGACGCGATACTTGAAGAAGGCCATCCAAAGCAGGTTTTGATAATCGCGCAAGCCGCCGCAGCCATTCTTGATATTGGGCTCCTGCATGCAGGCGGAATTGCCGAACTTGGCCCGCCGGGCCGCCTGGTCCGCCAGCCGGGCCGCGATGTAGGCCCCCTCAAAGCCGCGCACGCATTTGGCCAGCACAACAGCCTGCATTCGCTCAAAGAGCGCCGCATCGCCGGTGACGAGCCTGGCTTCGAGCAACGAGGTCTTGGATTGCATGTCGTTGTTGGCGACTTTCACGCAATCTTCAATGCTGCGAACGGAATGGCCTATTTTCAATCCGATGTCCCAAAGCGTGTAGAGCAGGCCGTCGGTCAGCGCTCCAGGATAAGGATTCGGCTTGCCCCGCGTGACCCGGTCGCTCTCATGCAGGAACATGACGTCAATGTCGCTGTGCGGATTGAGCTCGCCGCGTCCATATCCACCGATGGCGATCAAGGCCAGGCGCGGCCGGCGAGCCGGGCCGTTCGTCTCCAGATTCTTTTGCACGGCTTCCAGCAGGTGCCGGAGGAGGACGTCCAGGACGGTGGCGCGGGCGTGGCAGACTTCCCGGCCGCCGGCTCCGGAGCGGTGGAGCATGAGCAAGCGGTGATTTTCCAGTTTCAGAAAATCCCGGTAGCGTCCCAATTCCTGAGTGGGCTGCCGGTGGGGCGGCAGCGGCAGGCGCTGGGCGGCATCCGCTTCAATCTTTTCCTTTAAGGTCGGCATCGAATGGCAGAACTTAGGCCGGAACTCCCTTCCAACGCAAGAATGCCGTCACCAAGTCTGCACGTTAGGCCAGCGAGATTCCCTGTCGCGGGGCGAGCAAAGCAGGACAGATTCTGTAGTTAGTATCTGGCCGAAAACTCCTGTTTTTTGGAGTGGAGTAAAGAAG
>CAYIIH010000315.1:5214-10441 GCA_964363225.1 uncultured Verrucomicrobiota bacterium | reverse complement strand
TCAAAATCTCTCGTGAAATCACCGAGAAGCTACCGACATCTCGCGAATGCGCCCCGGCCTGCAGGGATGATGACGTGTTGATCGCTCATTCCTGGATTTGTGATATCTTTACAGCGGGCGCCTGGGGGTGCGGTTTCATCACGGCGCCATAGAGCGCGGGCAGCAGCAGCAGGTTCAACATCGTCGAAGTCAGCAGCCCGCCGAGGATGACGAGCGCCATCGGGAACTCGATCTCGTGTCCAGGCACGTTGCCTTTGATCACCAGCGGCAGCAACGCGAGTGCCGCGCAGCCGGCGGTCATCAGGATCGGCGTGAGCCGCTCCTCCGCGCCGCGCAGGATGAGGTTGGGGCCAAAGGCTTCGTTCTCCTCCGTTTCCAGGTGGCGGTAGTGGCTCACCAGCAGAATGCCGTTGCGCGCGGCGATTCCCAGCACCGTCACGAAGCCAATCAGGGAGCCGAGCGACAAGACCCCGCTGCCCCACCACGCGGCGAACACGCCGCCGATCAGCGCGAAGGGCAACGTCAGCCCGACCAGCGCCGTCACCCGCACGGATTGGAAATCAGCCTGCAGCAGCACCAACATGCCGATCACCGCGATCAGCGAGAGACCGATGAGTCGCTGGCGGGCCTCCTGTCGCGCCGCGTATTCACCCAGGAACTTCGGGTGATAGCCGTGCGGAAACGACAGCGCGCGGACTTTGGTCTCGATGTCTCGTGCCACGCTGCCGAGGTCGCGGCCTTCGACGTTGCAGGTCACGTCAATCCGCCGCGAAGCGCCTTCGCGTTTGATTTCGTTGGGCGCGGGAATAATCTCCAGGTCGGCCACGTCGCCGAGCAGGACGTGCCCGCCGGTCGGCGTTTCGATGAGCAGCTCGCGCAGCGACTGCACGTCCGTGCGCACGCGCCCTTCGCCCCACACCGCCACGTCGTGAATCTTCTGTTCCTCGAACACCTCGCCAACTTTGGTGCCTTTCACGAGCGTGGCCACGGCGCGGCGCACTTGGGCGGACGTGAGGCCGAAGTTGC
Source organism: uncultured Verrucomicrobiota bacterium (assembly GCA_964363225.1). Lineage (GTDB taxonomy): Bacteria > Verrucomicrobiota > Verrucomicrobiia > Limisphaerales > CAYIIH01 > CAYIIH01. The sequence continues at coordinate 9,415 of CAYIIH010000315.1, read as the reverse complement.
CCGCCACGTCGGGCCGCAGCCGCACGATGACTTGCGGCACGAGCGTCTGCGGTTCCACCTTCAGCGCGGACACCCCCTTGATGTCGCTCATGGCTTTGCCGGCGGTCGCCGCCAGTTCGCGGAGTGTCGCCAGGTCCGGGCCGTAGATGCGGACCACGATAGTCGCGCTCGCGCCGGTCAGCACTTCCTTGATGCGTTCGCGCAGGTAGGTGAGCAGGTCGCGGTAGAGGCCGGGGTAGCCATCGACCACTTCCTGGATCTTCGCGATGGTCGGCTTGTACTCCACCTTCGGATCAATGCTGATCCATAACTCGGTAAAGTTCGGTCCCACAACTTCGTCCGCCACTTCCGCACGCCCGATGTGCGCGCCGAAATTGCGTACGCCGGCGATGGACCGCAGTTCTTTGCTGGCGCGGATGGTGATGCGCGTCATCGCCTCGAGCGACGTGCCGGGTTTCTCGACCCAGTGCATGAGGAAGTCGCGCTCCTGGAAGTTCGGCAGGAACTCCTCGCCCAGCCGCGTCCAGGCAACGCCGGTCGCCCCGAACGCCACTAGCAACAGGACCACCGCCAGCTTGGGCCGCGCGATAAACCACGGCAGGATGCCGCGATAATGCTTCTTCAGCCACGCCACGAGTGGCGCGTCGTGTTTCCGCTCGGGCTTGCCGTGCAGCAGCATCAACGAGAGCGCCGGCGTGACGGTGAGCGCCACCAGCAACGAGGCCAGCATGGCCAGCACGTAGGTCGTGGCCAGCGGCTTGAAGAAGGCGCCGGCCAGGCCTTCGAGGAAGAACACCGGCAGGAAGACCAGCACGACGATGAGGCTGGCATAGACCACGGCGCTGCGAACTTCGATCGAGGCGTTTAGCACGACTTGGAACGCTGGTTCCGGATGGGTCTTAAGATGGTTCAGCCGCAGCCGGCGCAGAATGTTTTCCACGCCGATGATGGCGTCATCGACCACTTCGCCGAGCGCGATGACGAGGCCGGCCAGCACCATGGTATTGATGGTGTAGCCCCGCCAATGTACGACCAGGATGGCCGCGAGCAACGACAGCGGGATCGCCGTCATGCTGATGAACGCGGTGCGCCAGTCGAAGAGGAACAGGATCAGGATGACCGCCACCAGCGCGCTCCCCAGCCACATCGCCTGGGAAAGATTGTCCAGCGACATCTCGATGAACGTCGCGGGGCGGAAGATGGTGGAGTCGAGTTCCACGTCAGCCAGGCCCGGCTTGAGGTCGGCGAGGGCGCGCTCGACTTCGCGGGTCACGTCGAGTGTGTTGCCCCAGGGCTGCTTCTCGACGATGAGCAGCAGGCCGGGGCCGTCATTGATGACGGCATCGCCAATGGGCGCGGGATGGCCGATGACCACATTGGCCACGTCGCCAAGCCGGATGGACGCGCCGTTGCGGAATGCGACCACGGCGCGGGCGAGGTTGTCGGCGGACGTGATCGAGACCAGTTGTCGCACCGCCATGCGTTGGTTGGGAGTGTCGATGAACCCACCCGCACTCAGCAACGCGGCATCGCCGGCGGCCCGCATCACCGCGTCGAGCGTCACGCCCGCCGCGCGCAATCGTTCCGGGTCCACGAGCACCTGGTACTGCTTGTCGCGCTGGCCCCAGATGGCGACGTTGGCCACGCCGGGCACGGACATCAACCGCGGGCGCATGGTCCAAAGTGCCAGCTCGCTCAGTTCCATCTGCGAGAGCTTCTTCGACGAGACACCGATTTTCATCGCGCGGCTGAGGGACGAATACGGGGCCATGAGCACCGGCGGTTTCACCACGGTCGGCAGACGGCTCTGCGCCAGCATCAACCGCTCCTGCACCAATTGCCGCGCCTTCAGCACGTCCGCGCCGTCCTGGAAAATCAGCACCACCGACGACAAACCGAGCACAGACTTCGAGCGAATAGTCTTAAGGAACGGCGTGCCGTTGAGCGCATTTTCCAACGGCACGGTCACGAGGGCGTCCACTTCCTCGGTGGAGAGGCCGGGGGCTTCCGTCTGAATTTCTACCAGCGGCGGCGCGAATTCCGGGAACACGTCCAGCGGCGCGTGTCGCACCGTGCGGATGCCGAAGACGATCAGCAACCCGGCCACCGCAACGACCAGAACGCGAAACCGTAAAGCAGTGGAGACGATGGTGGTCAGCATAGGGAATGGCCGCCAAGAACGCAAAGCGACGCAAGAAGAGGAGATGAAACTTCGCGCTTGCAATGCTCAGGTGCGTGCCGATGTTGGATGACCAACCGCACGGCGACCGAAAAGTCCAGGGGTGTGAGGCGATCCTCGATGTGCTTCTCCATTTTCATTTTGCGTCTTCTTGAGTTTCTTGTGGCTAGAACTCAATGGCCGCAAAGAGCGCAAAGAGACGCAAAAAGGAGGGAAAGGAGGCTGGCACGAGGCAGCGCTGGGTCAGACATCACGTACTTCTTGATGGCGAACCTTGCGGCTCCGAAGTTCACGAGCAAGCCGTGCTCGATGCGAGCGGCCCGGAGATAGCCGAGCAGTTGAGCGACATGTTCGTCGGTCGTGGCCTTGGCCGCCTTGAGTTCGACGATGAGTTGATCCTCCACCAGCAAGTCGGCGAAGTATTCGCCCACGACCGTTCCATCCTGGTCATAGACGGTCAGCGGTTTCTGCTGCTCAACTTTCAGACCGAGCTTGCGGAGCCGATGCACCAGCGCGTTCTCGTACACCTTCTCCAGGTGGCCCGGCCCATGGTATTGATGGATCGCGAACCCCGTCTCGCGCACCACGTCACACAGTTGAAACACTCGGTCCTTTTGATTCTCTGTTTTCATTTTTTGCGTCGCTTTGACTCCCTTGAGGCTATTCTCTATGACAAATTCCTGCACCGAAGGAATTGCCGCAAGAAACGCAAGAGGACACAAAGCGAGGAGTCAAACATTCGCGCCATCGTGCTCTACTTGCATGTTCCCCATCCTCATTCTGTGACTTCATTTCTTGCGTCTTTTTGAGTTCTTTGCGGCTATTTGCCTCCACCGAACTCCGTGCCGAACAACTCCGCGGCCCCGTCGGTGACCACTTTCGTGCCGGGCTTGGGGCCGCTGGCAAGGACAGCATCGCCGCCAACGACGCGCGCGACCTGCACCCGCCGCCGCGCAAAGGTCTGCGGCGCGAGGTGCTCGTAAACCCAGGTGTTGCCGTGAATATCGTGGATGATGGCCGCCCAAGGCACGACCAGGCTGTCGGCCTCGCCGCGCATCGGCAGGCTCACGCTGACGCGCTGGCCGGGCTTGAACGCGCCACGCGCGCCTTCGATTTCGTAGAACAAGTCCACGGTGGCCGCGAGGGCATTGGCGGACGGCGGAGCCGGAACCGGTTTGGCCGCGAAATTCGTTGCGCCGGGCCGCGCTTCGATGCTGCCGACGCGCGCTTCTTTCGTGGGGTCAATGAGCTTCAGTTCGCCCGCGTAAACCGGCACGCGCACCCAAACGCGCTGGCCGCGCACGGCGTCCGCCACGGGCGCACCGAGCAACGACCGTCGGACCTGGGCGACTTCGAGCGACTTCTCCGCGAGCCGCGTGGCGGCGGCGGCATCGTCCACCGCACGGACGCTGCCGGCGTCTTCGGCGATGAGCGTCTCAGCGCGCTTGAGCGTGCGCTGCGCGGCTTCGAGTTGGACTTTGGCTTTCTCGAGGTCACCGTCAGCGATGGCCTGCTGATCCGAGATTTTGAGCAACTCGTCCGGCGTGGCGGAAGCAAGCGGGAAGTAGCCGCTGGGCGTTTCGCCCCTGGGGGCGAGCGGAACCATGATGTCGCCACCGAACAGTCGCGTCACCACGACCCGCTTACGCGCCGCTTCGGCCAGCACGATCCCGAGGCGCTGCTCGGCCTGCGGCGTCAGCTTGATGGTGGCCAGTTCGGTTTCCTGGACGGCGTTCTCGACTTGGGCAGGAGCCGGAGATTTGCTGTCGGCCGCCTGCAATAAAGGTGCGGCCAGAAAGCAGAACACCACGCATGGCCGCAAAAAACGCAAGAAAGCGCAAGAACCACGATGGGAGAAGGTGGTGGCCCCGGACACTCCATCGGAAGCTTTCATTGTTCTCTGCACTGCAATTTGTACGAATGCTCGCGCGCCGCGAGGATTTTCTGGCGTGGCGCAGGAGCGGGCGGCCGCGCATTTGGGGCCCCAACAACCCCGCCCCCCCCCACCACCAAAAAAACGGG